>CAZIBB010000068.1:0-1609 GCA_964537075.1 uncultured Bdellovibrionales bacterium | reverse complement strand
GTGAAGGCGACGGTCTATGACGGATCCTTCCATGATGTCGACTCTTCGGAAGCCGCTTTCCGCGTCGCCGGCTCGCTCGCTTTCAAGGAGGCGGCGCGTCGTGCCAAGCCGGTCATTCTCGAGCCGATTATGAAAGTCGTGGTGATCACTCCGGAAGGATTCATGGGTGATATCGTGGGTGATATCAACTCCAAGCGCGGTATCATCAAGGAAATGCAGGATCGTGGAGAGGGGAATGCCCGCGTGAAGGAAATCCATGCCGATGTGCCGCTCGCATCCATGTTCGGATACGCGACGCAGATGCGCTCGATGTCTCAGGGTCGTGCAAGCTATTCGATGGAATTCGGACACTATTCCGAGGTTCCATCCAATGTTTCTGCTGAAATCGTCGGTGCCCGCGCGCCGAAGGCGTAATCGCGAACAGAATATTATTTTCAAAAAAATCCCCAAATGATGAGCTGGGGATTTTTGTTGAGCTGTTTTTTCTTCGGAAAAAATGATATACTGCGGATGAAAGAAAGACAAAAAAAGAATATGGCCAGCCAAAGATCATTTCCTCGAGGGTATGAGGTTTTTTCGGAAGGGAAAACCGTCGTCCTCTTCGTCGCACCATTCGGAACCCACGAGAAAAGTCTGTCTCTGGTGGAAAGTCGATCAGGACTTCAGTTCAAGGCGAATCCCGGTCGCTTTATCGTGACCAAATCGCTCGGTATCAGAGAAGATCTCTCGAATGTTCTCGATATGGCGATTGCGGAACTTCCCGGGAGTGAGGGATATTTCCTGACCTATACCAAAAAACGGGGTGGAAAGACTTATCTCTATGCCGCTCATTCGAAAAACGCCCTTCATTGGAAGAAAATCGGATGTATCGAGGGCATTCATAGTTTCGGAGTCTTGGTTCCGGAATATTCTTTTGAGGATCATTCCATCCTGTATTTTTCTGCGAACGGAAGGTCGATCAAAATGGCACTTTCGAGTGATTTGAAAAACTTTTCTCCCTTTTCGCAATCGGTCTTGGAACCGAGGCACAGTCATTTCGATTATGGCTCGCTTCTCCCCGGCAATGCCTTTTCCACACAGGAAGGCATAGCCCTTTTCTATCTCGCCAAAAATATCCGTGGTAAACTCTGTCTCGGTGCGGCATTGTTTGATAAACTTGCCCCGGCCAAACTTTTGTGGCGCTCAAGACATCCCCTCTGGGAGCAGCCTGACCATTGGAAGACCGCGGATACCCGATTGGTGGGAGTGATTTCGACGAAAGACGGTTTCGTCGGATATTTTCAGGAGGGAGAATATCGGATTTTCGCCGAGCCGCTTCGGTATGTCTCCCAGGCTTCGCCGAAATTTCTGAAGAAAACGCCGCTCTCGAAAGTTTCGGTGAAGAAGGTGAAGAAAGAGCCAAAAGAAAATCGCGTCTCCTTGGAGCGTCATCCGAGCAATCCGATACTTTCCCCTCGTCCTGAAAATCATTGGGAGTCGATCGCGACATTCAATCCGGCCGCGCTTCATATCGATGGCGTGGTGCATCTCCTGTATCGGGCGCAGGGTCATGACGGTCTGTCGGTACTCGGATATGCGGCGAGCTTTGACGGTATCTGCATACATCATC
>CAZIBB010000067.1:0-1843 GCA_964537075.1 uncultured Bdellovibrionales bacterium | reverse complement strand
GGTATTACGACCAGTATTTCAAAAAGGAGTATAAAAGACTTGTTGCCTTAAATAAGAAACGAGCGTTCGACCTTGTCTGCGAACTTTTGCTCTCATTTCGCACTCACGAACATCGTGACCAGAAAGAAGAAGAACATAAATTTGAGGACAACTCTTACATTCCCCGTGGAGCCATAGAGGACCACGAACAGAACCACGACCACAGTGATACGGAGGATGTTCTAATTGATGCCGTCAGAGATATCGGTATTGAAATCCTGAAAGAAAATCCTGGTTTTATAAGAGAGTTATACCCAGAATTGGTGGCAAGAAAATGGACGGTCTTCCGTAGACTTGCCTTTTTCCTTCTGGCTGAAGTAGCAGAATCAGCTCCTGAACTGGTTGCTCAAGAACTCACTAACGAAGAACACTTCGATGTAAATGATATTGAACATGAGTATTCGCGTTTGATGCGAGCTGGCTTCAAGCTCTTAAGTGAATCCCAGCAGAAGACAATCCTTGGCTGGATTGATGAGGCCCACCATATAAGCGAATATCTCAGACGCTCTGAGTCAGATGACGGTGCTGACATCACAAAAAAGCGGAAAGAATATTGGCAAAGGGATAAGCTCTCATTCATCAAAGATGATATTCCTCCTGAATGGAAAGCTCGCTACGAAGAGCTGGTTAAAAGTCATGGGGAGCCGCAGCATCCAGATTTTCCTTCCTACTCTACAAGCTGGGTAGGTCCTGAAAGCGACACGCACGCTAAAGAACTCGCCGAGATGGAAATTGATGCATTGGTGGAATATCTCAAAAAATGGGAGCCGAAAGAAAACCAACACCTCGGTCCATCAAAGGAAGGCTTGGGTCGAGAATTGGCAGGCGCAGTAAAATTAAATCCTGAGAAATTCTATTCTGCTGCTGAAAAATTCAAAGATATTGACCCGACCTACATCAGGTCATATATCCAAGCATTCGTTGAGTTGGTACAGAACAAACATACAATAGCCTGGCCTGCTCTGATTGAATTATGCCTTTGGGTAATACAGCAACCAGAGCATATTCCTGATAGAAAGGGCGGCGTTGGAGACCAGGACCCTGATTGGAGCTGGGCAAGAAGGGCTGTTGGGTCTTTGGTATCACGCGGTACTAATCACAACTCAATTCCATATGAGCTTCGAGAAAAGGTTTGGGCGATAATTGAACCTCTCACACACAGCGAAGACCCGACACCTGAAGACGAGGCAAAGAGAGAAGAAAGTCACGATGATGCATACAGCCTCGCGATAAATACATCCCGTGGAGAAGCTTTGGGTGCAGTGATGGAATATTCTTTGTGGGCTTATAGGTGTATCGAAAAGACAGAAGGAAAGGAAAAGTTGAAAGAGGGTTTTGATTTAATGCCTGAGGTTCGCACTGTGTTGGATTTTCACTTAGACCCCAACAACGACCCGTCCATTGCTGTACGCGCGGTATACGGAAGATTTTTCCCTTGGCTGTTACTTGTAGACAAGGAGTGGATATTGAAGAATCTCGATAAGATTTTCCCGCCAGGTCAATTCAATGACCGTCTTTATAATGCCGCGTGGAGCACGCTTATGCTCTACGCACCCGCGTACAATGACCCTTTTATTATCCTCAAGGAACGCTACCTAGAGGCTGCCAAGAATGTCGGAAATGTAGATAAGAGTAAAAAAAGAAGGTCCAGCGACAAAGACGAACGCCTAGTGGAGCATTTAATGCTGTTCTATGGCAGAGGAAAAATCGAATTGAACGACCCGCTTCTTGAAGAGTTCTGGAAAATCGCAAGCGACGAAATGCGTGAACACGCCTTGGATTTCACGGGTCGCAACCTAAAGAG
>CAZIBB010000066.1:0-1861 GCA_964537075.1 uncultured Bdellovibrionales bacterium | reverse complement strand
ACAAACTTTAGGTCGCGCACTTTTTGCTGGCCTCATCGGTCTCGTACATTGTACAGCGAGGCCCCACAAGGGTTTCCTGGCGACTTTTCTAACACCGCTTCGACCCTCCTCGGACACTACGGTTTTGGCACAAATGGGACACCACAGAGGTGTTCCGTTGGTGTCCCATATCTTTTAGAATCGTCTGCGTAAGCCAGCCTTATTCAAAATGTATCTGACCAAGAGATAGCAGCTTGGATATAAGATCGCCGCACAAACTGCATTAAAGAAATCGTTCACAAATATTTCTGGACCCCAGATCAGCCCAGCAAGGTAGAGTGAGCTGAAGTAGAGAAAGTTATACAAGAGACTGCCCAAGCTACCCCACCGACCAAGTACCGCCTTGAGCGTGGCGATTGAGAATAATAGAAAAAAGATACCAACAGATAGGAACCAATGCTCCAATAGAAAGTTCTGGAGTATGCCCCACAACATACGAGCGGCCTGCTTATTTCCTTCTTCAATAGCAGCCGGAATAAGCGCTATCATCTGTTGCGGTAAGTTGCTTAAACCTGTTGACGTTGCAACCATTCTTTTTGAATTAATCCGACGAGACCTCTTTTATCTCTCGGTCTAAGAATCCGTTTCTTAATAGGAAAGACTTCAGCGTTGAAGTATCCTCTTTGATGACAGAGATTTCTTGTAGTCGCGGATCCTCGTGGATACTTTCCCAAAATTCCACCTTTGACAATACCTCCCGGTCGGTAATTTCCGCCTCTCTCGTTACAGCAATTAAGGTTTCTAGCGGCATGTAGAGAGGATTATTGGTGTCAAACATTGTAAACATCCTGTCTGCTTGAAGAACATCATCGTAACTATCCCAGGTCTTCTCCACTGGGTATTTGCGCCAATATAGTTTGATCGCTTCTGGATGATTCTTGAGTTCGCGTATAGCAGCTGCTCTTATTTTCTCTATTTCCTCGGCCGCCTCTGCAGAGCCACTCCATCCTTGGTAGAGAGTGTAGAAAAAGTTCTCCTCATAACGGTACAGGTCTCTGCTTCCCGTGAGATATCGATCCTCCTCTTCCTTAAAAACCGCCTTGATCATGGATCTGAGTTCAGAATTGTAGTATTTAAGAAGTCTCTGAAATGCGCTTTGTAGACGCGCATGTATAAGACTGCCGCTTCCGCGCTCGTGGTCGGTTAAAGAACTGAGAATGATAAATTTCAGTCCCGTGGGGAGGTTATCCGATGAGAGAACCTTTCTTAAAGCCTCGAATGTCTTTTGAATGTTGCTTGAAGGCAATTCGCTGTCTCTCTCTTTTTCTGTCACGACAACTATTTGAAACACAAACTGATAGATCGCTTCATCAAGAGCTGTCGTGTCAACATTTACTGGATCAGTTTCGAGATCTTTCGAGAGAATCCTTCTTGCTATTTCTTCGATGGCATCGATATGTAGTTGAATTGGAGAGGCGTCAGCGTCAAAAAGAAACCGCGTATAACTTAGTAACTCTTGGTTAGTTAAAGATGTAATAAAACCTTCCGGGCTCTCTTTATGCCTCTGATAAAAGCGATTATTTAGTCGGTAATTTGAGTCCGTGCCTTCTGCGAGTAGTGATAAGTAGTCCCCCATAACCTCAGGATAAGAAGTCGATCCGAAATATTTGTCTTTATTTCTGGTTTCGTAATCTCTTTGGAGGAAGTCAAAATAGTAATACATCACGAGACCAACCATTTTTAGGACGTCCGGTTTTTCTAAATCTGGGATTTTCCTATTTGTCACCATTTCAATCCAACCAATCAGATCCACCTTCTTCTCTTCCAGTTCCTTCTTTTTAAAGTACGCATCCATATTGTGCACTTCTGTTTTATTCACAAG
>CAZIBB010000065.1:0-1943 GCA_964537075.1 uncultured Bdellovibrionales bacterium | reverse complement strand
AGCGCCGCCATGAGGATCTTCCCGACGATGACCATGCCGAGAAGCCTCGCATTGATTTCCCCGATCTTCCCCTTCGAGAGATTCACGAGAAGTATCTTGTTATTGTCCATGATATCGCGGAAATTGAGCGTGCTCTTCTGCTGGGCGATGATCGGTCGCATCATGTCATTACTGATGAAGGTCGTGAGCTTGGAGGTGATGTATGGCACCATATTGGCGAGCGCCGCCTCGCCGCCGGCTTTCTCCGCTTCCTTGGTCCAGAAATCATAGGCGATCGGATTCTTGCATTTGGACAATTTGTATTTCCGGAAATCCTCATCCGCCAACACCTTGGAAATCTCCATCAAGGTCGACCCGCTTTCCGGATCCTCCATGATGAGGAGCATGGCATTGCGAATATACTGCTCGAACATCGGTCCACCGGTCGCTTTGAGATCATAGAGCTGGTCGAAAATCCCGATCATCTCATTGATGACGAATGTCTTCTGTTCCGGATGCGCCGGGTCGAATTCGAGCATATTGAGTCCGATCGGCCGCTCCGTATCGGACGGATCGAAAAGAATGACGTCTTCGGCGCGTTCCTTGGGAATCGCAGCCAGGATATCTTCGATCGCATCGCCATGCGGATCGATAAAGCAGAATCCGTGACCGGCGCGAGCATCCTTCTTCGCCATCTCCTGAAGATAGACGGATTTTCCGACACCCGTCTGTCCGATCACATACATATGCCGCCTCCGATCGCTCTCCGTGATGCGGATATCCGCCTTCGTTCCACGGTAATCATTGTATCCGAGGAGCATGCCATCCTTCGGGATATCCACCGGCGGGGCGGCGGCTCCGGCCTTGAGCCACTTGATCTTCGGCGTCTCGATCTGTGACGTCGGAAAATGAAAGATGCTCGCCACTTCCTCCGTGGAGAGGATCACCGCGCTGTCTTCATCGAAATTCCGATAGATATAATCGAAGGCTGCCTGACGACCCCGCACACGCTTGCGTATCCGGAAGGAATTGATTTCGAGATTTTCGAATTGCGAGAACGCATTCTCCATATGCGCGAGAATTTCTTCCGCTCGGTGCTGCTCCTTTGCCGCCGCCACGAGGCGGATATTCACCTTGAATGCCGGCTTCGACGCCTTGCTATCGATCGCCTTCACAATATCCTGTTCTTCCGGTGTCAGACTTACCATTTCTTTTTTCCCGGCATCCGGATCGCGTTTCCCGGGAAGAAAAGCCGAAAGCAGTCCCTTGCCCATTTCTTTCAGGATCGAGTTCTCCTGCGCGTCCTTCAGACGTTTGCCGCTCTGCATTTTCTGCGCGATTTCCTTTCCCTTGGAATGCCAGCCTGTTCCTGCCGGCGTCAGGACGAATTGAAGCGCCGCCCCCTCACCGGTAGCGGCAAGCCGCGACAGGGCATTGGTTATCTCGCTTAAGGGGTCCCTGCTGAGCGATCGATAGGATTTGATAGGAAGGGCATAACTCTTGGAGAGTTCCAGGGTCGAAAAAGCCGCCTCGCAGCCGGGTGAAAAGATAGTATAGTCAGATACCTTCTCGATCACCGAATCCGGGAAAAATCCATGAATTTGTTTTTCAATGCTCTCGCGGAACTTCTTCGGCACCGCGAAATAAAAGAAAATCTCTTCCTTATCGGCAGGATTCGCCACCTCAAAGACGATATTCGGCGTATCATAAAAAAAACTTCGCCAGCCCATGACCCGCTTCATCGAGGCGAGCGTCACGAGGAGCTGCTCCATCGCCGCCACTTCCTCCTTCCATGGCTCATTTCCTGCCGAGCTGTTTTTTTCCTCGACATTTTTTTTCATCACTTGAATCACCTCGAGATCCATAGCGATCGAACGATTGATCTGAATACGGAAGCGCAGCATGCTCCGCACAACCAGAAACACGCCCGAAAAAAACGAGAGCACCCCGAAGAGGATCGTTAT
>CAZIBB010000064.1:0-2417 GCA_964537075.1 uncultured Bdellovibrionales bacterium | reverse complement strand
TCATTTAAGTCCATAGTAGCAGGACTTTCCTCTGCAAGGACGTTTTCTTCTTCCATTTCTCCCGTTGGCCCGATATCTTCTTCTCCTGATTCCGTAATATCACGGACCTCGATATCGACACCGAATTTCGGCGCGGCTTCTCTCAGCCTCTCGACTTGCCATTCATTGGTTTTGCAGATGACGGTAATTTTCATGCTTTTCAGTCATTGTTATTTGCCGAAGACGTCTTTCAGTATGTCGCGTATTACGCGACGAGGCATCCCCACCGTCGGTTCGTAGTGAATGCTCATACTGGGGAAGCTGTTCGTTTCCAGGAAAGAAACTTTCTGTTTTGCGGGATCGATGGAAATATCCTCACATATGAGATCTATCCCCGCCAATCTCATATTTATTGCCCGGGCCGCTTTTCTGGCCAGCTCGATCATATTTTCATGGACGATATCGGTGCAATCCACCGATGATCCACCCTCGGCAAGGCATGAATTTTCCTGAAGCTGGACGCAGGCCCCGTCTTCCGGAATAGCCTGTAGCGAGAGGCCGTTTTTCTCCAATGTGCGGATCGCTTTTTCGTTGATGATGATTTTTTTCTCGAGCTTCGGATGCTGTTTTTGTATGAGTGTTTCGACGGTATCGATCCCATTTCCGATTACTTGTGGCGGGATCATCTCTAGGGCGCCAAGGAGGCGATCTTTATAGATCAGCAGACGGTATTCTTTTCCAAAGGCCATTTCTTGTATGATGAAGCTTCCTTCGGAATCCATGACGATTTTTTGAAGCTCTTCGAATGAGGCGATATTCGTGTGGACACCGATGCTTTTTTTCCCATTTGATTTTTTGAAAACCACGGGGAAGTTCAAGTTCAAGCCCTCGGCCATTGTAGGGAACAGAGAGTTGTTCCTGAAATAAAGATTTTGCGGGAACGGAATGCCTTCCCGTTTCCACAGACGATACGCGATCTCCTTGTTCCGTGCCAACACGGCGCTTGAGGAGAGCGGATTATCGACAAAAGAAAACACCTCTTTCGCGATTATCTTCTGAACCCCATCAGATATTTCAACGACTTCCTTCTCCGGGTAAATGACATCCGTCATCAGCCCGAGTTCGCGAGATTCCTTGAGGAGAATTTTGAAGTTTTTGGTCATACGGTATATCTTATTTGCTTACATCGACGAGAAATTTCCGAAGGCTCTTCCTCCCGACTATAGCGGGATATTCGAGATGGGCGCGGTCGACAATCGTCACATATGATGGAACATTGACGGTGTCCATAACGAAGGAGATTTCGACTTTCGGGCGCATACTGAATCCATTGGCGGAATAGGCGAAGGTGATCGCTTTCAGATCCGGATGCGCATTTTTGTATTTTGCGTCGTACTCGTCGGAAACCTTTTTCAGATCTTCGCGGTTCGTCGAGGCCAGTTTCGGGATGGTCTCAAAAAAATCAAGCACCTCTCCGAACCCGAGCTCGCGGGCGAGCGCGGTGTCGATAGAGGTTGAATCGGCGCCAGTGTCAATCTTAGCTTCGACCTCTTTCTCTTTTCCATCTTTCCCGATAAACTTCACTTTTTCAATGCTCCCAATAACGCGTTTGCCGGAAAGCTCCTCGATTTCTTCTTCGATCTCGCCTCCGAAGAGGTTCATCCCGACACGTATGCCTCGTTCAGCGGTTTTGATATTGAGTCCGGAAACGCGCTCCAAGCGCCGTTTGAGACCGCTTGAGTTCGCCAGCTGAATGGAGAGCCCGGGACGCGCATTCAGTTCCAAGATGACCGGCCCGCGCTCCCGATCGATTGCGATATCGGCACCGAGAAATCCGAGTCCGGAAACTTCTTGGGCGACGACTGACATCCGCAGGATATCTTTCCAGTAAGGAATTTTGATGCCGGAGAGCGCGAGGCGGGTGCCGGGTACGTATTCGATAGCAGATCCTTTGCCGAGAATGGCATGAGTCGTCGTGCCGGTGGCGAGATCGATGCCGACCCCGACCGCTCCTTGCTGGAGGTTGGCTTTGCCACCCGATGCACGCGTCGGGAGACGGAGCATCGCCATTACGGGGACACGGTTAAAGACGATGACGCGGATATCCGGGATGCCCTTGTAAGCATAAGGCTTGAACAGTTTCAGGAGCGTCAGGCGTTCTTCAAAAAAAGCGATATCGGGAATATTCGAAAGAGAAAATGACCCATCTAAAATATTGCGGATATGGGTTTTGATGTCTTCAATGGAAATTGTTGATCCATCAGCTTTTATCCATCCCTCTTCGCGGGCTGTCCCATCGGTAGCATTTTGAGAAGCAGCGCGAGCAGCTTTTTTTCGTCCGTACACGATCAGAATTCCTTCGCCGCCGAAACCGCGATTCGGCTTGAGTGCGAAGCTGTTTGGCAGAGCGGACCAGTCAAAACTCTCGAGCTCCTCAG
>CAZIBB010000063.1:0-2820 GCA_964537075.1 uncultured Bdellovibrionales bacterium | reverse complement strand
GTATTATGCCCTCATCCTCTATATGAAAGGCCTCCTCCGTATGGCTCGTCTTTCCTTGGAAGATATTGGAACCAATGAAAAGGAGTTGAAAGCAATTGGAAGAAATGCCTGTAGAGGACTCCTTAAGCGAGCCAACGACAACTCGCTCTCTATCTATACAAGAGATGGCTATAAAGATTTCTTCGCGGCATGTTCACAACATAAAGTGTCGCTTAAGAGTATAGGCGTCAACAAAGCTGAGGTCGAGTATGAAAGATCCATCAGGAGGTACTCCGATACAGAACATCTTGACTTTCGAGATGTTAAGGCTTATCTAGCGCAACACCCTGAAGTCAAACTCAAACCACATCCTGGTCCGTATGGGAGAACAGCGTATCATCTCCACGATGGAGAAAAGTACGTGCGTATGAGTAGGTGACGACTAGCATAAGATACCCACAACATATCCGCTTGTGGGACTTGCGAAAAAAATTTACAAAAAATTACCCGCAACAGAAAACTTCTGTTGCGGGTAATAACTTTTTCAGAAAATTGTCATTTTTCTTTACAATTATACATCCATACTGACTATATATACTTCCAAAAAAAGAGGCTGCTCGGAATTTTCCAAACAGCCTCTCAAGATCTCTGCTGAATACTGCACCCTACCAATCTTTGTATCCTGTTGGCTTTGCACAGCCCACATATTTATCCTGTACAGGATCCCCATCGCACCAAGCGAGGTTTTTCCCATATCGCGAAGAGCTCTCGTCTACGGAGTAGCGTGTCGATTCCGAAAAATATAACGACCTGACCATGGCGGTGGATATTTCTCTCTTGATCTCACAGCATTAGTGATTTGCTTAGCATCAAGATTCCATATCTCAAGTGGCCAATCCCACCTAGCATCACTAAAGTCATCCCACGCAGCATCTATAAAAACTGGTCCATTGATCCCTGCAACAAAGAAATAATTGAAGAGGATATACTCAGCAATACTATCCTTCGTTGCTAAAAAAGATGGATCCCCTGCTAAATGTGGATGTGCTCTCAACAGCACGCTAACCTCAAAAAGAGACATCAGCTCTTCCTTGGGCAACGATGCGCCGATCTCGTAGGGGTCTCCTTTGAAATCATACGCCACATACGAACGCTGAGGTAAGGCATAAGAGCGTGGTGTTACATCACAATGAAGACCAACATCCCTTTGTGACAAACCTAGTCGCTTGTCAGTCTCTTTGGGGTAAAAATACTCTTCTATGGCTGGGCAAGTAGCGATAGCTACACTCCTCCCATATGGTCCGATGATCTGCCCCGTCTGACTCGTATCCACCGACGAAATGAATCTTCCCATTTAATCCTCCTTTGATTGCAAGAATTTCATTCACATACTTGTGAAAGAACTACCTCCACCCTACTCCCCTTTGTAAAATCCCACCGAATTTTCATAAAAGTGTCACTTTTATTTACAATTATGGAAAAAGAGAGAGGGACGTTCATATTGAGAACGTCCCTCTTGTTTGATCCTCATTGGGATTCATTTGTCGATACCGGCGAAAAACTTCTTCGCCTGCTCGCAGTGAAGAGGGAACGCCCAATTCACTTCTCTGACATTGGTTATTATCTTCCTTTCTGCTACTTCGCCATTTGCGATAAACGGCGGAAGGTCTTCTTCAAGCACCATTGGCGCTTGAAGAAAAATGAGATGCTTGGTTCCATCCGGAACGCTCTTGACATCCTTGACATCGAGCTCAGCGGGATTCACCTTGATCTGCAGTTCCTCAAATACTTCTCGTACAGCCGCTTGCCGTACATCTTCAATCCCTACGTACCCACCGGGAAACGCCCATAGGTCATGTCCGTCTTCCTGCGGATTCCCCCGCTGAATGACCATGAGGCCTTCGGCAAAACTTACTAAGGATACGGGCAGTATGACTACGGCTACCGCGACAGAATTCTGGTACATAGTATTTCCCTTTCTTGTGTTGTTAAATCAACTGACTGAACATTATACACCTAAAAAACTAAAAAGTCAATGGCGGCGGTGAAAAGTGTAAAAAATTATTTCACAAAAAACCGCCTTCTTTTTGAGGAGCGGGCGGCTTTTGGATTGATGCGGTTTTACCAGACTAGATCTGAATATCATTCATCACGTCGTCGAGAGTCTTCTTTTCTTCGGGCGGCTTTTCTGCGGGACTGATCGGCTGTTCCATCCGCTCCGCGCGGTGGTCATCGCGAGCGCCAGCCGATTCGCGCGGTTCGCGGGGAGGACGCGTAGAGCCTTCCGGTTCGTTGATTTTCAGATTGACCCGGGCACTGTTGCGCGCGCCGATAACACGCAGGAGTGTACGCAAAGCCTTGGCAGTCATTCCTTCCCGTCCGATCACCATCCCCATATCGCTGGGGTGCACATCGAGCGTTATCAATACTCCCATCTCATCAATCTTTCGTTCTACCTTCACCGATTCCGGATTGTCTACGATCATCTTCACCACATACTCGACAAAATCCCGATCTTTCATGCTGTCTCCCATAGTGTCTGTCATATGCTTGCTCTCTATACGGATTAAAATTCATCGGAGGAAAACAAATGTATTTCCTCTCTGCCGATATCATAACTTTTTTTCTGCAAATACGCAACTGTACCACCTTACATCCTATCCTGATACGCAATAGTCCGGTCGCCAAAAGAATTTTTTGGCTCTCGTTTCACACTGTGTGAAGAAGGCCTCTCGGCTCGAAAAAAGAAGCTGCTCCGCCATTGATTGGGGGCGACTTTTTTCGTCAGCCGAGAGGTCCTGATGAGTGGTGAAATGGAGATAAAAAATTACTTTTGGCGGT
>CAZIBB010000062.1:0-2832 GCA_964537075.1 uncultured Bdellovibrionales bacterium | reverse complement strand
GGTCTGTCGGTACTCGGATATGCGGCGAGCTTTGACGGTATCTGCATACATCATCGCGAACCGGGACCGGTATTCATTCCTTCGCAGACCTTCGACAAGCGTCATCCGAGGGCGAAGAAACATCCATACACTGCTGTATCGGGTGGGGGATACGGCGGGTGCGAGGATCCGCGCATCGTTCGCATCGAGGATACCATTTATCTCATCTATGTCGCTTTCGATGGGACTCATCCCCCCGGCGTCGCTCTCTCTTCCATCGCGACCAAGGATTTTTTGGCGAAGCATTGGCATTGGACGTCGCCGCGGCTCATTTCCCAGCCGGGAGAAATCCAAAAGAACTGGGTTATTTTTCCCGAGAAAATCAAGGGAAAGTATGCCGTGCTCCATGGCATCAGTCCGGAAATCAAGATTGAGTATGTAGAAAGTCTCGACGATCTGGGGAATGGAAATTATATCGAGAGCCTGCAATCGCATGGCGGCGGCGGATATGTGCAGGCGGATCGTCGGAATCAGTGGGATAATATCATCCGCGGAGTAGGGGCGCCACCGCTTCGGACTGATCGCGGGTGGCTGGTGTTTTATCATGCGATGGATTATCGTGATCCGGGGAAGTATAAGGTAGGAGTGATGCTCCTCGATCTCAAACATCCCGAAAAGGTGATGCGACGCTCGGATCAGCCGATACTCGAACCGGAAATGAGTTATGAAAATAACGGACACAAGCGGGGGGTCGTCTATGTTTGCGGTTCGGTGATCAAGGATGACATGCTCCTCGTCTATTACGGGGCATCGGATCAGACGGTCGCCGTCGCCGCCTGTCCGATCGATGATTTTCTCAAGCGTCTCATGACGCATCAGCCGGTGCGATTGAAGGCTATCACGCTTAAAGAGTAATTATTTTTTCTTTGTTTATGCTCACTGTCACTCGCTCTGAATACAATCCGTTGCTTCGTCCGAACTGGGAGCATACCTTTGAGGCCGCCGCCGCCTTCAATGGCTGTCCGGTCAAAACCGGAAGCGGAAAATCCGTCGCGCTCCTGTACCGTGCGCTCTCAGAACCGCAGTTTTATGAGGGAGTGGAACTCATGCTCTCGGTGGTAGGAAAAGCAGAAAGCAAAGATGGGGTTCGATTCACGAAAACGACGCCGTTCATCGTGCCCGAAGAAAGCTGGGAACGATATGGCTGTGAGGATCCTCGCGTGACGAAAATCGGTGAAAACTATTATATTTTTTACACGGCGCTCTCGACCTTTCCATTTGGTCCGGATGGAATCACGATCGGACTCGCTATCACATCCGATCTGAAGAAGATACGCGAGAAACATCATATAACGCAGTTCAATTCCAAGGCGATGACTTTGTTTCCGAAGAAGATCGGCGGAAAATTCGTGGCGCTTCTTTCGGTCAATACGGATCGCCCGCCATCGACGATCGCACTCGCTTTTTTTGATGAGGAGTCGGACATGTGGTCGGAAGAATACTGGCAGAGCTGGTATGCGGATCTGCCGAGTCACGCCATGCACTTGTCGAAACGGATAGGGGATCATGTGGAGATCGGCGCGCCGCCGCTTGAGACATCCAGGGGGTGGCTCCTCGTGTATTCGCATATCTATCATTATGGGACGCGAGAGCAGGTGTTCGGTATCGAGGCGGTATTGCTTGATAAGAAGAACCCGCAGAAAATTCTCGGCCGGACGCAGACGCCGCTTATCATGCCGCACGAGAATTACGAACTCTACGGCATGGTGGACAATATCACCTTTCCCTCCGGAGCCCTGATCGAGGGGGATGATCTCCATATCTACTACGGGGCGGCTGATACGACCGTCTGCCGTGCGACGACATCGCTTTCGAGATTGATCGAGGATATGACGCAGCCCGAGGGAGAGATCGTCTTCGATCGCGCCAAGGAAAATCCGATACTCGTGCCGATCCCGGAACATCCCTGGGAAGACAAGGCGGTGTTCAATCCGGCGGCATTCTTCGAGGATGGGAAAATCCATCTCGTGTATCGCGCCATGGGTCATGAGGATACTTCCGTGATGGGATATGCCGTGCTCTCGGATATCGCGACGGTCGAAGAGCGGTTGCCGGAACCGATCTATGGTCCGCGCGAACTTTTCGAACAGAAACAGCGTCCGGGAAATTCCGGTTGTGAGGATGCGCGTATCACGCGTATCGATAATACGTATTTCATGTGCTACACCGCCTTCGATGCGGTCAATCCTCCGCGGGTCGCGATGACGAGCATTTCCGTGAATGCATTCAAGGAACGCCGATTCAATGAATGGACGACTCCCGTGCTCATCTCTTCTCCGGGTACCGACGACAAGGATGCGGCCATCTTTCCGGAGAAAATCAACGGTCAATATGTCTTCCTCCATCGTTTCCAGCCGAATATCGATTTATGTTTCGTCGAACATCTCATCGAACTCGACGGCAAGCATTTTCTTCCGCGAAATCCGATTCTTCGCCCACGTCCCGGTATGTGGGATGATCTGAAGATCGGTATATCTTCGACCCCGCTCAAGACCAAGAGAGGCTGGCTCCTCCTCTACCATGGCGTCTCTTCCGAGGATCATCGGTATAGCGTGGGAGCGGCATTGCTTGACCTGAAGGATCCGGAGAAGGTGCTCGGTCGTACCGATGCGCCGATATTCTCCCCGGAAATGCCTTATGAGAAAGAGGGGATCGTACCGAATGTCGTGTTCCCGTGCGGATCCGTCATCATAGGGAGCAAACTGATCATCTATTATGGGGGAGCCGATACCGTGATCGGCGTCGCGACCATTTCTCTCGCCAAACTCCTGACACATATCCTGCGGGATTAGA
>CAZIBB010000061.1:0-2838 GCA_964537075.1 uncultured Bdellovibrionales bacterium | reverse complement strand
CTAAGTAACTGTCTAAATTCTCACCGCGAGTGTTCAAAAATAAGAATTTCTCTCGCTTGTCGGTTAAAATTTCATCCTTTTGGCTGCAAATCCTGAAAATATCGTCAGAATATCTCGATATTCCTTCTCCATTTTCAGAATTTTCGCACAAAATGATGAAATTTTATCTACGACATGAGAATTTAGACAGTTACTAAGTATCTCAGGGGAGAGAAATCCACATTTCCGCTCATTTTGACGGAAAGGAGGTCTTTCCCTATACTGAAGAGTATTGGAGCTTGTCCGAGAGGTTTTTTGAAAGTGTGGTATTTCCGGTCATAATCTTGTAACGGTTTAACGATTCTCTTATGTCACTCGAAATATTTGACGCGCTCTTCGGATCGAAAATTCGCGCCCGTCTCATCAGGTTTTTCACATTGAATCCCGATGGTGAATTCCCGTCAGCTGATATTGCCATGCGAACTCTTCTGGATCGACCAGGAGTGACCGCGGAGCTTGTGCGGTTGGAGCGTTTGAAATTCGTCATCTGCCGTCTTCGCCGTGGGAAAAAAATGTATTCTGCCAACAGGGAATTCCCATTTTTTGGCGAGCTCTATAATCTGGTAGCGAAGCTGAATGTCAATGCCCAGTCGCAGGTCTTCAAGAGACTGAAGCTTATCGGCGAGGTGAAGATGATTCTCGTTTCCGGAGTCTTTCTCAATTATCCGAAGGCGAAGGCTGACCTCATCCTTGTCGTGAATCATCTCAATCGAACCAAGCTGAAACAGGCCTTGGCACATCTGGAAGCTGAGGTAGGGAGGGACGTACGCTTCGTTATCATGACTATGGAGGAGCTCCAATACCGGCTCGACATGCTGGACCGGTTTCTTATCGAATTTCTCGAGGGTCCCTATGAAGAAGTGGTCAATAAAGTTCCTGAATTCAAACGATTCATCGCGGGGCTTCGCAAATAGATGCCGATTTTCTTGACTCATTATTCCGCCGTATCATGACAGAAAAACAGGGTGACAATCGGGTCATGGGATCCCTCCGGATGTTTTTTCGAGATACATCACACTGGGTATTCATGGGTATCTCTGGATTTCTTCTCATTCTTTCCTTTTTCGTCATTTGGTATGGCATCGGAAACCGGGAGGCGGCGATCGTACTTCATTACAACGTGTATTTCGGAGTAGATGTTATCGGGGAATGGTGGCAGGCGTATTTCATACCTCTTCTGGGAACGGGTATCTGGATGATACATCTGATACTGGCCTTTCGATTTTTTCAGATCGGGAAACGTGATGTGTGTCAGATAACTTTTTTTTCATTGTTGTTTCTTGAAGGGATGATTCTCGTCGCTTCCTTCGCCCTCGGCCTGGTGAATTATTAAGAATCCTCTCTTGTTTCAATTCTGAACCCCTGCCCCCAACAGTATGGAACTCTTTCTCATCCCGTTTTTCCTTGCTCTCTGTGGATCGCTCCTGCTCGCATCCCTTTTTTCACTTCCATATTTTCGCCTCACCAATGTGAGAGGCGGGTCGCGACACAAGGAGGGAAGGATGCTTTCTCGTTTTGGCGGTCTTGCCATCATATTTTCCTTTTTTTTTGCAATAGGGATTGACCAGCATTTGGTCATGACGAGACCTCTTTGGGGACTTGTCGCCGGGGCGGTCCTCATTTTCTTTTTTGGTATCGTCGATGATTTTCTCGAACTTGATTGGAAGACGCAGCTTCTTTTTCAGGTGGCGCTCGGAATTATCGCCTACTTTTTCTCCATCCGTATCGGTTTTGTTACAAATCCGTTCGGGGGTATCATTGATTTCACCCAATCAGGTATTATGGGGTTGTCATTTTTCGTGACGCTGTTTTGGATGCTTCTCCTTATCAATGCTGTGAACTGGATTGACGGGGCAGACGGTCTTCTTGGGAGTGTCGGGAGCATCGCGGCCATTACCATTTTTCTCGTGAGTTTGCGACCCGAAGTCAATCAGCCACCGATAGCGCTGGTTTCCGCAGCACTCCTCGGTGCTATCATGGGGTTCCTTATACTCAATATTCCTCCTGCGCGGATTCTCGCTGGAACGACCGGATCGACATTCATCGGTTTTTCACTCGCGGTTCTTGCTATAATAGCAGGATCAAAAATCGCCACGACTCTGCTTGTCTTGGCGCTTCCGATCATCGATGCGGTCCTCGTCGCTTTTTGGAGAATTTTTTCCGGCGGATCGGTATTTCAGCCTGATGAACGGCACATCCACTTTCGACTCAGAAGGCTGGGGTGGTCGCATTCCAGGATATTTTTCTCGGTCACTCTGTTTACTGCCCTCATCGCGATTATCGCTCTGCAGGTATCACCACTCTTCAAGGCGATATCTTTTCTTGTCGTCATGGGTGGGTTTATCGTATTTTTTCTCTGGATCGGAAGGGAGTTAAAAAGAAATTGATATATGATGCAACGGAAAAAAAGAGTGTTCATCATCATCCTCCTTCTTGTGATTATCGGCGCGACCGCCTATGATTTTGTTTTTTTTGAGAAATCCGACCAAGACGAGGGAATGGTGGTGATCGGGACGCGACAGTGGACTGTCGAGAAGGTGTCTTCGCCAGCCCTTCGGGAGCTTGGTCTCGGCTTACGGGAATCTCTCCCTTCCGGAAGGGGGATGCTCTTTCTTTTTCCTGATATCGGCCCCGGGGAATATGCTTTTTGGATGAAGGGGATGCGTTTTTCTCTTGATATCGCCTGGATGCGCGATGGCCGGGTCATTTTTCTCGAGCATGATGTCCCATCTGACTCACAGGACATTTTTCGTCCGTTAGCGGAAGCGGATTCGGTGCTTGAGGTGAATGCCGGAGAGT
>CAZIBB010000060.1:0-2846 GCA_964537075.1 uncultured Bdellovibrionales bacterium | reverse complement strand
GACGAGCATCGGGAGGAGATGTATCGCGTCCGGCTTCACGATGAATTCCGTGTGGTCAGTTTTGAATTTGTCCGCGATTATTTTCGCATATTTCAGTTCATTGAATTTTTCTTCCTCGAATCCTATGGAGAATGTCTTGATCGGTTTCGCAGAATTCTTCGCCATCATGGCGACGATGGCACTCGAATCAATACCACCGGAAAGAAAGGCGCCGAGCGGAACATCGGAAATCATTCGAAGTTTCGTCGATTCTTCGAGCTTGTCGATGATGCGTTTCTTCCACTCTTCTTCTGAGAGATCGAGCTTCTTGGAATAATCGAGCTTCCAATACTGCTTTTTCTCGATTTTACGGGTGTTCAAATCGATATGCATATAATGACCCGGTTCGAGCTTCTTGATACCTACGAAGCCTGTCAGTGGCGCAGGAACGTATTGGAGAGTCAGATAGTGGTGGATGGCAGTATAATCTGGTTTTCTCTCGTATTCTGGCTGGGTGAGGATGGCCTTGAGCTCGGAAGCAAACATGAAAACATTTTCGTCTTGATAGTATTTGAATGGCTTCTTCCCGACGCGATCGCGCGCGACGAAAAGGGTATTGTTTTTTTCATCATAAATAGCGAAGGCGAACATGCCACGAAGGTGATCGAGACATTTCTCCTGGTATTTGTCGTAGAGGGCGAGGATGACTTCGGTATCGGAATGGGATTGGAAGGCATAACCTTCTTTTTCGAGCATTGATCGCTTCTCTTGGAAATTGTAAATCTCTCCGTTGAAAACGATCTCGTAGCGGTCGAGGTAGCGCATGGGTTGGTGACCGAGCGGGGAGAGATCGATAATGGAGAGCCGGCGATGTCCGAGACCAACTTTTTTATCAGGTGAAATATATACACCGCCGTCATCGGGCCCGCGGTGTTTGATGGCATCGTTCATCGTCTCAATTTCCTGAGTGGAGATATTTTTTGAGGAGAAGGAGATTTTTCCGGTGATGCCACACATAATAAATCAGTGAACAATTAACATAGAACAATGAACAGGGGACAGACAACGAGAGAATAATAATCAAAAAATACAAATGATTTTCAATCAGCGGACGCACCGCTCAAAAAGCGGAACGACCGTTGATTGAAATCATTACTCTCTATTGTCGAGGAGTTTTTGGAAAACAGCAAGGTATTTCTTCGCGGACTCATTCCAGTCGAATTTCTTTTTGACTTCCTGATAAGCATTTTGACCGAAGAGGAGACGTTTTTCGGGATGGTCGATGAGGTCCTTCAGGCTCTCTTTCAATTGCTCGATATTCTTCGGTTCGATGAGATAGCTATCATTATTCCCGGAAATGACTTCTCTCGTGCCGCCCACATCGGTGGCGATGATGGCTTTTTGGCAGAGTGCGGCCTCGGTGACGGATGTCGGTAGTCCTTCGGTGTAGCTTGGGTTTACCACGATGTCAGCAATTTTGAGGATACCGATGGCTTCCTCAAAAGGGAGATTACCAAAAAAAACTATCTGATTATTGAGATGATATTCCGATGCCATTTTTTTGAGACGATTTTCTTCTGGCCCGCCGCCGATGATGAAGCAGACAATGTCACTCCGCTTCAATCTGGCGATGGCAGAGATGAGATCATGTGCGCCTTTTCCGTCTATCAGCCGGCCAATGAAGGCGATGATGGTTTTTTTTGCAAAATTGTCATCTCGAGCAGGGTCGAGAGATCTTGTTTTGTTTGTGTTTGAGATTCCTCCACTCGCAGACTCGGTCGGAATGATAGAGGAAGGTTTAATTTTTTCTATTCCCTCAATATTGGCGCCGCGATAGATCACCTCGCAATCGTTTCTTCCGGAGATTTTTTTCACGAAATCAGCTGATGCTTGGGAATTGCCGATGATATGATCGGCACGGCGGAGGATGAGGCGCCCGAATGTCTTGTCATAGAGTTCGCCGAGCTTGGTTTTGATCTGGCCGTTAAATTTCGCGAAGTCGGAGCCATGCTCGATATGAATGAGGGGAAGTTTCCGTTTTCTGGCGTACCAGAGAGCCATTAGCGTTGGGAAGAAAAATCGCGTACGGGAAATCACGATATCATAATCCTCATCGAAGAGAGAATTCCACTTTTTCCAGAAATCCGCACGCCAGAATTTCGGCACAGGATAATTATGAATGGGTTCGAAAGCAGGAAAACGGAGAATCCAGACTCCGTTGTGACGTGTTTCTGTTTCTGGTGCGTCTGCTGGCAAGCGCGGTGTGAAGATATGAATTTTTACACCTTCTTGCGAAAGGTATTTGTTGAATTCATCGCTGTGACTCTCGAGTCCTCCGATATGCGGGGGATAGAACGGCGAGAAGACGAGGACTTTTTTCCGCAGAGAGGTTACTGGAGGATTTTCCATATATAGATATGATTTTTTTCATCGGAATAGATTTTCGCGAAGCGTTCAGGGTATTGATTGAAGAAAAATTGATTTTCGTTATTTTTTATTTTTTTCATATAGGGTCGATCAATATAGGGATTTTTTTCGCTCGGGGCGGCGTAATAGATATAGTGTGGCTTTTTTTCTCTTAGTATTTTCTCATTCGCGCTCTTTGCTTGTTCGATGAGTTCGAGCTGATTGAGGATGGCTCGCATACCTTGGATATTTGATGTGGTGTTCTCGGCGCTGAAATTTCCAACAGTTGATTTGAGCGACTCGATGGCTTTTTTCTGATCTGCTTCGGAGAATGGATTCGCGCGCGTTTGAAATTCTTTTTCGAATGATGTTTCATCGAAAAGGAAATTCGGATCTTTGATGCTGATGACTGAAGAGCTGGAGAAGAATGAGAGGAGACGGGCGCTTTCGATAGTGAACAT
>CAZIBB010000059.1:0-2884 GCA_964537075.1 uncultured Bdellovibrionales bacterium | reverse complement strand
GTCCCAACTCAAGTTTTTCTCGGAGCTTTTCTTCACTTCCGAATTCAGAAACGTGTACGAGACCGGCTACACCTTCTTCAATGGACGCGAGTGCGCCATGTTTATTGAACTTGATGATGACACCTTTTACTTGATCATCTTTTTTGTATTTCTTTGCTGCCTCAATCCAAGGATTTTCTTTCAGTGCCTTAATAGAGAGAGAAATCTTTCCATCTTTTATTTCAATAACTTTCACTTTCACTTTGTCACCAACTTTGTAGAGGGTTCGAGGGTTTTCAACAAGTGCCCAGTCAATTTCTGATATGTGCACAAGACCTTCAAGGCCTTCCTCGATCTTTATAAAGATACCAAAGTCGACAATTCCAGTTACTTCTCCAGTTAATTCGTCTCCGAGTGTGTATTTATCAACTATTTCACCCTTTTCTTTATTTTCCTGGCTCTTTTCAGAGAATATGAGTTTTCCTTCTTTCGGTATTGCGGCAATAATAGCAACACTTAGTTTCTCACCAATAAGTTTTCGTAATTCCTCAAGGATTTTATCCTTATCTCCATCAGATATACGGGGATAGTGATCTGGTTTGAGCTGTGAAGCGGGAAGGAATCCTTGGATACCTTGCCATGCAAGAATGAGACCTCCTTTGTTTGCGTCAGTGACTGCGAGGTCAAAGATTGTCTTATCGCGTATTGCATCTTCTGCTTCGCTCCAAATAATTGCTTGGCGAGCTTCCTTTAGGGATATTTCGATATACCCCTCTTTATTATCAAGTGCAATAACTTTACCGGCAACAGTGTCACCGATATTTACTTTGCGAATAATATCGCGAGCGTTTAAATATTCGCGACCGTAGATAATACCTGTCCCAAATGGGGGCAAGTCGATATACACCGATCCTTTGTCGATCGCGATAACTTTTCCCTCTATGAGGTCATCAATTGATGGTGGGGTTGCTGTGTCGGCAAGCATTTTTGCCATTGGCCCATCTTTTTTTGATGTTTTTTCAGAACCTTTTTCTTCTTCTAACAACGCTTCTTCTGTAGTTTCTTTTGTCATATGTGTAGTGCCAAGGTTTCCATCGCGCCTAATACAGAGTATCTCTGATGGAAGGTTATCTTATGCACGAATAATGAATAAAACATCTTCATCGAAGATGATGAAGATTGGGCAGATTCTAAACCAAAAAGTGTTTTTTGTCTATATATTAAGAAAACCCCCGGAACATCATGTTCCAGGGGCTGGGTGGGACCCAAAGTGAGTCCCTTTTCTCGAGCTTATGTGAGGTGCTCGAGAACCTCTTCCTCGATTTGATTCGACAAGGTTCTCATACCTCGCCCCCCGATCGGTTTCGTAGGGGCGAGGCGATGAGCCGTGACTTTAATCCGTGGTTACCCCACGCGGCTTCGGTTAGTTCCACGCTAGTGTGCGGCCCGCGTCAGTAGATTACTTATCCATGCGCCGGCCGGTCTTTTCGTTGCCCTGTTTGTTAGGACTTGGACAGCTAACCGGAGAGAAGACTCTGCATTTTCGAGCCCAGAGATTTCCGAGATCTCTATTCGGAGGCCGTCTCGGCTTCTGTTCTGGGTGCGCGGCAATCCTCCATTGGGTGACGGCTCAGGGTTTCCGCAGTGTCATCTCGTGACATTGTGCGGATGGTTGAGTGAGGGTAGTGCGGGACACATTACGAGAGAATACTACTGACCTCTAAAGGTCGGTCTCCCATACGGTCGCGTCAACTATCCTCGGCGAGTCGAGTGAGCTCCCATCGCTTGGGAGCGCCGTGGTCGTGCAGGCGTGAGAAAGATGAATCGTTTCGAGCCCAGAGATTTCCGAGATCTCTATTCGGAGGCCGTCTCGGCTTCTGTTCTGGGTGAATCGTCACTACCTCCTCGCGGGCATCCGCGTCGTCGCTAGAGTGATCGCATCATTATCTGTGTGGTCTGTCGTCTGTTCGAGGTGGGAAAGAGCATCCCTACATGGGCTTACCTCCTTCTTTTGTGAAGGGGACTGCGCGTTGAGGTGATGAACATAATATCATATATAAATATTTTGTCAACTAATGTAATGTGAATAAAGGTTTGTATTTGATTAAATAATTAAAATATGGCTAATAATATGACTATTTTAGCAACAAAAAAGCCTCCCCATTTGAGAAGGCCTAAACACAAGAGAACCATGCTACGAACACTTCGCTACAAATCCAATAATAAGCATAAGTCCGACATACCAACCCCATTCTTCAAAGATATCAGCGATGGTGTGTCCGATCCTGTTTAACCACGACCGTTGTCTCGACACAGTTCCTCCTGTTTGTGGAGTAAAGAGCGAATGAAAACAAAGTACCACTCTTTTTTCTGTTGTCAATTATTTTTTATATATATCCATGTGGTACAATACCCGCTGTATGATTATCTCGTATCAAGGAGTCGAGTCTCTCAAAATACAATTTGGTGACACAACTGTGTCATATAACCCAGTAGCTAAGGATTCGAAGTTTAAGTCTTCTAAATATGGAGCAGACATTGTTTTAATATCTGCACAGCACCCTGATCTTAATGGGAAAGAGAATGCAAGTCGTGGAGAGCGGGAACCATTCGTTGTCCTTGGTCCTGGCGAATATGAAATTGGAGGAATATTTATTCGTGGATTTCTTTCGAAAACACTCTATGGCGGTGAAGAAAAGATAAATACGGTATACCTCCTTAATCTTGAGGGTATGAATCTCTGTTTTCTTGGAGCACTTGCGTCCCCAGAAAATCTTTCTTCCGAAACAAAGGAAGCGTTAGATGACATTGATATTTTATTTGTTCCTATTGGAGGTGACGGTGTTCTATCTCCTTCTGAAGCATACAAATTAGCAGTTAAACTAGAGCCGAGCATTATCATACC
>CAZIBB010000058.1:0-2927 GCA_964537075.1 uncultured Bdellovibrionales bacterium | reverse complement strand
CTCATAATGGGGGATGAAACCCCCTTCGATGTCGATCGCCTTTTTGTTCGACTTCGGAAGGTCGCGGACATGACCGACTGAGGCGACCACGGTGAACTCGCCCTTGAGGTATTTTTCAATGGTTTTCGCTTTCGATGGTGACTCGACGATCAATAATTTCATAGCATGGAGCATGAAACATGAAACAAAAAACAAAAAGACTTTCTTTTGCTCTCTGTTCTCTGTTCACTGTTACGTGATTCTTATATATTGTTGTCCGCCGACGTTTTTGGCAAGCCCTTGAAGCTCGAGCAGCGTCAATTGTGCCAGGGTCTTGGTCGTTCCTAGTGTAGAGCGTTTCAGGATCATGTCAATATGAAGCGTTTCATGAGAGAGAATATTCCAAATAAGCGTCTCATCGAGAGAAAGATGTTTCGGAGCAATTCTCGCTTCAGGCTCTTTCTGTCGTGATGACATGATATGAGGATATTCCTCTATGATATCGGCCATACTGACAACCGGCTTCGCTCCCTGCCTGATAAGCTGATGGCAACCGGTCGAGAGCGGCGAGAAGATGGATCCCGGCACGGCGAACACATCACGATTGTAATCGAGCGCGAGGCGCGCCGTGATGGCGGTGCCGCTTTTTTCGGCCGCTTCGACGACGAGGGTACCGTGACTCAGTCCGGCCATAATGCGGTTCCGCGCCGGGAAGGTTCCTTTGTTGGCGACGGAACCCGGAGGGTATTCGGAGAGAAGCGCGCCACTCTGTATGACGGATTTCGCCAGCGCGAGATGGGATTGCGGGGTGATATGCGAGTCATCGATACCGCTTCCGAGGACGGCCAGCGTTTCACCGTGATGATGGAGCGCTGCCTGGTGCGCATCGGAATCGATACCGAAAGCGAGTCCGGAGACGACGACGAATCCTGCCTGCACCGCCTCGATCGAGAATTTTTCTGCCACCTGCTTCCCATAATTTGTATGGCGCCGCGATCCGATGATGGTGAGGAGCGGTTTCTCATTCCATCCGGTGAAATTTCCCCGAACATAGAGGAGCGGCGGAAAATCAGGAATCTCCCTGAGGAGGGTCGGATATTCCGGATCGAAAAAAGGGAGAATGCGGATATCATTTCTCGCGAGTTCTTCCATGGCCTTCTCAAGGGAAAAATTCCGTCGGGCTTCGGAAATCGCGGAGAGAGTCTTCGATCCGAGCTCGGGGATGTTTTGAAAAGCCTGAAGAGGACTTTCCCAAGCCTCTTGTGGCGTATCGAAATGTTCCAAAATAGTGAGAAGTGTCCGTGCCCCGACACCTGGTATCGATCGCAGGGCATGAAGGTGGATATATGGATTCATGAGTTTTTGTTTGTATTTTAAGTGTATTGTAGCTTGCCTGTGGACAATTTCCAAATATTCCGTATAATAGGGAGGTGTTTATTCGGGCCGTTAGCTCAGTTGGTAGAGCACCGCATTTGCAATGCGGGGGTCGCAGGTTCGAATCCTGTACGGTCCACACATAATATGGAAAAATTGAGGAGTTCTTTGAAATCCTTGATTTTTTCTTGTCGCTGTTGTATTCTATAAAGACTTTTTGAGGGCGATTAGCTCAGTTGGTTAGAGCGCGTCACTGATAATGACGAGGTCCCAAGTTCGAATCTTGGATCGCCCACCAACTGCCAAGGTGGCAATGGCCAAGAATCAAGCTCTAATAACCAAAGAAAGAAATTTGGTCATTGGATTTTGGTGATTGGAGTTTGAAGCGATAGCTCATATAGCGGGGTGGAGCAGTCCGTCCCGCCCGAGCGGGACTGGCTATAATCGATATATGTTTGATACGACGTTGCCTTTCAGTATTTATGTGATACAGTCAGATGAGGGGAAAAAATACATTGGCATTTCGTCAGATCCCCTTAAAAGGATAGAGCATCATAATTCGAATGGCTCCAGATGGACAAAATCATATAAAAATTGGAAATTGATTTACAGAGAAGATTATAAAAGTTACACAGAAGCGAGAAAAAGAGAAGTATATCTAAAGAGTTTGAAGGGAGGAAATCAACTCAAGAAGATAATTGATAGCGGGGTGGAGCAGTCCGGCAGCTCGCCTGGCTCATAACCAGGAGGTCACAGGTTCGAATCCTGTCCCCGCAACAAATGACGTGCAGTGACAGAAGAGAAATGGCCAGTACGCTGGCTTTTTTGGCAGAACATTAACAATATGTGTATTTTCGAACCAGTGTTATAATACTTATTGTAGTATATAGCGTCAGTTCGTATGGCAAAATCAGAACAAAAAAGTGAAGCACGGAGTTTGAGAAAATCAGGTTTGAGCATTAAAGATATTGCGAAGAAGCTCGATGTATCGAAGAGTTCTGTGAGTATTTGGTGCTCTGATATAGAGCTTTCTTCTATCCAAATTAAAAAGCTTCATCAGAAAATGGTTCGAGGTAGCTACGCTGGTCGTTTAGCGGGTGCTCATTTTCAGAGAAAAAAGAAGCAAGAACAAATTGAAAAAGCTTTCAGGAAAGCAAGTCATGATATAGGTGTGCTGCGTGATAAAAATCTTTTTTTATTGGGACTGGGCTTGTATTGGGGCGAAGGAGATAAGAAGTCAACTGTTCGATTTTTTAATTCCGATCCGCGATCAATACGTCTCATGATGAGATGGTTTCGAGAGATAATTCACATATCGGAATCAGACTTCATGATGTATTTGAATCTCAATGAAACTCATGCTCATAGGACAAAAGAAATAATTGAATACTGGTCTGGAATTACGGAAGTCTCAGTGACACGTTTTCGTAAACCTTCGTTGGTGAGGGCTGCTCAGAAAAAGAAATATGAGAACGAGCTTTTGTATAAAGGAACTCTTTGCATAGGAGTCGCTCGAAGCAGGTATCTCTTGTATCAAATTTTGGAATGGATTAAGGCGGTAGATATGCCAGGGT
>CAZIBB010000057.1:0-3192 GCA_964537075.1 uncultured Bdellovibrionales bacterium | reverse complement strand
TAGAGCGCTACATTGACATTGTAGAGGTCTCCAGTTCGAATCTGGACAGACCCACCCAAAATTTAAGCGCGCGAGATGGAGGTCACTGGTTCCCTGCCCGCCTTTGGAGGGGAATCCAGTATCACCCACTCAATATAAAATACCCGAGCTACATTGATCCAGCTCGGCAGGATACTGGAAGAAAAAAACTCGCCCATTTCTTTCAAGGAAGAGGGCGAGTTTTTCAATCATCTGAGAAAGGATAAAGTTCTCTAAGGCGATACCCTCAGAAAATCAGTATTCACGGAGACTCCGCGTTGAATTTCCGGTAAAAATTGCGCGCCGGGTCCGAGGGCTCTGGTTGCATCAATCACGATAGACCTCGCCTGGGTATTCGCTGCCCCGATCTGTCTGTTTATCTGTGATTGCACTTCCCCAATGCCTCTTTGCACGAGACCATTGATCGCCTTGTTCACCGCTGTCGCGGCGAGTGATGAAAGGAGTTCACTCGGATTCGATGCTCCAGCTATGATCTTATTGCCGAAGTCACTCGAATTATCCACAATGCCCTTAATCGTGATACCGGGCGTCGTAATGGTTCTCCCTGGACCCTCCGTCCCCTTAAATCCCTGATAAGCAATCGCTTGTGTCCGTGCAATTTCTTTTTCTTTCTCCAGCTTCGTCTGATACGCCTGTTCCGCCGCGACAGAGTATCCATACGGATTATTCAATGGATTCGACACCAAGGCATCAAATGCTCTCCAATCCCCCTGCTGAAATAATACCGTCGGACTCGGGGTATACTCATGAAGCGTCATCACCTGCTGACCCCCTCCAGAGATGGCCGACTCACCGACACGCGTAAGATACTGAGCATAATTCCCTCCCCCGATTCCGAAGTCCCCCGTCCCCACATAATTCGCCGAAGAGGCCATACCACGTGTTGTCAAAGTGAAAAAATCATTCATATACAGCTGCGCATTCCTCTGAGGAGTGGTGATGAGAGCGTCCTCCCAATTAGTGATAAATCGCGGAGCTCCCGTCGCTCCACCGCCAATCAACTGCCCAACCTGAGAGTTCAGCATATTCATCGCTGTCATTTTCAGTGTTCCCAACAACACACCATCTATCTGACGCTGTATAACCTCAAGCGACTGTTTCATAAATGCCGCTGCCATATTTGAGCCCCAAGCCTCTGCGCGCGCAACAGGAGCTGACAAAACGGTCACACTACAAACCATCAGTATAAAAACAATTTTTTTTGCCTGCATATTCATAATGCTTCGTTTACAATTCCAATGGTATGGTACTCACCCCATGTTCCGTGAGCTTTCCTTGAAATTCACCAATAAAGATAGCCGCCGTACTCATGAATCCTTGAATCTTAGAAAGGGTGGCTATATTTTTCAATGGATCTTCTGTATTATTTTGCATAGCCATCAATTCATCCCGAAGCGAAACGGCATACTTTGCCATACGAAGCGCCTTCAAATGAGTTTCCACCATTGACTCCGGAACCCCTACCTCCCGAATCTGTTCAAGCATTCTCTCCCCATTTTTCGATATATCGGAAATGTACGAAAAATTTCCCAGCAATAAAGCTGAATTGGATTGATTCACAATATCCGTCGCCAAAGACTGAAACTGTGACTGTGTTTGAAATGTCGCGGGTGAATTATTCGCCATGATATATGCCATCGCGGTCAAATAGTCGACGATATACTGTTCCTCTTTTTTCTTGCGCTCTTCTATAGGAAGCTTCTTCTCTTTTTTTGAAAGCAGCTTCACCTTGATTTCATCATCAGAAACTGTCGGGAGCACTATGTCTTCATTGCCGCCTATCGCCGTTCCAATCAACGCATCCATATCACTCAAAGAGACCCCCTCATCCCCACCTTTTTCCTGAACCAGTCTCGCTACCTCAGCAGAAACTTTTTTCGTCAAATTTTCATCCGAAATAATTTCTGACTGCACTAATGAACTTTCGTTGTCGGATCTTCCGATCAATATTTTGTCTCCCGGAGATTTCTTGAGAGGATCATATCCCCCTTTTATTTCCACGCCATCCGAGTACCCATCACCGTCACTATCTTTATTGAAAGGATCAGTCCCATAGAGACGCTCCTCTTCGTTCGTCAGTCCATCACTATCGCTATCCTGAAATATATTCTTCCCACTGAAAACATCCGCTGCGGACACGGAAATAAAAACAATGGAAGCAAAAGTAAAAATGAAAACAAAAAAAGCAGCAGGACGATCAATAATATCCCCTGCCTTCCGGGCGATTATGCGAAGAAAAAAGAAAGGTAAAAAATATTTCATTGCTCGTGTAATTTTTTTTGTTTGCATACTCCCTTCTTAACTTCATTAAGCACAGTACCATTCCACTCTTTCGAGCGAGACGAGGTGAGAATCATGGGGCATATCCAGAGATACACTGAATGATTATCATACAGTCGCAGCCGAAAGAGTAGGATGGTACGCGTCAGGAGATTCTGAGTCGAGTATAAATTTATTATATCACTTTCCTCTGCGGAGCAACAACACCCGTGAAATGTTCTCACTCAAATATCGTAAGCAGTCAATCTGCGCATACCCATAATGATGAAGATTCAAGGATCTGATATTCCTCTCCCTGAAAATTATTTAAAAAAACGCTCCCTCAAAACCAGTTAGTGCTGAGGCGCGGTATGCTTCTAATAAGAAAGAAGCCGGGATGAAAAAACCATGAATTTATCTTCCCGATAAATGGTATTAACCCCGGAGCAAGCTCCGGACACTGAAATGAACAAAAGTTCGTTTCACTTCCGCGGTCCCGCCATGGCGGGACGGGGTATTTACCCTGTGTTACCGTCGCTCTCCGCCAGCTGGCGGACGAAAGTGAAGACTAAGAACTTTCAGCCTTACTCACTCGCTAGGTAATAATAACACCCAGGAAAAACATACCCTGCACCTACTTACCTCAAAGTAAATATTATACAATATAATATATGTTCTGTCAATAACTCAGTAGCATTCACATGTTCCACATGGAACATCATTTATAATGAATCTGTATAAAAATGTATAACCAGATATTTTTTATAATGTTCCACGTGGAACATGTATCATTGGTTGTATTTTATATTTGTTCCACGTGGAACACTTCTCTCACACAAAAAAGATATTGTTATTTGTTCCACGTGTAACAAATATAAAATTCTTATAATATTT
>CAZIBB010000056.1:0-3220 GCA_964537075.1 uncultured Bdellovibrionales bacterium | reverse complement strand
CCCGGCGCTCGCGATCATCAAAAGGCCGATCGCAAGCAGGATGAACACGATGAAAAAGAACGGCTGGTCGATCTCCGCGAATGTTTTTTTTATTTTCGAAACCATATTTTACCCAATCACCAAATCCAAAATTACAAGCTCCAAATAAATTCCAATTATCCAAATCCTAAAAATATATCTCGTTTACATTTTTTGAAATTATTATTTGTGATTTATTTGGAAATTGAGATTTTGATTTTTGAATTTATATTTGACTGTTCCTTCCTCCATCTCTCTATCTCGGCGTGGTGGCCGGAGAGCAAAACTTCGGGCACTTTCCATTCTCGGAATACTTCCGGCTTGGTGTACTGCGGATATTCCAGAATCCCCTCTTCCGAATGCGATTCATCGATGGCGCTTGATTCATTCCCGAGGACGCTAGGAAGGAGCCTCGACACCGCATCGACGACGATCATCGCCGGGAGCTCCCCTCCCGTCAGGACATACTCTCCAATCGAGAGTTCCTCATCAGCCAGATGTTCCGCCACACGCTCGTCCACACCTTCATAGCGACCGCAGAGAAGGATGAGTCGGTCATACTTCGCGAGCCGCAAGGCATCCACCTGCGTGAATATCTTTCCCTTGGCAGAAAACAAAATCGTTCGTGTTTTTTGCTCCCCGTTCCCCGTTCCCCGTTCCCCGTTCCCTGTTCCTTGATCCTTGATGGTTTCTACCGCTTCGAAGAACGGTTCCGCCTTCATCACCATCCCCGCCCCGCCGCCATACGGCGTATCATCAACCTTGTGATGCTTGTCATGAGTAAAAGCACGGAGGTCATGCACGGAAATATCAATCAGATGATTGTCCTTCGCCCGCCTGAGAATGGACGCCGAAAAATAAGATTCGAAGCTTTCGGGAAAAATGGAGAGTATATCGTATTTCATATCATCTAGTGTAGCCAAAAAAGCCAAAAAAGCCAAAAAGAAGAGGCGGGATGCGTTCTCCCGCCTCTATTTCAATCATGACTGTCACTACATCTGTCTCCCTGAGAGGAGCACTCCATCATTCGGAATTTTTTGGGATATCACGGCCTGTCGCCATTCACCGATTGATGCCCACCAAAGATCCCACAATTTCTTTCCCTGCAGAATATCGCCATTCTCGAGCTCACCGCCGGAGAGGCAATAAGAAAGGAATTTCTCGCCCCGGGAAATATTGAGCATGGCGGCGATGACCGCATGGGAAGGTTTGTATTTGTGAATGAAGTCCTCCCAGAGCACTTCAATCACGTCCATCCCGAGAAATGAATTGGCGATGAAATCATTGAACACCGCATCGATGAAGCGATGATGCAATTGCCTCCTATTGAGAAGGTGCTGGGTATTTCTTCCATCATAAATCTCGATGGCGTCCCCACCCGCGAAAAAATATGGCGTGAGATGTGAAAATTCCAGCCTGTCCCGGCATTCCCTCCAATTCCCTCCGTAGGGTTCGAAGTAATCAGTCGGAAAGGCGAAATAATCCTCGAAGCCGACAAAAGAAATGTTGAAAGGATGATGCGGCTTCCTTCTTCTGGAAATCCAGACGACGCCGGAGCCGACCTGCACCCCCTTCCGATACACGATGATGGAAAGATTGGCGATTTCCGGATAGGGGCGGAGTACATCGAAATACAGCCCGGATTCCGGATGGAAAAAAAACATTTCACCTTTCAGCCACTTCACTTTGAGACTCGCTACCGATGGAAAACTCATTTTTCTCTCCCTTCGCACGCATTATCAAAGAACTCCGAAATATCTCCACTGCACCATTATCCCACTCGAAAGCAATCTGTCAAAATGAAGCCCGATCAGAGAGACGTTCCTATGATTTGACTTCGCTTACAATAATGTCTGAGTTGAGAACAAATGATTTGACTTCCTCACCGTCTTCCCGGATGATCTTCACCGTTACCGAGACATCGTTCACTCCGGCCTGTTTCTGTATTTTCAGATCGTAATTCTCCTTGAGTTCTTTCGGTAATTCATAATCGAAACTCACGACTCTTTTCGCCCCGAGCGGCACATGCACCAAGACTCCGACGAATTTCTTTCCCTGATAGTCACCATAAACGGGAGGGAGGGATGACTCGCCAACAACATCACCAAACCAGCCTCCGTGTGGCGCATAGACACGGAGGTAGGTCTGATATTCCTTCGTCAACCAATCGCGTTTCTCAGCTGAATGTTCATAGGAAATCTCCAGATGCGATTTTATTTTTTCTCCGCGGAGATCGACCGTGTATGCGATGCTCCGATTGATGAAGAGGTCGGTCTTGAATGAGCCAAGATTCGCGTCCACGACAGCGAGAAAATCCCGGTCAAAATTCTTATCAAAATTCCCATCCCATCCTGAAGCGGCTATCTCCGACTGCCAATCCTTATCGGCGAACCAGAACTGAATATCCTTCTGATTGAGATCCTGAAATACCGCCTGCATGAGCGCGTACTGCTTGGTTATCGGGAGCGTCTTCACCTGAGCGAGAATCTGATTGCCCAAAAGCCCCATCACCGATTTCCGCTCCCCGGTGGTAATTCCCTGATCGACATAGCCTTTCTCCACCTGATATTCCAGATCCATCACGGCATTCTCCGATCCATACATTCCTGGATACCCTTCGATCTCCACCGGGCCGGTAATATCGAGAAATGAGGTCAGAACATCGGTAGTGATACCGATCACACCGTCGAACTGCTCCTCTCCCTGGCCCATATGATAGAAGTCGATCGCTTGCAAGGCGTTTTCTTTGAAATCCGGCGACCAGTTGGAATCGCGGAGTTTCCATGATGCTATTTTCAATGTCTGTTCCATCGGATACGGCGGTGTCATGGTATCAGGAATACGCCCATCAAAATTTCCCGTGTCATGGACATCAAAACCGATTACCTGTCCGTCGCGAATCTTCAGTATCCCGAAAGAACCGATGAATCCTCCTCCCGGACGGAGTTCCATATTGTTTTGAAAAAGTATGAGAAAAATCTTTTCCTCCCCATTCGTGTCCGCCAATTTCGTCGCAATCGAGGCGACCGTCTCCAGGCTCCTCTTTGTCTGATCCGATGCGGGGAGTATCGATGAGAGATTTCCGAGCGTCGTGAAATCACGGTACCGGATTTCCCAAAACAAAAACCATGCCGAAAGGAAAAGTACCGATCCGATGACGAACAGAATCCAAAATTGTACTGATTTTTTTTGAGTCATAAGA
>CAZIBB010000055.1:0-3286 GCA_964537075.1 uncultured Bdellovibrionales bacterium | reverse complement strand
TTCTTCGTCTGATACATCATGTCTTCGATGAGGCGGCGATTCGATTTGATCATATCGGCCATGAGTGCGAAGACGAAGAACTGGAGGCCGACGATGAAAAATCCGGTCGCGAAGAAGAGCTGGTTTCGATAGGGGGTAATCTTGAAATCAGTGAGATAATTGAAGAAGAAGACGAGGAACAGGACGAATGAGAAGAATATGAGAATCAGTCCTGGGATACCGAAGAATTTCATCGGGCGGACATCCCGGACGGCCTTCAGGATGATGCGGAAACTATTGCTGACATAGTTCAGGATACTTTTTACGACGCGGGATTTTCGGCCTTCAAAATAGGTGACTTCAACCGGAACCCAGATGATTTTCAGCCCTTTTCCGAGCCCATCAATGATGGTTTCCTGGGTATAGGTGAAGTCGCCCGGCAGATTGAGTCGAAGCAATGCCTCGCGGGAGTAGCCGCGAAAGCCGCAGGTGAGATCCTTGATCTTCGTGTTCATGAAATTACCGATGATTTTGGCGGCGAAACGATTGAGAAAATCTTTCAGAAAAGGGATATTCTTCGCTTTCAGGTGATCGAAGCGGTCGGCGCTCACTATGTCCGCTTGGCGTGCGAGCATGGGTGCGATGATTTTTCCGATATCCTGTGGGTCGAATTGTCCGTCGGCATCGATGTTCACCATGATATCGGCGTTATTTTCGAGGGCGCGCTCGGTCGCATGACGGAAGGTCTTGCCGACACCTTGGTTGACGCCGTTCGAATAGACGAAATCGGCGCCGGCTTCCTTGGCGACTTCGAATGTGCGATCCGCGGAGCCGTCATCAATCACTTGGATGAGAATCTCGTCAACGCCATCGATCTGACGGGGAACTCGCTTGATGGTGCTTGCGATTTTCTCTTCTTCATTGAAGGCCGGCAGGTTGACTATGAGACGCATACTGGATATGTCAAAATTTAAAAATCAGGTATCGAAACGATGTAATCATTTTAACATACTATTCCCCATCCTTTTTGATCAGAAGCAACAGATCGACGCACTGGAAATTACAGCTTTCCTTGGCGCCGTTCAGGCCGGTCTGGATGATATCTTTCTGACATTCCCGGAGATTTTCCTGGCAGGCGGCTCGGCTCTCGTTCCAGTAATTCATGTTGATCATATAGCCGAAATATGGCAGAGCAAAAGAGGCGATCACCGTGACGCCCGCGAGCCATATGACTATTTTGAGGAGACCGAATAGCATATCTTTTCATTTAGCGTCCGATACCGCGGTAGAGAAGTCCGCTCTTTCGGAATGCCTCCCGATCGAGGCAGTTCTTCCCGTCGACGATGATGGATATCTTGTATTTTTTCAGGAGCACCGGCGTCAATGCTTCGATGAATTCGCTGTGATTGGTCGCGAGGATGAGTGCGTCTGATTTTTTCAGGAGCACGTCGAGCGTCTTCGCGTCGGAACGGGCGAGAACATGCGGATCGAAAGTGACGACTTTCGCATGATGTTTCTTGAGCGCCTTGATGATCTTAAAGGAAGGCGATTCGCGCACGTCGTCGATGTCGGCCTTATAGGAGAGGCCGAGCACGCCGATCGTACTTCCATTGAGCGCCATCTTTTTTTGATTGAGCAGATCCTGGAGGATTTCCACCGTGTATTCGGGCATGGAGTTGTTGATTTCCCGCGCGATTTTCAGGAACCGATGATCGAAACCGGCCTGTTTGGCACGTTCGATGAGGTAGTAGGGATCGACCGGAATGCAGTGTCCGCCGACACCACAGGAAGGGTAGTGCGCCATAAAGGCGAACGGCTTGGTCGCGGCGCCCAGGATGACATCCTTCACATCGATATCAAGCACATCGAAGGATTTCGCGAGCTCGTTGACGAAGGCGATATTGATATCGCGGAAGGAATTTTCCACGATCTTCACCGCCTCGGCCTCGCGGATGGACTTCATCGGACGGATGATGCCGTCGACGATGGATTCATAGAATTCACGGGCGAGCTTGAGACCCTTGGTGTCGAAGGAACCGACGACGCGAGGGATATTGGTGACATTCCATTTCGGATCGCCCGGGTTGATCCGTTCGGGGCAATGTGCGAGGAAAATATCCTTGCCGATGGTGAACCCATGTTTTTCAAAGATCGGTTTGACGATTTCTTCGGACACGCCAGGATTGACCGTGGATTCAAGGACGACGAGCGCCCCCTTCTTACAATGCTCCGCGATCCGTTCGGCGGCGGAGATGACCGGTGAGAGATCGGGAGAGAACATATCATCGACCGGTGTCGGAACACAGATAAGGATGATGTCCGCCGTCTTCATTTTCTTCGGATCGTTCGTTGGTTCGAAGGGGAATTTCGGAATATTCTTCGTGAGGTAGGCGTCTTCGATGGGACTTTTCTTCTTCTTGAGCGTGGCGATTTTCGACTCGCTGGTATCGAATCCGATGACCGTGTATCCGCGTTCGACTGAGCGTACGGCGAGTGGCAATCCGACATATCCCAATCCGACGACGGCAACCGTTTTTTTGGACATATTCTTCCCTATACAAATAAGATACCTTTGTATTGTAGCCGAAAAAAGCCTATACTGGCAAGAAAGAATATGTTTCTCACGGAAAAAATCGAAAAAGCGATCGTCCGCTCGGCGGAATTGCATCGGAAACAGAATCGGAAGGCGAGTGGCGCCCCATATATCGTCCATCCGTTCGCGGTGGCATTTCTCCTCGCGCACTATGTCGAGGATGAGGATGTGATCTGCGCGGGATTGCTTCATGATGTCCTGGAAGATGTCCCAAGTTATGGCGAGGAAAAAATGAAGGAGGAATTCGGCGAGAATGTCTATCGGATCGTGAAAGAGGTGACGGAAGATCGTGATCCGACCGATCGGTTCGGGATTTTTTCGAAGAAAAGCGATTGGAAAGAACGGAAACTCCGGTATCTCGAAAATCTGAAGAATGATTCGCCGGAAGGAATGATGATCGCCGCCGCTGACAAGATCCACAACATCCGTTCCCTGGTGGACGGGTATGCTTCGAGAGGGGATGCTGTCTGGAAACTTTTCCGCGGAGAAAAAAGCGAGATACTCTGGTTTTACGAGTCGGTATTGCAGGTTCTTCGTGATCACCTCAAGCATCCGATTACGGATGAACTTGAGCGGACGTTTTCTGAGAGCCTATCTAAATTCTCACCGCGAAGACAAAAATAAACAGATTTCTTCTGCTTGTCGACTGAAATCCCATCATTTTGGCTGCAAATCCTGAAAAGCTCGTCGGGTTATCATGATAGCCCTCCTCAC
>CAZIBB010000054.1:0-3712 GCA_964537075.1 uncultured Bdellovibrionales bacterium | reverse complement strand
TCCGATAAGCATCTTAAGGTAGTCTGGGCTCTTCGCATATCTCATCGCATCCTCGGCGGACACCATCCCGCGCCGTACATAATCCGCGAGTGCCCGATCGAGAGACACCATCCCTTCCTTCAACCCTGTCTCAATCACCGCATCAATCTGGAATGATTTGTTTTCACGGATGAGATTCTCTACCGCATGATTTTTCAGCATAATTTCGATCGCCGGAACGCGTCCACCGCCCACCATCGGAAGCAAGCGCTGCGAAACGACCCCGAGGAGCACACTTGCGAGTTGGGCGCGAACCTGATTTTGCTGATTGGCAGGAAACACGTCGATGATACGGTCAATCGTCTGGGAACTGTCATTCGTATGGAGGGTGGCGAAAATGAGATGCCCCGTCTCGGCCGCGGTCATCGCCGTAGCGATGGTGTCGAGATCGCGAAGCTCTCCCAGAAGAACGACGTTCACATCCTCACGAAACACCGCCTTCAAGGCATCCGGAAAAGTTTTGGCATCACGGCCTACCTCGCGCTGATTGATGATACAACGATCCTGCGTATAGACGAATTCGATCGGATCCTCGATGGTCAGGATATGTTTCTCCTGATTATGATTGATATAATCGATGATCGCCGCGAGCGTCGTTGATTTCCCATGTCCCACCGGTCCCGTTACCAAGACGAGCCCCTGCGAATAATTGGCGAAATTATAGAGAGATGTCGGCACATTGAGCTCTTCGAGGGCGCGTAAACGCTCCATGAGAAAACGCATGGTGATACTGACATACCCCTTCTGAAAAAAGACATTGCAGCGGAAACGCGCCCGATCCTCGAAATTATAGGAGAAGTCGACGCTCCCCTTATCCAGAAGGATTTTCTTCTGCTCTTCCGAGAGAATAGCATTCGAAAGGGCGAGCGTATCGGCCGGAGTAAGGATTTTTTCCTTCGTTACCGGTCGCAATCCTCCATCGATACGGAGAGTTGGATATCGGCCGACCGACATATGGATATCCGAAGCCCGCTCCTGCCCGACAAGGAGCAAGAGATTCTTCAATCGCTGTTCAACATGCAAAATTTCCATACTTTTTTTTTATTTTGAGTTTTTGTCTGTCGGCACACTCTTTGATCGTCCTATTTTGCCTCCATCTTTGCGGATACGTCGCGGATTTTCTCAATCACTTCCGATGGAGTGAAATGGGACTTGATGAGATAGTCCTTTACATTATATTTGAAAGCCTCTTCCACCTGCTGTTTCTCGGAAATATTCGTCAGGAGTATCACCGGAATGTCTTTCCATACCGGATTGTCCCGCATCGTCTTCAAGACATCCCGGCCATCCATATACGGCATAACGATATCAAGCAGCATGAGGCTCGGGATATCACCTTCTTCCAGCTTCTTCACGGCCTCGAGGCCATTGCTCGCCATGGAGACCTCATATCCCGCTTCCACCAATTTTATGTGGTAAATATCCGAAATGAACGGATCATCTTCCACAAGCATGATTTTCATGCCTGTCTTTTTTGTCGCCTCGGAAATTTCAGTCATAATATTTTCCTTATTTCTCTATTTCTATCTCTAATTTTTTACAGCGGACGCACCGCTAATAAAATCAGCGGAACGACCGTTATAAAAAACTTCTAAACTCCCTGCCCGCATTGCTACGCAAAACGTTTCAGGCGAATCATCTCTTCCTCCTTATTATCATCTATCGCGCCCCGAATATCAAGTACAGCCGAAGAAAAATTATTCTTCATCAACCATTTCCTCACCCTCGGTCACCCGCTCCACTTCCATAAGGGTCGTCAGGCCGGCCAAAACTTTCAAAATACCATCCTCCCGCATCGTCACTATCCCCTGATGAGGCAAAACTTTGACCAGAGCCGATTCGCTTCCATTCTTATCAGTGATGATATTTTTCACTTCATCCGTCACATCAATCACTTCCATCATCGCGACACGCCCCTTGTACCCAGTATCACTGCAAGCATCACAGCCTTTCCCCTGATACATGATGATTTCTTTCATATCCGCGGTGAGTCCGTATTTCGGAAATTCCTCGGCAGGAACACTCTCAAGCTCCTTGCGGATCATATTCTCTATCACCGGCGTGATCGGCATCAGCTCTTTGCAATCCGAACAGATACGCCGCACCAGACGCTGGGCTGCTACCGCCTGTAAGGACGAGGACAGCAGGAACGGTTCCACTCCCATATCGATCAGACGAGGAATGGTTCCGAGCGCGCTGTTGGTATGGAGCGTCGAGAGCACGAGGTGCCCGGTCAGAGCGGCATGAATGGCAAGTTCCGCCGTCTCACTGTCACGGATTTCTCCGACCATGATGACATTCGGATCCTGGCGCAGGATGGATCGCAGACCGCTCGCGAAAGTATAGTCTATTTCCGGCTTTATCTGGCTCTGATTGATACCGCTGATATAATATTCCACCGGATCCTCGAGCGTGATGATATTCCGCTCTTCCTGATTCAATATTTTCAAAAATGAATAGAGGGACGTCGATTTTCCTGAGCCCGTCGGCCCGGTGATGAGGATGATCCCGAACGGTTCGCGGATCTTCTTCAGAAGGATCTCCTCCGCCCGTCCCCAGACACCCATCTCCTTGAAATCCACCATTTTTTCCGTTTTTTCCAGTACGCGCATCACGACTTTTTCCCCTTCCATGACTGGCAGGGTCGACACGCGCAAGTCGACGATATGTCCGCCCTGTTCCGTACGAAAACGACCGTCTTGAGGCTTCCTTTGTTCATCGATCTTCAGATTGGAAAGGATCTTGATACGCGACACCACGGCTCGTCCGACATCGATAGGGAAAACCAGTGAGGCGTGCAGAACACCGTCCACGCGAAAGCGTACGCGATAACTTCCCTCAACCGGCTCGATATGGACATCACTCGCTTTCCCATCCAAGGCATGCTTGATGATCACCTCCACGAGCTTGGCGATCGGAGCATCCCGAAAAAGTTCCTTGTTTGTTTCGGAAGCAGTATCCTGATGTTTCGCTTCATCTTCATCATCTTTTCCCTTGATCGAAAGGATGGCATCCTTCAGCGCCTGATCCGCTCCGGCGTATCGCCTGACGATATCCTGAAAGATCTCTTCCGTCACGAGATAGGTATCGATGCTCAGGTTTTCCTTTTCAGAAAGGAAGCGAAGGACATTCAGCGCCTCGAAATCCTGCGGATTGACCACGGCAACCGAGAGAACATCCCCGACGCGCTCGAAGGGAGCCATATGATATTTCTGCGCCGTTTCCTCCGGAATGTATTCCAGTATTTCCCGGGATATCTCACGGGGAGCCGCCTCGAGAAACAAAAGACCGAGCTTCTCCGCTCGCTCCTTCAGACTCGCTGCCGGAGGACTGTCGGCTGCCGCATCATTTGGATTCTTTGGCTTCACCGCCACTGATGTATCAGCCATAGGCGAACTTTCCGTTAAAACTCCCGCTTTATATATTCCAAAAAAACATCGTTGTTCAGCACATCCCTGAAAACAGAGCTTCCGTCGGATCTGTCCGAAATCCGTTTTATTGAAAAACACTGATACTCAACCTATTGGGCGAAGGGATTCGCACGCGCTACAACGTCTCCGGAAACAAGTTCCGGCAAGCTGCGCGATTCCGTTTTCTCCCGAAGATAATCGAATGTCTCCGTATCAATCTTTCCGGCGCTGAAAATCGGAAGTGCTTCTATATTCTGTATGCT
>CAZIBB010000053.1:0-3850 GCA_964537075.1 uncultured Bdellovibrionales bacterium | reverse complement strand
CCACTCACACAACCAAACAAAGGTTCGGTGCTGGTCTTCTCTCTCATTGTGCTCTCCATCGTCCTCTCCGCAGCACTCTCCGTCGCCGTGGTGAATGTCTCCAATAGAAAGAGTGCGGGATCTACCGGTCAATCTGTCCAATCCTTTCAAGTCGCTGACTCCGGGGTGGAAAAAGCTCTGAAAGAAATTTATAAGGGATCGTATGCCAGTCTGAATGCCTTGCAGGCAGCCATAGCTTCTTCCACCTCCTGTGCGAGCGGAAAATTTTCTTTCCCCGTATCCGGCGGTACCTCGACGGTGACTTTTTTTGATACCGATAATAATCCTCTCAGCTGTACTTCGAGTACCTGGCGGGACGATGTGGTGAAGATCAAGGTGGAAGGCACCTCTAATGGCACGACCCGCGTGATCGAGACGGCTATCGCGGCTCCCGTAGCGACCGTAACATCAACTCAGGTATGTGTTGGTCCCTCAGGGAGCGCTTCTTTAGGAAATCATGATTTTTGTTTTTTTACTCAATTAAAGCCAGTTGATCCATGTACTTTAACTTCGAATGCAGGGGGTGAATGGACTATATCAGTGGGATCTATTTGGAGTAATGCTTGTTGCGCCCGGTGCGTTGATTTCTAGGATTTTTTGGAGATGAAAGAAAAAGAGAAAGTAAGAACAGAGGTTTTATCTGTACCTCAAAAAGTGGACACGCAAGTGTCTGCTTTTTGTATTTGGTAAGATCATAAAAGAGGTCCCTCCATAGATGGGCAAGCAGGTACCTTTTTCGTATCTTTAAAACAGGGGTTGAACCCCTGTTTTGTTTTTATGGATGTGCTGTTGTAAATGCGCGAGCGGTCGTTCCACTTGCTTGGCGATTCACCCCGTGAAATTTTTGAAGTATTTCATCGGGGTGCGTCCGCTATTTTAATTTTTCTCTCGCTTTGTACCGAGGTCTCCGCGCGACAAGAATCGCTAGAAATTCACGACTCACTAATAAGACAGAGATGGTCCCAAAAGGAGGAAGTGAAACGCCTCTTGGGAACATCCATCAGGTGAGTCCCCCGCTAAGCGGGGTCGATTGTTATCGCAGGAGAGAATTTCTTTTGCTATCTTTTCTTTGTGGTCAAAGAAAAGTATGAAGAAAGATTGTTTTGAAAAAAAGAAAATGAAAACAGCGGACGCACCGCTTTTTAAGAGAAGCATCAAGGTCCGACCTTGGGATCTTTAAGGTTGGATCTTAGGACTAAGCTGTGTGAGCGGTCGTTCCACTTTTTGATCCGCCAGCTGGTGGAGTCCGCTGATTGGAAATCTACTGCAGTTCAAAAGAAAGGATTTTTTCTTTGGTGGTGATGAAGACAATACTTCCGTTGGTAGAAGTAGCGAGACTATTTGCGTCACCTAGTTGTGTATCGAAATACTGGCCCATCAATTGGCCATCGTTTCCGAAGTGCACGATTCGCTTTTCCGTCGTATCGAGGATGGTGAGCGATCCGTCTTCGGAGACTGAGATATCTTGGATCAGGATCGGAGTTTTCGTTTCGCCAAGTTTGATCATTCCGCCCTTTCCTTTCGTGAAAGAGAAGACGGTATTTTTCGATCCGATGAGAATATTTTCGCCGATCGACATTTTCGCATTCTCATCGAAAGTGAGTTTTTCTTTCAGCCATTCGGTCGGCGCTCCGAATCCGCCTTCCGCGCGTGGGAATCGGAGGATTCTCCCTTGCTTGGCATCGAAGGCATAGAGATAGGTGAGATAAGTTCCCATATCGCTTATCGTGAAGTCAGTCGGGATGGGAAAGATATTTTCGACGAGAGATTTTATATTCGGATAGTAGGTGTATATTTTCTTGTCTTGGCCGTAGAGGAAGATGGCATTGAGGTCATCCATGGCGGAGGCATGCAGGATGGGAGAGGCTCCATCCGGGATCGTCGTAGCGACCTTGCTTTCCATGTTGATAACAGAGTGTCTTCCGATCACGAAGAGTTTGTCTCTGAGGATGACGAGAGTAGCCGGCTGTTCGTTCTGGTTGAGGGACAGCAATTCTTGCCCGGAAATTTCTTTTCCAAGCGGTTCATCTTTCGGTGGGAATGTCGGTTCTTCCGGCAGGGGGAGCGGCGCGGAGATATTTTCTACTGGTGCCGGAGCGGAATTCCATGGCGAGAAGCTGGTGCCTATCCCGATCATCACGATGATGGCCGCCATGGAGACCAGGAATCGCTTCCCGTTTCGGGAACTGTTCCGCCACAATGTCATTCCTCCCGAGAGCAGTTTCCTCCCGAGAGAGAAACTTCGAGAAAAGAACGCATGAATGTTTTCCTGGAAAGAGATTCGCCGTAAGGAAACGGAAAAGTGCGGCCACCTGAGTCTCGAGAGTATCGAAACGGAGGACTTTTCTGTCCTGAGAGACGGATCGAACGCGTTCTCACTCCGGATTTTTTTCGGAAAAGAAATATTTCTGATATCCGCCCCACGAGAAAAGGCGTTTCTGAGGAGGAAAAAACTTTTCTGAATGAGGTACAAGCCACTTTTTGCGAGAAAAGAAGCCATGGATCTGATCCATCGGGCGGATGCGCGCGTACCGGAAGAGAATGATCCCGATATCCATCGCCAGAAGAGAATGGAATATGTATTCCCTTGCTTCCGTATCTTGAGAGCGAAAATAGATAGCTGTTCGCCGATGATGGCGAGTATCCTGTCGAGAGCGGTTTCCGTCTCGGCCGGGGGTGTTCCCGAGTCAGCCTGGATGTAGATATGTCCGGTTCGGTTGTCGATGTGCTCTGTTTCCTCATGATGTGGCGAAGGGGATGGTGAATCTTTTTTCGTAGACTGTTTCGCTTGCGAGGTCGCTGGTATAGGATTTTTGCGGAAGGTCTGGGAGCTCCAGGCATTTTCAACGAGAGTCGGGTGGGACATACTCTCCTCCGGTGATGGAACTTTTTCCGCCATGCGGAGCGCATTTTTTTCATTCTCCGGAGATGTCTCGGAAAAATCGATGAGGATAGTCGCTGCTGCGGAGCGCTCATTCACGAGCGCCGTTCGCAAGAGCTGCGCGAAACGATCAAGCGATAGTTTGGAAGCCTCCCGTTCAAGGAGCGTATGCGGAAGCAATTCGAGGAGTTCAGGCGTACTGAGTATGATCTTGTCTTCCGTAAGAAGCGTTCCCTCTGAGATATCGGTAAATGTTTTCAGTGGATGAAGCGCCGCTTCCGGATCGGAGAGTCCTTCACTGATAGCCGAGAGGATATTTTTTCGAAGCAGGAGTATGGTCGCTTCCCCAGTGACGGAAAAATAGGCGTGTCGGTTCCTGATGGCGATGATGGATCCGTGAAGCTTCCCCATCCAGTTGATATGTCCATCACGAACCAGTTTTCCCAAAGTGAGATTGATCTTGTGAAGCGTTGATTCGAAACTTTCCTCGACTGAGCGCCTGGAATTGATGAAGTATTCTTTTTTGGCAGCGGCGGCGAGACAATTGACGATATAGCTTGAGTCTTCATGGTGATCGGTAACGATGAACGTACCGAAAAGCGTACCGAGATCGCGTAAGGCGATATTTTCCGGTTCATAGATGAAAGAGAGGACGAGGGGTGAGAAATTTCTGTTTTTGGCGACCAAAATCTCCTCAGCCTGATACGTCAGGAGAGGTGGGGCTATTTTTCGTTCTCCGCGTCGTTTTTCCCTCATAAGTAGTTCTCGACTTGTTGCTGCCATTTCTTCGGAAATAATCCCACTTTGACGGAGCATTTCTCCCGCTCATTGACGCAATAAACATCTGTAGTATACCCCATATTCTGATGGTTTGTCTAAGTAACTGTCTAAATTCTCACCGCGAGTGTTCAAAAATAAGAATTTCTCTCG
>CAZIBB010000052.1:0-4017 GCA_964537075.1 uncultured Bdellovibrionales bacterium | reverse complement strand
CCGTTATAGCTGTATAAAAAATTAAACAATAGTTGAAAATTTTCCCAGAGGATCGTCCCCGAAAACAAAGGGGTCGGGTACATTATTTAAAAAAGTAGTGAGTCTGTTGTCTGTTTACTGCTCTTTGCTTGCTGTTCACTGTAAATTGTCCCACACCGTTTGGACGTCCTGATGCTCATCGAGTTTTTCGAGGAGGGTGTTGTATTGTTCCCTGGTTTTTTCATCGAGAGTAGCGTCTTGGGTTGGGAGATAGGTGAGTCCGGCTGATTTGATGGCATAGCCCTTTGTTTCAAGGGCGTCCTTCATGATTTTCAGGTTTTCGAAAGGGAAATATATCGCGAGGATATTTTCTTCGATGGTTTCGACATCGTCGGCTCCGGCATCGATGGCATCGAGTTCGGCAGTGTCAATGCCTTTTCCGGTATGATCGATGATGATTTCACCGGCTTGTTTGAAAAGAAAGGCGACTGAACCGATCTCACCCATTTTCCCGCCCGCCTTGGTGATGATAGTCCGGACATCGCTTACTGTGCGATTGCGATTATCCGTCGCGGTCGAGATGAGCATCGCCACATGACCCGGTCCGTATGCTTCATAGAGAATTTCCTCGATCATGGCGCCATCTTTGGATTCGCCGGTACCGACCTTGATGGCTCGCTCGATATTTTCTTTCGGCATATTCACGCCGCGCGCATTGTCGATAGCGAGCCGGAGCTTATAGTTCATGTTCGGGTCACCGCCTTCGCGCGCGGCGATAGTGATGAGTCGTCCATATTTCGTGAAGACGGCGCCGCGCTTGGCGTCCATGATGCCCTTGTGGTGCTTATGAGTCGCCCAGTGAGAATGTCCTGACATATTTTCAGAAGAATAGAGAATTTACCTGCCTGCCGGTAGGCAGGGAATATAGAATAGGGAATATGGAATAGAGAAAAAATACTCGAAACCACTTCCAATCCAAAGGCTAGCTTTTTTTGGAAAAAACTTCAACCCCTAAAGAAAAACCTGGATCCCGGGTCAATCCGCCAGCTGGCGGACGGGATGACAAGTGAAATACTTGATGTTATGTCTGAGCTGTCATTCCGACCGAGTCTTCGAGTGGAGGAATCTAATTTCCTCTACTCTCTTTTGTCGCTCCAGGTTCGGGCGGTATTCATGATGAGATTCTTCACACCATACGGGTCGGGGACAGAGCGGAACTGAAAACGTTCTTCTTCGCCGGCCGTTTGGATATGAACATCGCCGTAATTGAGAAATGTTTGGAAAAATCCATGCACCTCAACGGAGACATCCTGAACACGGGCAAGCTTGAGCTCGCTCACTTCCCGCGAGAAGAGTCCGTGCTGTTCGATGTTGATAATCCGGTCAGTGGTGATGATCCAGGTGTCAAACCAAACATCGATCCAAATAAGAAAGGCATAAATCCAGCCGAGAAGAACGGCGGTATTTTCAATGAAGAGAAAAAATTTCCCATATTCCGAAGCGAGGAGTTCAGGAAAAAGTACCGGAAGTATCATGAAGCTCCCAAAAATCACCAAGACAAGGATGATAATCGAGAAAAAGTGGACGAAAATATCGAACCAGTGGCGATGCGATACCTTGAGGACATTTTCTTCCGGAGTGAGAAAATTATCAATGACTTGCATAGGAGGAAGAGATTAGAGGTGAGAGTTTAGAGGTGGAGAGACGAGAGAATTTAAACAGCTACTTATCGTGAAAACGGGCCGAAGGTAGCGGAACTGGCGTTCTGGAGATTAAATGCCGGCATATCGATACCAGGGAAAAACGTATCGAGCGGAAGCATGAGGAAAATCATCGCATTCGTGAAGATGAGAACGAGAAAAACGGTGAGGAAGATGGTGGTGCCGACCGTCGCGCCGATCCGTGTCGGTGAATACCGGAGGAAGTGATAGACGATGAATCCGCTCGCGCTGACGTAGGCGAGAAATATGAGGGCGTAGAGGATGCCGAAGAAAGAATGCATAAAAATATTTTTGTATTTGCCAGAGACCTCAATCTTGTCATCCTCGGGCTTGACCCGGGGATCCAGAAAATTTTGTGAAACCTGGATTCCCGACTTCCCGGGAATGACAGGGTGGCTAGTCTGTGTTACCTTAAGTTCTTTTAGTATAGAACATCACCTAGTATTCGAAAAGAAAAAATGGTTTGACGGGGGACTCCCTGGTCTATATCAGCTTGTCCTGATGGTTCGCGGGCATGGGGAGGTTCATGTGTTTGTAGCCTTCTTCGGTCACGACACGGCCACGCGGGGTGCGGGCGAGGAAGCCGAGCTGGATGAGATAGGGCTCGTAGACTTCTTCGACGGTGCGCATTTCTTCGCCGACGACAGCCGCGATAGCCTGTATTCCTGCCGGACCGCCGCGGAATTTCTGGATGAGTGAGCGGAGAATATGATGATCGGTCGGTTCGAGTCCGAGATGATCGATTTCAAAGAGGTCGAGTGCCTCTTTCGCCGATGCGGAATCGATCATGTTATTTCGGTGTACTTGTGCATAATCACGAACGCGCTTGAGGATTCGATTCGCGACGCGTGGCGTCTGGCGACTGGATTTGGCAATGACATCAGCACCTCCATCGTCGAGTGTGACACCGAGGATGCGAGAGGATCGTTCGACGATCTTCTTTATCTCGTTTGGTTCATAGAATTCGAGACGATGAGTGGAGCCGAAGCGATTGCGGAGAGGATTGGAGAGCGAACCGAGTTTGGTGGTGGCGCCGATGAGGGTGAATTTCGGCAGGTCGAGTTGGAGCGTGCGCGCCGAAGGGCCCTTGCCGATGACGATATCGAGCTTGTAATCTTCCATCGCCGGGTAGAGTACTTCTTCGATGGATTTATTGAGTCGGTGAATCTCATCGATGAAGAGGACATCGCCTGGCTCGAGGTTGGTGAGTATCGACCCGAGGTCGCCGACTTTTTCAATCGCCGGACCTGAGGTGACACGGATATTTACGCCCATTTCTTTGGCGATGATATTCGCGAGCGTTGTTTTTCCAAGGCCGGCCGATCCGTACAGCAAGACATGCTCGATATTTTCTCCACGACGCCTCGCTGCCTCGATGAAGAGCGCGAGATTCGCCTTGATCTTCTCCTGGCCGATATATTCCGCGAATGTTTGCGGGCGGAGCGTGGTATCGAGGATGATATCCTCATTTTGTTCGACGGAAGAAGTAATCATTTTAGTAGAGGTTAGAGATGAGGAGATAGAGTTTAGGAAAGGCGGTTTCAATCATCGGTCGTTCCCCTCCAAAGGCGGGCAGGCGCCTGTGGGAGGTGCGTCTGCTAATTGAAATTAATAAGAAATACTAGAAATAAGGCAAAAAGGATACCTTTATAGGGCTATTTTAACATCTGTTGACAAAAAATCAAAGCTATGCTAGTATAGGGAGTCGTATTTTGAAAAGAGAATTCCGTTTGTCCGGGAAGATATGGAAGTCCGGTCAAACTGAAGACAGCTGGAGGGCACTATCTTTTCCCTTCAGTTATGGGATCTTATTGTCCAGATCGGGCGGGCTGGTTTACGCTGGGCCGTACCTCGACGCTGATCCTTCCCGCGGGCTCCTATGTTTGTGGATTGTCTTCAGTTCGACTTGGTTTCGATATTAAATATCGGACACGCTATCAAATAAAAAAAGAGGCTTCATTGACGAAGCCTCTTTTATTTTTTTTAATTTCAGAACCCCTCCCTACCCTCCCCTTGGAAAGGGGAGGGGGAAGAAGGAGGGATCCAGATCCCTCCCAAGGCGGGCAGGCAAGCCCAGGATGACATGGGCGGGTTTGTTTTCTTGTTGACTGTTATTTGTTCGCTGTTCACTGATTATTACTCTTCCGTGACGCGCATGACTTCTTCGAGGGTGGTGCGACCTTCGAGAACGGCGAGGATGCCGTCTAGGGCGAGACTGACCATGCCATTTTCGCTCGCTTTCGCCTCTATTTCGGAAGCGAGCGCCCCGCGTGCGATGAGTTCTTCGATAGACTGATCGATAGTGAGTGCTTCAGAG
>CAZIBB010000051.1:0-4029 GCA_964537075.1 uncultured Bdellovibrionales bacterium | reverse complement strand
AGTATTTTCATTAAGATCGGAAATAAATGGCTCGGGATCCAGAATTGACCCACCCCGCATATTTGAAACACCTTCCTTATAAAACATATATCCCGACATCAGCACCATCTCCCGTAATGCGTCCCGTATCGCCTGTTCAAATGTCGTCGCGCTCGCTCCACTCAGAATAATCTGCGGAACTTCTGCATCAGCACTTATCCCGACTATCGATACGGAAGGGATGGAAAGTGCAGTGACATCGAGAAGAGAGAGGGAAATCCCCCGAGACTGAAATTCTTTGATTTTATCTTGTATGTCCTCTGGTAATGTATCCTGTCGTATCGCTGGCGGAGCGATCTGTGTGAGCCAGTGGACGAGGAATGCATCTCTCTGAACCACCTCAAGCAATCCTCTCAACACCGCTCCGATTTTCGTAAAATATCCGGCACAACCATTGGATGTCGGATGAAGCAAAATATCCTTGAAAACACGGGCGTCCGCGAAACCGAACCATGAGACGATATGCCGCGGGATATATGTCCTTTTTCTTGTAATCAGATTCATCCCCCTCATCCAATCAATCGGATTTGACGGGTGATACTCGAGCTCCCGATAGCATTCCCTCTGAATATCAAGAAATCGGTGATACTTCGGCGGATACAGCACTAGTGATTTTCGCATGAGCTCATCAGGTGAAGCAATGAGGATACGTCTGTCCCTATTATATAGGCCGGAAACCAATCGCTCGATTATTTCCCCGATAGCCTTCGAAAGAGCCGTTGATACGTCTTCATCTACTCCAAAACTAACCACAGGCTTATTATATTCATTTATGAAAATATTTTTTTGAAAAAAGAAAAATGAATATTTACCATAATTCGCGTTCTTTTCCACTACCTCGTCAACAAAACCTCTTTTTCGCAAATACGAGAGGAGTATGGAGTAGGATGGGCTCCATTGATGTGGATGTTGTATACATAAGACATCAGAGAACCATGAAAATCTCATCATTCTGAGAAAAAAAAGGTGAACTCGATCACCAATTTGGAGAGGAATCTTCCATGGACCATTTTTTCTCATGATCTCAATATCCCTCACGTATTCATCGAGCGGGAGATATCCTGGAGAATGAAATAATTTTGAAGGGGAAATTTTCATGAGATTTTTCTACAAATAGAGTGCATATATCAGCCCCTCCTCGCCATTGCTCAGCCCAATTTTCCCCTCTATCTTATCTGCTTCAACCCCACCGACAGGAATGATATTCACACCTCTTTCGGTACCGGCCAAAAGCATATTCTGTGCGACATGCCCTGCCTCGAGCAAAATATAGCGATATCCGCGACTCCCATACTTTCCGATCATCCGATCGAAAACACCTGTCATACAAATCATTCCATTCGTATCTTGCAACCACTCTTGCTGTGGCGCAAATGAAAGAATATCTTCGCGAGAAGAGTGTGCGAGTACAATCGGCTCCAAGACATGCCCCTGTATCCCGTAATGATATATGCCAGAGGCACAATCACCAATTTGTTTGAAAAGAAAAACATACACCTCCAAAGGATATAGCTTCCCTCCTGATGGAGACGTTCGATTAACCCCTCTCCTTTCTTCCTCATTCCCTTCCTGCAATCCATATCCGCATTTCAGAATATATGCGAGATCTGACAATGTCACCTCGTTTCCTAAAATATATCCCTGACTCGATCTACGTTTGTTCAATATTTTTTCAAACAAAAATCCTCCCGCCTGCGGAAGCGCTATCGGTTTAAAAAGAGAATACTTCTTGTATACTATTTTCTTCCATGCCTCCGGCCAAACATTCTTATCTTTCGGTATATTCACGAGACCCTTTTCGGTCCGATCATTCGTCTCATTATGAAAAAATTTGTAGAGAAGTGTATTCATATAAATTTATTGTATATCACAAAATAAAAAAACAATACGTGGCTAAAATAGAAAATATTGACTTATAAACAATATTATGCTATAATAGCATAGCATAAACTGACTGCTCTTTCCCAACCAAACAATCAAGGAGATACTCCATGAAAACCGCTAACCCCCTACTTTCGCTGTTTTTTTCGGCTTTTCTAATCTTGTCTTCATCTATTGCTGCCAACGCCCAAGACAAACCTGCATCTCAGCAGACACAGGCCGAACTTGTTCTGCCGTGGCTTGGACTCGTCACAGTGGATGGCGAAGATCGCACACGCACATTGCGGGTCTCAGGATCAAACCAGGTTGAGCCTGGAATATTTGAGCTCGACGCCATCTACGGATGGACTGATGGGAACCAAACGGCCGTCAAGGCGGAGTTACTCATTGCGACAGATCAGAAACATACGCTCCGCATCACGACTCAGCCAGGAAGCAAAATCGCTGCCACCCAAGGTTTGGATGGCATCTTCGTCGGGACATTTACGGCGACCAACGGAAAAATTAAGGGAGTGGCCATCCAAATACTCTCAGAGAGTGCCCTTGCTAAGACCAGTGAGGGGCCGACCATTAATCAGCCGAGTGGTGATGTGCCTGCATCATGCGCTCGCTTCGCTGGAGGCTGGGCAGGAGACTGGGGTTTCGGCAAGCGTTGGCTCTGGGTTACCGAAGTAAACACCCAGTGTATTGCCAAATACTCTTACAGTCCACAAACGAAGACGTTCAAGTCTGTCGAGATCAAGGGCGATGACCTTGCATTCCCATGCGGAGCATCCATCGGCACTTGTTCCTTTGAACATCACGGGGACGAGCTTTGGGGTCGCTATATCGGTTCTGATGGCGACAACACCGCCGTCTTCCGGAAGATCAAGTAACGAAGCCCAGAATAGCATCGCTGCCTACAGGAGTCACAATGGCTCCTGTTTTTTTATGTATGTTAAAATACACATTGTCTAGAAAATCATCTTCATGCTACCAAATCATATGCACGACTCTTCAAAATTATTTCATAAACCAGGGTATATCTCCCTCAAAGCATACAAGGAAGCTATTGAGACTACGAGAAGAAATGGCTCATGGAAGCTCCCGCTCCGGATTGGCGACCAGATACAATTTTTCATTCTAAAAGTAGCGGTCCGATTCTCCTGGTTTGCAGATATTATATACATCAAGCACACGAGCGATATCAGTCCAGCATATTCCATACTCTTTTCGTATCTGCAAAAAGAGCGATTCGTAGATTCATTTAAGGAAAGGAACCTGAGGGTTCATAGATACTTCTCGTACTCCCTCGAGAAAATATTGTTCCTCCATGGCAAACACTGGATCATCCAGGGGCATGGTGTTGCCAAAGACAGCGCCACTGCCCTTTCAAAAGCTCTAGGTGAAATAATTGAACGATTAATCTCCGGCGTATACGATAAGAATAAAGACATCTCACTCATCTCACCCAATGAACTCATACGAAAATCCTCAGTACTCTATCCGCCGAAATATCACCGCTTCCTCGATATTCAAAAGAAAAAATTCAAAGAACTCAATAACGACCCAGCGCATCCGATCGAGTGGGTGAAAGGAGAAAATCTTATTACAAAAAAGGGTACTTTCATCCCAAAGATGATGACGTCCTGGTTTATCGAGAGTCTCAAAGGGAAAAATATACTTATCGAAGCAACGACCAGCGGAGCAGCCGGATATTTCACGAAAACGGGTGCCGTCTTAAGGGGACTGCTCGAGACGATAGAACGCGACGCCTTCCTCGTCCATTGGCTCACACAAATTGCTCCGCCGGCGATACGACAAGATACATTGCCAGAAAACATACAGGCAAAGCTTCGAGAATTTCAATCCCACGGAATTTCATTATATATTCTGAATACGACATCAATCGCAATCCCATCAATCTGTATCATCGCCATTAATGCATTATCAGAAACGCCTCAAGTCGTTCTTAGCACGGCGACAGCCTTCACATTCGAAGAAGCGATACAGGATGGACTGCGGGAAATGGCCATCGCCTCAGAAATGTTTTATTACAAAAATAACTCCAAGCAATCAGGAGAAGTCGCCAAGCCTGAACCATTCATATCCAGCTCCGATAAAATAAGC
>CAZIBB010000050.1:0-4069 GCA_964537075.1 uncultured Bdellovibrionales bacterium | reverse complement strand
AAACATTCGAGGAGATCGACCAGCCGTTCCTGTTCATCGTGTTCATCCTGCTTGCGATCGGCCTTTTGATGATCGCGAGCGCCGGGGTGCTCTACGGAGAGACCCGCTTCAATGATCCCTATTTTTTCTTCAAACGGCAACTCATCGGACTCTCTATAGGGTTAGCGGCGATGTATCTTTTTTCGCGCATTTCCTACCATATCTGGCGCCCGCTCTCAGTGCCGATCTTTATCGTCGCACTTATTCTTCTTGTGCTGGTTTTTATTCCCGGTATTGGGACGACAGCCTATGGCGCTTCTCGATGGATCGAGTTGGGGCTGGTTTCTTTTCAGCCGTCTGAAGTGATGAAATTCGCCATCATTCTCTATCTCGCGGCTTGGCTTTCCGGAAAGGCCAAGGAAAAGACCGAAGATTTTTTCGAAGGGTTCGTTCCGTTTTTGGCCATTCTTTTTCTCGTCGCCTTTCTTATCTTGAAACAGCCGGATACGGGAACGCTCTTCCTTATCTTCGGTATCGCTCTGTCAATTTTCTTTTACTCCGGTGCGAATCTGAAACATATTTTAAGCATGATAGTCCTCTCCTTCTTCGCTTTCATCATTCTTCTGAAAACCGCTCCGTATCGGATGCAGCGATTCCTCGTCTTTATGAATCCGGAGCATGACCCGCAGGGATTCGGCTACCAGATGACCCAGGCACTCGTAGCAATCGGATCCGGAGGACTCTTCGGTGTCGGACTCGGGTATAGTCATCAGAAATTCAATTATCTGCCTGAGCCGGTGACGGATTCCATCTTTGCGATTTTTGGGGAAGAATTCGGTTTCATTGGGGCGACCGTGCTTATCCTTCTCTTCGTATCCCTCGCTCTTCGTGGCATGCGTATCGCAAGAACCGCTCCAGACCGATTCGGAGAACTTCTCGTCGTTGGGATCGTCTCTTGGATCATTGTCCAGGCTTTTGTCAATATGGCAGCCATCAGCGGGCTTATTCCGTTGACGGGCGTTCCATTGCCCTTCGTCTCTTATGGAGGCACTTCTCTCTCGGTGCTTCTCTCATCGATCGGTATCTTGCTCAATATTTCGCGGCAAGCTAAACTGAAAATGTGATTTTCAGAAAGCACAAAACTTAAAACACAAAAACCAAAAAGAATGTTCGTGCTTTGAAAATTTGTGTTTTGTTTGGATTTTGTGTTTTGTAATTTGTGTTTTAAATGATTATGGCTTCTGTTCGAATCGTACTAACCGGTGGTGTCTCGGGCGGACATCTCTTTCCATTGGTCGCCGTCACGCATGCACTCCGAGAGAAACTTCGCGATGATGTCGAATTTCTTTTCGTCGGCCCATCAGGGAAATTTGGAACGACGACAATGGAAGAGATCGGTGTCCGTTCAAAATTCGTTTTGACCGGAAAAATCCGACGATATTTTTCTTTGGCGAATCTCGTAGACCCATTCAAAGTGCCGATCGGTTTTTTGCAGGCGCTGTGGCATCTCTTCTGGTTTATGCCGGATGCTGTGTTCGCCAAGGGAGGATCGGGTTCGGTACCGGTGGTGCTCGCGGCATGGGTGTATCGTATCCCCGTGATGCTCCATGATTCTGACGCGACGGCAGGACGAGCGAATATATTTCTTTCCCGTTTTTCGAAGCGAATCGCGATCGCATATCCGGGAGCCAAGCGATACTTTCCTCCCGATAAAATCGCATTGACGGGGAACCCGGTGCGTCCGGAAGTCTTGATGGGAGATGCCGCACGAGCGAGATCGCATTTTTCACTTCCTGAAAACAAACCGGTTCTTTTCTTTATTGGAGGAAGCCTGGGATCAAGGAATCTCAATGATGCCTTGGCGCGGATCCTTCCGGAACTTCTCACAAGTGTGTCGGTTATCCATCAGACGGGAGAAGAGCATTTTGGGCGGGTGGTGGCGGAGGCGCAGTCGCTCGGTATCGCTCCTGATACGGAACTCGGGTATCGACCGAGAATTTTTCTCTCAGGCAAGGAATTGGGCGATGCGTATGCCGTCTCCGATCTGGTGATCTCACGGGCGGGAGCGAACTCCATCGCTGACGCGGCTGCCTATGGAAAGCCGTTGATCCTCGTTCCCTTATCGACCGCCGCAAACGATGAGCAGCGATTGAACGCGTATGATGTCGCCGGTATCGGCGGAGCATTGGTGCTTGAGGAAGGGAATCTTACCCCTCATATTCTCTTATCGAAAATCCAGGCGCTCTTGCAAGATGAGTCGGGACGAAAAACGATGGGGGAGAAGCTACGATCTTTCTATCATCCGGATGCGGCTAGCCTCATCGCAGACGGCATCATCTCGATGATACGATGAATTTGCTTAAGATTTTAAACAGCGGACTCCGCCAGCTGGCGGATCAAAAAGCGGAACGACCGTTATTTAAAATCTTACTCGCTATCTAAACGCTAGCTTCTCGATCTATGTTTCAATCAAAACTCACAAATATCAAAAAGGTGCACATGATCGGAATCAAGGGAGCCGGTATGACGGCGCTCGCCGAGATCCTCGTTATGAGGAATATTCGTATCACCGGATCCGATACGGAAGAGATATTCTATACCGATCAATTGCTTCAGGATATCGGAATTACGCCGCTGGTTGGATTTTCCCACGAACATATTCCGGCCGATGCCGAATGTATCATCTATTCTTCATCATATAGTATCGATTCAAATTCGGAACTGAGAAGCGCTTTCGATTCCGGGAAACCAGTGCTTTCATATCCTGAGGCCTTGGGAGAACTGACTAAGGAGCGTCTCGCTTTCGCGGTTTGCGGAACGCATGGAAAAACGACGACGACCGGACTCCTCGCCGAATGTCTGCGGGAAGCGGGCAAGGATCCCCAGGCTCTCGTGGGCGGCAGGGTCAGCCTGTGGGGACGGGCGGCGCTTTCCGGTGTTGGTGACTATTTTGTCTTTGAGGCTGATGAATATCAGGATAAATTCCAATACTATGCGCCATTCGGAATCATCCTGAACAACATCGAATGGGATCATCCCGATTTCTTTCCCGATATGATCGCGTACCGGAAAGTTTTTGCGAATTTCCTTTCGAAAATTCCGAGGCATGGCCTGCTCGCATATTGCGAAGATGATTCGGAGGCAGTAAAACTCGCATCTGAAGTTTCGGCAACCAAACTATCGTATGGATTCCACAAGGAAGCCGGGGTGCGCATCATGAATCATGAGGTGATAGTGGATGCTTCTGATGGAATGTGTCAACGCTTTTCGATTGAATATAAGGATGTTTCTCTCAGTGTTTTCGAATCACCACTCACTGGCACACACAATGCGGTGAATATTGCCGGAGCCGTTGCGATGTGTCTTTTGCTAAACATAGATATCGAAGCGGTTCGAAGGGCGGTGAGAAATTATTCAGGAACGGAACGGCGTTTCGAATATATCGGGAAGACTGAGCAGGGCGCGCTCATTTATGACGATTATGCGCATCACCCGACGGAAATAAAGGCGACCCTCGCGGCTTTCCGAAGTCTTTTTCCGACACGGAAACTGACAGTTGTCTTTCATCCGCATACCTACAGCCGTACCGAGGCGCTTCTTTCCGATTTTTCTCAGAGTTTCGGCGATGCGAGCCGTGCGATTATCATCGATGTCTATGGAAGCGCGCGTGAGAAAACTGGATCCGTCGGATCGGCTGAACTCGTCGTGGCAATCAATCAGATCGAGATGGGAAAGGCGGAACTCGCGCATACTTTTGATGAGGCGAAAGACATGCTTTGTGATACACTTGAGGAACAAGATATCGTCGTTACCATGGGAGCAGGCGATGTCTGGAAGCTCGGGAGAAAACTTCTTCAATAAAAATTCAAAATTCAAAGCACCAAGCTCCAAATAAATTATAAATCTGAAATTCAAAACGTTTAAGTGTCTCTCTCAAATCTCATCGCATGAGATAAAAAACAAGGATTTCTCCTGCTTGTCGGCTAAAATTTCATCATTTCGGCTGCAAATCCTGAAAATGATAAAATTCTATCTGCGACATGAGATTTGAGATAGATACTAAAAATTATTATTTTGGTATTGTCATTTG
>CAZIBB010000049.1:0-4512 GCA_964537075.1 uncultured Bdellovibrionales bacterium | reverse complement strand
ATCGAATCATTGGCACGGAGTCGTGGTATCATCGTGACCGATGAGATGGTTGATCAGAGCGTGGAGCGGAAACTCGGCGAAGGAGGCTCGACGGATGCGGTCGTTTCCGATCTTGGGCGTCTGTATGGCTGGTCCCTCGATGACTTCAAGGAGAAGATTGTCCAGAGCGCCCTCTATGAAGAGGAATTGAACGAGGTGTTTTTGAACGAACAGGGCAATCTTCAGCAGGAAAAAATAAAGATCGGAGAAGCGGAAACCAGTCTCGCGAGAGGGAGTCCCTTTGAGGAGGTGGCGAATACCTATTCCGACGGACGCACGGCGAAGGATGGAGGAAGGATCGGATGGTTCGCTATCGAGGATTTGGCTCCGGAACTCCAGAAAAGCATCGCATCGCAGCAAGTCGGTATTCCGGGTGAAACGATCGAAAGCGCTCTCGGGTTCCATATCGTACGCATCGATGGCATACAGGAGGAAGACGGAGAAAAGCAGTATCAATTGAAGCAAATATTCGTCAAAAAGCCAGTGTTTTCCGATTGGCTTTCCGAACAGATGAAACAGATGAATGTCTGGGTGTTTGACGGGGAATATGATTGGAATGCCACTACGGCACGATTGGACTTCCGGAGCGAGGATATGAAAAAATTTGAGAATGACCTCATGACGAACAAAACCGGCGATGCCGCTTTCCTGTTCTACTGAAATTTTTTGGAAAATTAATAGGTAAGTAACGGTTCAATATCTCATATCGAGTATAAAATCTTATCATTTTGAGCGAAAATTCTGAAAAGTGCGAAGGAATATCGAGATATTCTGACAAGCTTTTCAGGATTTGCAGCCAAAATTATAAGATTTTAGGCGATAAGCAGAGAAGATTTTTTATTTTAAGTGTGTGCGGTGAGATATTGAACCGTTACGTATATTCAATCTTATGAATCAACAGGACGATGTTATTGTTCTCGGTGAAGAAGGAGAGCAAGAAAAAAAATCATCACGATGTTGCAAGGGGAGTCAAAAAGAAAAATTCATCCTAGCGGGAGTGACGGGGGGAATTTCCGGTGCGCTTATCATATTCGGATTGTTTGGACTACTGCTTTCTCAGGGGAAATTGAAAACCCTGATACAGGAGGGGAATAATGGGAGTATTGAACAGAAACAAAACACGACGGATTGGGACGCGGTGATCGTCGATACGATCGAGAAAATGATGCCGGGAGTGGTGAGCATCGTCATCTCTAAGGATGTTCCGAAGCTCCGTGGTTTTCAGTCGCCTTTCGGCGGGCTGCCGTTTTTCTTCAGCGATCCTTTCAATAATGACACGAACGGGAATGCCGGATCGGAGAAGCAGCAGGTCGGAAGCGGATCAGGATTTTTCGTTTCCGATGACGGGCTCATCGTGACGAACAAACATGTCGTGGCTGATTTTCAGGCCGAATATACCGTGCTCGTTTCGGAAAAGGAGTATCCGGCAAAGGTGATTGCCCGCGATCCGTCGAATGATATCGCTTTGCTTAAGATCGAGGGGACGGGATTCACTCCGCTCCCCTTGGGGGATTCGGATAGTTTGAGGGTCGGAGAAACCGTCCTTGCCATGGGTAATCCGCTCGGTGAGTTTGCAAATTCAGTTTCCCGTGGAATCGTTTCCGGACTCAAGCGTACGCTCTCTGCCGGATCAGGCCGGGGCGGCACCGAGCAGCTCCTGGGTATCATTCAGACCGATGCTGCCATCAATCCGGGAAATTCCGGCGGACCGCTTCTGAATATTTCCGGCGAGGTCATCGGTATTGATGTGGCGATGGCGCAGGGTGCGGAGAATATCGGTTTCGCGATTCCGATCAATCAGGTGAAGAAAGTGATCGAACAGGTGAAGAATACCGGAAAAATTTCCACCGCATATCTCGGCGTACGGTATGTGCCAATAGATGATCAGCTGAAAAAGGACGCCGACCTTCCTTTTGATTACGGTGTGCTCGTGACGCGCGGAGAAACGATCCGTGATTTCGCGGTGATGCCGGGATCGCCGGCTGACAAGGCGGGCATCGTGGAAAATGACATCCTTCTCGAAATAAACGGAACGAAGATTGACAAGGACCACACCCTGGTTTCACTTCTCAGCCAGTACGCTCCGGCCGATGAGGTCACCATCAGAGTCTGGCACAAGGGCGACACGAAGGATGTGAAGGTGGTCTTGGATGAAAGGAAATGATGACGAGGGGATGATGAAGAAACAGGGGTTCATTCTGTGAAATTCCGTGAGGAGAGGTCTGGCAAAGCCAAATTTCACAGGGTTCACCCTGTTTTGTTTTTCCGAAAGAAACAGGGTATGATAGTGCTGAGAGTAGAGAGTTTAGTTTTTTACAGCGGACTCCGCCAGCTGGCGGATCAAAAAGCGGAGCGACCGTTGTAAAAAATCTAGCATCTCTTACTTGTTCCATGCTCATTGTTCCCTGTTCTCTGACTTATGTTTTTCCATTTTACGCTCTTTCTCTGGTCGCTTGGATACCTCCTTTCTCTGGAGTTTTTAGCGTTGAATCCAACGTTGACGGATTGGAAAGGGTATACTTTTTCATTGCTGTTTGTTTCGACGATAGCGCTTCTCGGTGTCTATCGGACGACGAAGAAGATGACCGGTGTCCCGATTCCATTGCTGTTTTCTTTGGCTACTCCGACCCTTCTTTTTTTGATCGATAACAAAACGAATCAGCATATTTTCGTATTGATTTCGAGCATCGCTTTTTATTCGCTCCTCTTGGGGTTGTATCGTCTCCGTTTCGCACCAACAGACGAGACGGCGAGAGCATTCATGCATGCCGGCGGAGTTGCGGCGCTCTTTCTTTTTTACGCCGCCTGCTACGGCCTGTATCTCAATTTCAATATCTCACTCTGGATGCTTCTCCTTACGCTTGGTCTTTCAACGTTCAGCGTGGCATATCAGATGTTCAATGTGATTGATGGGAAGAAGAAGCAAGAAATTTTTCTGCTCGCCGTATTCCTCTCCTTGGTGATGACTGAGGCTGCATGGATCGCGAGCATATGGCCGTTCGGATACCTGACGACGGCGGCGCTTCTGACCATCGTTTTCTTTTTTCCTTGGGAATTGCTTCTTCAGACGCTGACTGGACACTTTTTTTTGAAGAAAATTCTTGTCAGGGCTTTTTCCTTACTGGGACTCGCGACGCTTCTCTTGCTCAGTTCGCCGTGGCGGATGCTGGCATAGAACCCGAAAGGGAGAAATGGGCGCAGACAGAAGTTCTTGCCAGAAGCGCCTGTTCGTGGTAAAAATAACAGGAAGTAAATTGTGTTTTTATTCTCCCATGTTTCGAAAATTTTTTCTTTTACTCGGGCTTTTTATAGCCATTTTTTTTATCGGTGGAGCTGGCGGAGTGTTTTTTGAGCGCTCAATAGTGCCGCGATTGGCTTCTTCGCAATTTTTTTCCCGATGGGCATTCGTGAAGGATATATCGAAAAATACGACCATCATCAATAAGACCGAACAGGTGACGATCCGCGAGGATGATTCGATTGATCAGCTTGTTTCCCAGCCGGCGACGGCGGTGGTGGACATCATCGCTATCCAGACATCGAAAACGGCAAAAGTCGTCACGAGTCCTGAAAGCAAGTCAACGACCGGCGTTTTGGTCACGAATGACGGGTTGTTGGTGACCTATCGGGATGCGCTGTACGATACCGAAGCGAAGTACATCGTACTGCTCGAAAACGGTCAGTCATATGAGGCGCGGGTGCTCGGTACCGATCCGCTGACAAACCTTTCTTTTCTGAAAATCGAGGGGGAGAATCTCCCTGCCATCGCCTTCGCGAATTCTGATGATGCCCGTGTCGGAAAGAAGCTCGTCGCGATCGGAAATTCATCGGCTGAATATCAGAATCGTTTTTCCATCGGTATCCTGGAGAATAAGGATAAGACATTCAATCTCGCCGGGAAAACCGTCTCATCGAGTGAGAAATGGGAAGGAGTATTCTCTATCGACCTTAAGGATCCGCGCGAATATGTCGGCGGTCCAGTGGTACAGTGGAATGCTGAGATGGTGGGAATTCTCGGGGCGATTGATTTGGACAATGGAAAAAAATATTTCGTCATTCCGTCCAACGTCGTCCGTGAGGCGCTTGATACGGTGCTTCGGGATGGTTTCGCGTCGCGGGCGATGTTTGGCGCATATTATATCTCGATTACCAGGGGATATGCTCTCGCTCATGGTACCGCTCGGAATCAGGGTGCCCTCATTTATTCTCCGTCAGGAAAAACGAGCCTCGCTCTTCTTTCGGGATCGCCAGCCGAGAAAGTAGGTCTCCTGATCGGGGATATTGTGACCCAGGTTAATGGCAGGGATATCACGATAGACTATCCTCTTTCCCGTGCCATGAGTGAGCTTTCTAAGGGTGTCTCAGTAGAACTGACCATTCTCCGTGGCACGAATGAGAAGAAAATTACTGTACAGCTGTAAGTAACTGTCTAAATTCTCACCGCGAGTGTTCAAAAATAAGAATTTCTCTCGC
>CAZIBB010000048.1:0-4906 GCA_964537075.1 uncultured Bdellovibrionales bacterium | reverse complement strand
ATCTGAAAAATATCACCGTCTCCATGCCGAGAAACAAGATGGTGGTGATGACGGGGCTTTCCGGATCAGGGAAATCTTCGCTTGCTTTCGATACTATTTTCGCCGAGGGTCAGCGTCGGTACGTCGAGTCGCTTTCAGCGTATGCGAGGCAATTTCTGAATACGATGCAGAAGCCGGATGTGGATGAGATTTCCGGTTTGTCACCGGCGATATCAATTGATCAGAAATCACGCTCCTCGAATCCGCGCTCGACCGTGGCGACGATTACTGAAATATATGATTACCTGCGCGTCATGTATGCCCGCATCGGTCGACCGCATTGTCTCGAATGCGACCGGGAAATCAAGAAACTTTCGATCGAGGAGATGATGGATCTCGCCCTCGAACGCGTGGGGAAATCCGTTCGATCCAAGCAACATGTTGGAAAGAGTGAATCAGTCATCGTACTCGCTCCGGTCGTCCGCGGACGCAAGGGGGAATACTATCAAATGCTCTACGATGCGCTCGGCAAAGGGTTCGTTGAGGTTTTCGTCGATGGTGAACGCAAACATCTACGTGAACGGATTCTTCTCTCGAAAAACAAGAAGCACGATATCGACCTCGTCGTGGATGATATCGAGAGCGGCAGCCTACTCGGAAAAAATACCGAAATGATCGAACGTCTGCGTGAAGCGGTGGAGCGGGCGCTCGATGAGGCCGAAGGTATGGTGAAGATTCTCTATGGTGAGGAGACATTTCTTTTGTCTTCGAAGTTTTCTTGTCCGTATGATGGATTTTCGTATCCGGAAGTGGAGCCGAGATTGTTTTCTTTCAATTCGCCGTACGGGGCGTGCTCGGCCTGCAATGGTCTCGGAACGAAACATTTTTTTGGGAATGAAGTATGCCCTGTCTGTGAGGGGACACGTCTGCGTACCGAGGCACTTCATATTATGGTAGGTGGGAAGAATATTGTGGAGCTTGCGAATATGACGGTTTCCGAAGCGGCAGATTTTTTTATCATGCTTAATCTCTCTCCTCGCGAACAGCAGATTATCGCCGTCGTTTCGAAGGAGATTGGAAATCGTTTAGATTTTCTTCTCAATGTCGGTCTCGATTATCTTGCGCTTTCCCGTCGGGCGAACACGCTCTCGGGTGGTGAGGCACAACGCATCAGGCTCGCGTCGCAGCTCGGCTCGCGCCTCGTGGGGGCGCTCTACGTACTCGATGAACCGACTATCGGTCTCCATCAGCGGGACAACGAACGCCTCATCGCGACACTTGAAGATCTGCGCGATATCGGCAATACCATCATCGTCGTCGAACATGACGAGGATACTATCTTCGCTTCGGATTATCTCATCGATATCGGGCCGGGTGCAGGAATACATGGTGGAGAAATCGTGGTTGCGGATGATTTGGAAAAACTCATTACCGCGGAGAAAAATACGTCGAAATCTCTTACCCTCTCGTATCTCCGTGGTGAAACGATGATCGAAGTACCGATGACACGTCGAAGCAAGGACAAAGGGACGATCCGCGTCCGTGGTATCAATATTTTCAATTTTAAAAATGCCAATGTCGATATTCCGCTGGGGCGTTTTGCCGTGATAACCGGTGTGTCTGGATCAGGGAAATCGACGCTTCTCTATGAAGTGATTCATAAGAATCTGCAGGCCAGGTTTGATCGGCGATATCGGTCGAATGAGGTCTTTAACTGTGATACGTTTACGGGCATGGAATACGCCGCACGTACCGTGCTCATCGATCAGACACCGATCGGACGGACGCCACGATCGAATCCGGCGACGTATACCGGTGCGTTCATCCATATCCGCGATCTCTTCGCGTCACTGGAAGAAGCGCGGGTGCGAGGGTGGAAGGCGGGGAGATTTTCTTTCAATCGTCCGGGCGGACGGTGTGAGACTTGCGAGGGCAACGGTTTCATCGCGGTGGAGATGCATTTCCTCCCGACGGTATATGTGCCCTGCGATGTCTGCGACGGGCGGCGATTCATGAAGGAAACGCTCGAGGTGAAATACAAACACAAGAGCATTCATGACGTACTCGAGATGACGATCGAAGAGGCATGGGCTTTCTTCAAAGATATTCCCGCTATCGCCGACCGGATGAAGACGCTCAATGAAGTGGGTCTCGGATATCTTAAGCTCGGTCAAAGTGCGACGACGCTTTCAGGCGGTGAGGCACAGCGTGTAAAAATTTCTTCGGAATTGTATCGGCGTTCGACGGAGCGGACGATCTATCTCTTGGACGAGCCGACCATCGGACTTCATTATGAGGATGTGAAAAAATTGATTGAGATTCTCACACGCTTGGTCGACAAGGGGAATACGGTAATCGTAATTGAGCACAATATGGATCTGATCAAGTCCTCCGACTATATCATCGATATCGGTCCCGAGGGGGGAGTAGGCGGGGGAAAGGTTGTCGCTTTCGGCACACCCGAAGAAGTGGCGAAGAATGAAAAATCCTACACCGGAACATATCTCAGTAACCATCTCAAATCTCACCGCTTATTTAAAAAGAAAAAAAACTAAGCGCTTGTCTCATAAAATATTCAGATTCCGGCTGCAAACCCCTCAAAGTTCGTTGGCGTATCTCGATATGCCGCCTCACTTCTTCAGGGTTTTCGCTCGAAATCTGAAATATTTTCTCGAGACATGATCTTTGAGATAGTTACTAAAAAAGTATTGCGAAGGAAAAAAGTGAAGACGCTTTAATGTTTTTGTCGGTATGTCGCTTTGAGATCATCCTTGTCATTATCGGTATCTATCTTTTTCAAGCGAAGGCGCTCTGCCTCCGGATCCGCGATACCGGCGAGAATTGTCACATCATCGAAACCGACACGAGCGGGAACTCCGACAAGTTCCAAATACCGGTCCTCGAGCGTTTTTGGTTTTTCCGGTGGTTTCGGTTGGAAGTCCAAATTGAGTTGTTCCAGCATAGGATTATATTTACGAATTTACAAGTAATTCCAGTATAACATTTCCGGAAGAAGTATTGATTTTTATAAGAAAAAGACGACCGGATTCGGGTCGTCTTGAAACGTTGGATGTGTGGCTTCAGCAGAATGGAAGCCTTGCTTGTATGACTGGCACGGAGATCGTTTCCGATTGATCCGTTTCAGGAGGAAATTCTTCTTTTTCGGTATTTTTTCCCCGAGCTTGCAGATAGGCTTTCGATTTCTCTGGCCAGGATCTCCAATCATTCTCGTTGGTTTCGAGCCAGCGCATAAACCGTTTTTTTACCTGGCGAAAAAAATAGCCGTAGCTTTCGGGGAGGATTTTCCCCTTTGCCGCAGCTTTGAATGTGGCATAGAGATGAGGTGATTCCTTGGCCCCTGCGAACATCACGACAACCGCATGGGTTATCTCTTGTATCAATCTGTTTGTCACCGCCGCCTCCTTGTTAAGTTTGCTATCTTGTATTATACTACAATTTACATATAAAGTCAAATTCACTCCGGCAAATGTCAAAAAAACTTTGGGAAAAAATTGTGAAGAAAGAAAACCTGAGCGAGCTTCCTGATGTACCGGGAGTGTATTTTTTCCTGTCCAACGGAAAAGAGATTCTCTATATTGGTAAAGCGACGTCACTTCGGGATCGGGTGCGAAGTTATTTCGGGGCGGATATTCATACGACACGCGGACCAAAGATTTCGACCATGCTCACGAAGGCGCGGCATGTAGCGTATCAACATACTGATTCGGTGCTCGAGGCACTCCTCCTCGAATCCGAGCGTATCAAGGAGCATGCGCCGATGTATAATACCGATCTCAAAGATAATAAGAGTTTCAATTATGTCATCATCACCAATGAAGATTTTCCGCGCGTGCTCACCATACGGGGACGTGAACTTTTGGAAGGCAAAGCGCCAGGAAAAATACTTCATCTCTTCGGACCGTTTCCGAATGGATTGCAACTCCGTTCGGCTCTGAAGATTGTTCGACATATTTTCCCGTTTCGGGATACGTGCAAACCATGGAACAGAGAACAGAGAACAGAGAACAGAGAACAGGAAGCAGTTCAAACAGCGGTCGTTCCGCTCTTGAGCGGTGCGTCCGCTGTTCGACCCTGTTTCAACCGGCAGATCGGATTGTGTCCGGGAGTGTGCACGGGAGAGATATCCAGACGAGAATATGGTGCGACGATAAAGAATATCACGCAGTTTTTCGAGGGGAAAAAGGATATGGTGGCGAAGCGTCTCGAACGGACGATGAAGACACGAGCAAAAGATTTGGAATTTGAGAAAGCGAATGAGATCAAGAAAACACTCTTTGCGTTGCAGCATATTCAGGATGTGGCATTGATCAGTGAGCAGCGAGCAGTGAACAGAGAGCAGGGGACAGTAAACAGTGAGCATGGAGCAGGGAGCAAGGAGCAAAGAATGAAAAATATTCGGATCGAGGCGTACGATGTCGCGCATCTCGCTGGAGGATCGGCGGTCGGAGTCATGACGGTGATCGAGAATGGCATCGCGGAAAAAAATGCGTATCGGAAATTTCGTCTCAGGCAGAAGTATACCGGAAATGATTTGCTCGCTCTCGAAGAAATACTCACGCGACGTCTCGGGCATCCGGAGTGGCCGCTTCCGGATATTCTCGCGGTCGATGGATCTCTTCTTCAGTATGGCGTGGCAGAGCGGATTCTCGCCGAACACGAACTCATCATCCCGATCGTCGGTATCGTGAAAAATGATCGTCACAAGCCGGAGCGGATTATCGGTGATGCCGGGCTGGTGCAGCGCTATACCAAGGAGATACTCCTCGCCAATGCCGAGGCGCATCGCTATGCCATCGCCTATCATCGTAAGAGGCGCGGGAAAGATTTTTTGCCGAAAAAATAGGTTGCTTTTTTGTTCCGTTTCAGCCTATACTGATGTATCTTTTCGAGAGCGACTATCAAGAAC
>CAZIBB010000047.1:0-5068 GCA_964537075.1 uncultured Bdellovibrionales bacterium | reverse complement strand
AAGGATGTCAAAAGCGCATCCCTCACCGCGATCCCAGCGCTCTCTCCCTCTCAGAAAAAACTCGTCGGGAGCGTCACGAAAGAAAATCGCAGCCACTCTCTCCCAAAATCACTGAAAGAAAAAAATTCCGTCTTCCTCGCGATTGCGGATAAGATAACGAGGGCAAGGAAGAAACAGATACTCATCCTCGTTCCGGACATGATGCTCGCTCACGAACTCTTCGAGGAATACAAGAAATATTTCGATTCATCCATCCTCGCTCTCATCACGAGCAATCTCCCAGGCGGAGCGTATTTCACCTATTGGGAAGCTATTCGAAGCGGCCAAGCACGCATCATCATCGGCACCCGCCAGGCGCTGTTCGCCCCCTTCCATACGCTCCAAACGGTCATACTCGATTTCGATGGTCATGATGGGTACAAACAGTGGGATATGATGCCGCGCTATGAAGGCCGCATCGTGGCCGAGAAATTGGCAGAGCTGCACCAGGCGAATTTCATCACCATTTCTCCGACGCCGACCCTCCTCATCCTCTCCGAACAGGAAGAGGGATCGCTGTCGATACACGGAGAAGATATTTTCGAGAACGATACCGCGAGAAAAAACATCATCCTCTCCGACCTCAAACTCGATCGGTACAAGAAAAACTTCTCACCATTCTCGCTCCTCACGCTCGAACACATCCGCGAAACGCTCAAGCGAGGGCGACAGATACTCCTCATCGTCAACCGGCAGGGAACGAGCATCTTCTCGGTATGCGATCGGTGCAAGAATGTCCTCCGATGTCCGAATTGCGAGCGCGCACTCATCGGAACGGATGCCGGAAGCTACCGATGTCTCCACTGCGCCTATCGCACCAAGGAATTCCCGAGCTGCCCGAGCTGCGGCGGAATCAATTTCAAGAATGTGGGATTCGGCACGGAAAAACTCGAACGCGAATTGAAGCGGCTCTTCTCCTATTCGACTATCAGACGTGTCGATGCGACATCCAGACGATTGAAACGAAACGAAGAAGATCTACTCGCCGAGGCGCATTCCGGAAAAATAGACATCCTCATCGGCACGGAATCGGCACTCCTCGCTCCATCGCTCCCGAAACTCGGTCTCATCGCCATGCTCGACGGAGACAATGCATTGCGATTTCCGGATTATCAGGCCGAGGAGCGGCTCTTGCGCAGTCTCGCTATCGCTCTCGGACGGATAAGCGGGGAAGGGAAGCTTATCATCCAGACATTCCATTCCGAACACGCGATCTTCCGCGCGCTCATCGGTGGAGGGATGCGACCCATCATCGACACACTGAAAGAAGACCGGACGATGTTTTCCTATCCGCCCTATGGAGTGATCATCAAGTGTTCCATAAATGATCCGGACGAGAAAAAAGCTGAACAGGAAATACGGCGGGCGGCATCCCTCCTCGAAACGCCGAAAGGAGAAAAAATCCATTGGAACGTAAGCGATCCCGTCATCCCTCTCTCCCCGAAGATCCGCGGAAAATACGTACGATTCATCATTGTCCGCATCAAAGGACACCACCTCCCTGAAAGCCTCCGTCAGTCCCTCGCGAAACTCTCTTCCCAGGGCTTCACTCTCGACCGAAACCCGCTTTCTCTTTCCTGAAATATCGATTATAATACACGTATGCATTATTCCATCGTCACGGGCGTCGAAAGCGCCATACTCCGAAAAAAATCCCTCCCGATCGAGGATCCGCTCGCCGAAGACATACAGCGACTCATCCCCGATATGTTCGTCGCCATGCATGAAGCGGATGGCATCGGTCTTGCCGCACCCCAGATCGGGATATCGCTTCGTCTCGCCGTCATCGAAATCAATCAGGAGAGACTCGTTCTCATCAATCCGACGATTGCCGGTAACGAAGAGGATCGCATTCTCTTCGAAGAGGGCTGTCTCTCCCTGCCCGGACAATTCCTCAGTATCGAGCGTTATGAGACCGTCACCGTAGACTATCAGGACGAGCACGGAGTTCATCAAAAATTGACCACGAGCGGACTCCTCGCCATCGCCATCCAGCATGAAATCGACCACCTTGATGGCGTTCTCATCGTCGACCGGTATGACGAGAGCCTACTCAAACATTATGCCCTCTGATTATGCCCTTTAGCTTCATCAAAAAAAATATTTTTTCAAGCCCGAAGGTACGGATCGTCTTCATGGGGACGCCCGATTTCGCCGCAGCTTTTCTGCAGGCCATGATTCAGGAAAAATATCAGATCGTCGCAGTCTTCACACAGCCGGACAAACCGCAGGGTCGGGAACAAGAAACCGTCCTCTCCCCCGTAAAGACCATCGCGGTATCGAACAATATTCAAGTCGAACAGCCGATGAAGATCACGGAAACCGAAATAGAAAAACTCAAGGATCTCAAACCGGATCTCCTCGTGGTTGCCGCCTACGGAAGGATACTTCCCAAGGCATTTCTCGATGTTCCGGGATTCGGTTGCATCAATGTGCATCCATCGCTCCTCCCGAAATACCGCGGAGCCTCCCCGATACAGAATGCCCTGCTTCACGGCGAGACCGAGACCGGGGTCACCATCATGCTCATGGATGCCGGCATGGATACCGGAGCCATCCTCTCTCAGAAATCCGTTCCGATCGACCCTGAGGACACGGCGGCGACGCTCGAACAAAAACTTACCATTGAGGCGGTTCCTCTCCTCATGGAAACCATCCCCCTCTTCGTGAAGCGAAAGATAGAGCCGCGGGTCCAAGACGACGGCGAAGCCACGCTCTGCGAACTGATCGAACGCGAAGACGGCCGGATTTTCTGGAATCAATCGGCGCAAAAAATTTACGATCGGTATCGCGCCTTCACCCCATGGCCGGGCATCTTCACCTATTGGAAGAAAAATGAGAGCGGCATGCCGCTGCGTCTCAAACTCATCTCCGTCTCCTATCAGAAAAACAATCCCGCCCTATCGCATTCATACGGCGAAGTGTTCGAAGTGGGCGAGAAGGTCGGTATCGGTACCGACGAGGGAATCATTTTTCCGGAAAGCGTCCAGCTCGAAGGAAAAGAAACGACTTCCATCAGCGACTTCGTCCGCGGCTATCCGAATTTCATCGGTTCCATCCTCGAATAACTTTTTTTATCCCGCTCATCCTCCTCTTTTTTATGATTTTTTTATCTAATATCCAATATCTAGAATCTAACATCTAATACTATATGCGCCCCTCCAAAGACATTCTCACTTTCGGCATCACCTTCGCGCTGATACTCCTCGTCATTGTCGGCTTCATCGGAAAATCGATTTTCTTCCGAGAGAAACCAATCGACCAATCGCAGCAATCGGCAACCGAGGATATACTGAAAAAATATCCGTCGATCCCGGCTGAAGCGCTGCGCCTCAAGATGTCGAAAAATGATCCAGTGGAGGTGATCGACATCCGACCGAAGCCTCTCTATACACAGGAGCATATACCGTATTCCCGAAATGCGATCATAGGCGAGCTCGACCGGTACGTCCCGGAGAATAAGGATGCCCTCGTGATCGTGCTCACTCTGTCTGATGATGTGGCATCCATAGAACAGGCTGATGCCATATTAAAAGACAAGCCGTTCACCTATGCCTTCCTTGATGGCGGTATTGCCTCATGGAAAGCCGTCAGCGGAAATCTCATTTCCATCGGTGATCCGGATTCCGTCGTAGACCGATCCAAGGTCTCCTTCAAGACTGCCGAAGAGACGAATGCTATCCTCACTGGCGCGGACAAGAACCTCTATGTGATTATCGATACCCGATCGGCATCCGCGTATAGCGCCGGTCATATCCCGACAGCCATCAACATTCCCCTTGATAAGCTGGAACAGAAGAGAGACAGTATCCCGAGCGGAAGACAGGCCATCGCCTACGGATCAGATGATCTCGAAAGCTTCCAGGCAGCCGTCCGTCTCTACGATCTCAATGTCTTCTCCTCTTCCGCCATCGAAAACGGTTTCGCCTCCTGGCTCGAGAAAAAGTACGAAGTAGCGAAGTGAATCGGTACACCGACTGATTCACCGTTCTGCGTTAAGCGTGGCGATAATATCTTCCAAATATGCCAAGTCTGCCTGGATTCTCACGCTTTCCTTTTCGTCGGCCACCGGATGTTTCGTAACGTGCGGATCGAGAAGAATAAAAGATGCCCCTGATTCTTTCCGTATCAATACCAGATTCTTATCCCCCAAGGTATCGATCATCTCATCTCTTTCATGAGCACGCCGCGAAGTGATTTCCACGAATTTTCGAAAGTCTGCCCGTAATTGCGAATTCTGTCGCAAAACTTCCAATAATTCCTCTTTGCTTATGCCCCGAAAAACATCTTTCATCTCATCCATGTTGCCAAGGAACCTCTGTATCGTAAAAAGCGCCCTTTTTCCGCCTCGCGGACTTTTCCCGATAAAATGATACTCATCCGGTATCAATGCCGGCAAATCCCGGTACCACTCTTTTCTCTCCTCGTATTCGCCTTTCACCGCTTTGGCTCGAGCGAGCAGTTTATCGGTACTGCGCGTGATAAATTGATCGATCTTGATGACGAGCGATGGGAGAGCGGGGTCAAGCGAATTCAATCGATATGCATTGCACTCATATCCCCCACCGACCATTTTTTCATCAAAAACATACTTTTCCGGATCTATCGGCAAGACAGCATTCTGATATTTATAATGTTTTCCGGTCAATGTATCAAAAATAGCATCCGGTACCATGCTGCGAATCACCGTAAAAGCCGCCTGTGTTCGACGAAACTTTCCGGCACCATGATCAGTGAGGATATTCCACGCATCTTCGGCATCCCCTCCCCTTTCGTGGTTGAAAAATGCATTCTCTGCCGCCCGAGCCACTGCCTTCACCGGCGACTTCAGATTTTCGATTGATGGGAATTCAAGCATAAGAAACTCAAAAAATACACGGGGATATCCTGTTTATCCTACCATTCAAACCATACTTCCTGCAATCGAAAGTGGCTTCGTCGCCTGGCTCGAGAAAAAATACGCCGTGGAAAAATAGGGAGATCGGTTATTCCGCTTCCTGGGTGGTTTACCCCGTAAAATCCGACTTTG
>CAZIBB010000046.1:0-5668 GCA_964537075.1 uncultured Bdellovibrionales bacterium | reverse complement strand
CCTCGGCATCCGCCGTGACAACGACGATAGTCGGGGTACTGTAGATATAGAGCGTAATCAGCGCATACGGTATTGCCTTTCCAGAGAAATGCACAACATCCTTGGCATCAGGCGTATCCGCCTTTACGAGTTCCACTTTCTCTACCCGATAACGGGTATCCTTCTTCCGTACCGGCACTTCTGTCTGACTATTACCCGCCTTTTCACTCTCAATAATGGTTTTTATATCCTCCATTACAACCGCATCACGCCCATCACCGGGAGAAAACTTCTTCGGATCATGTCCCGTCTGTATCTCATCACCATCATTGAAACCATCACCATCAGTATCCGTAAGGAACGGATCTGTTCCCAAACGAAGCTCCTCGGTATTGCTCATACCATCATGATCGAAATCCAAGTATTGCGCCTCCGGAAGACGAGTGACCTGATCAGCACTGAGAGCACCAATATGCACACCTCTATTTGCAAGATTATTTTTCACCGCCGTATCGAAAGCTCTCATCGCGGCATCTTTTTTCTGATCTTCGGTTATTTTTCTAGAAACAAGGGCGGGTGAAGCGACTTCTCTCTTCGTCCCCTGCATGGCCTCTCCTGCCGAATTTTTCACGACAAGCGTATCTCCATTGTTTTCTGCCGTCCATGTCGTCGTCGGTGTTGTCAGGGTTCCGTCTGTCTCACCCATCTTGACGGTTACCAATGGAATGAAGACTTTCTTTTCTTCGCTCTTCGCGGATTCATTGCCGGCAGCATCACGCGCCCTCACAAAATATCGGTATTCCCGTCCCTCATATACGGATATGTCGGTATATGTCGTCCCTGTGACGGTTGTGAGAAAATTTCCATTCTTGAAAACCCTATACCCCGCTACCTTCACATTATCGGATGATTCTGCCCAGCGAATCTTCACCGTACGCTGATCAACGATATCCACTGAGATTCGATTCGGCTGACTCGGCTCAGTGCTATCACCCGAGGCATTTATGGAAGTCGTCATGATAGTCTCCACACTGGAAGAAGTCGTGGCAGTTGACTCAATATAAGAAGAGGTAGTCACGCGTGATGGTTGACTTAGATGAGTCGTATCAGTGCTTATTGGATCGGTCGTTTCTAGAGTGGACGCTGTGGAATCAAATGAGGAGGTGTTCGATACTGTGACATTATCCCCCAAAACATATCCCTGATTGCCGATGCCATACATGAAAATATATCCAAGTCCGGAACAAGCTACTCCAAGAAGAAATAATGACTTCATAATTGAAAATTTCATATACATATACTCAAAATACTATTTTGACGGGTGGCGACCCACCACAATCAGAGCGATACCGAAGAAAACAAGCACCGAAATGAAAGCGACGATAATGTATTCCATCTGAGATCGCTCGAGTGGCGACTGATTGCTAACCACTCCATCCGCGGCTTCGGCAATCGGTTTGACCGTGATAGCTTCCGCGGTCTTGATGAAGGCGATACCCTCACTGTAGGATGATACCTTCCCTGTGGCATCCGTCACAGCGACATAGACCTCATGATCTCCGTTCGGAAGACCTTGTGTCATATCATAGGACCAATTCCCCTCGGCATCCGCCGTGACAACGACGATAGTCGGGGTACTGTAGATATAGAGCGTTACTATAGTGTTCGGCACCGCTTTCCCGGAAAAACGTATCATATCTTTTTTATCCGGAGTATTAGCCTTCACAAGCTCCACTTTCTCTACCCGATAACGGGTATCAAGCTTCTTTTGGATATTGACTGCGGTTAAAGCAGCTGTATTCTCATTTGCGATGACCGATTTCACATCCTCCTTTGCAACCGTATCAACAACTGCTTCGGTCGGAACTTTTTTCTCAGTATCTATTATTCCTTCCGGAGCCGTGCTCTTTTGAGGAATATCTATTTTCGTTCCTTTCAAAATCTTTCCTGAAGAATCTCTCACCACACCATCATTATCAACATTTAAATTTATATCAGCAGCAAGAGCATGTTCACCAAGAATTCCCCCCGTGCCATATGCAGAAATCGAGATGAGACTCCATATCATTAAGCTTGTGATAAAAACTCCCGAAAAAGAAAATACATTTTTCATATTCTTCATTTATAAATCTATATCTATACCCTCATTCTACCTCGAATATCGAATCCCGCAATGGCACCAGCGACCGAAACGTTCAAGGATTCCTTCTTTCCTTGCATAGGAATGCTGACAATGACATCACACAAGTCAAGCACTTTTTTCGGAATACCATCCACTTCATTCCCAACGATAAGAGCGACTTTACTCGTTGGTTTGAAATTTTGATACTGGATACTCCTTTGATCGAGCTCAAGTCCGACTATTTGAAAACCTTCTTTCTTAAGTTTTTGCATCAATATTAAGATATTCTTCCGACTTTCCCAAGGAATCCATGTCTCGGCTCCCAAGGCTGTTTTTTTCATTTCCTTTTCTGCCGGAGTAAGATATTTTTTATCTGGCATGGCAGGAACAGGCGTATACCCGACACAATATATCTTCTCTACTCCGATGCCATCGGCCGAACGAAACAATGACCCGACATTATGAGCGCTCCGGAGATCATGGAGGATGAAGATGAGGCTGCTTTCTTGAGACATATTTCCTTTTCTAAAACACAAAACAAAAAAACGCAGAGACCAAACAAAACCCAAGAACTCAAAACACAAACAAAATCACCTTTTCAGTCCCATTTTTATGTTTGGTTTTTGTGTTTTCTGCTCTGTGCTTTCAGAAAAATTTTATTCTTTGAATAAAATTTTTGCTGTTTCCCATACTTCCGGATGCCCCTTCTTTTCTTTCAGCCAATACCACCATTCCCCACCCCACAGATAGATCTCCGAAAATCCAACTCTTTTGGCATAGACCACCACTTCCCGTAATTGCTTCTCATCCATAGTCTTCCACTGCTCTTCAAGCGGCGCATCAGCAACCCACCCATTCGCCCAGGGCTCCGCCTGCAACTCAATGACTGAAAAATTTTCTTGATCAGTCAAAAGTCTGGTAATCTTTTCCTTGAAGCGGAAAAAGTTCGGTCCGAGCGGATAGGTCACGTATCCCGTCCCCGGTTTGTAAATTTTTCGATACATGGTCGTACCGAATTCATCGCCTCGGCTCGCTGCCCGAAACCACAGCGAAAGTTCCCCGCTATCGGTCAGCATCACATTCCGAGATGGATCGAGCGCCTTCACGAGAGCGACTTCTTCCTCCAGTTGGTTCGAATCGAATTTCGGACAGATGCCAAAAAATACCAGAAATGGCTCATTCTCAACCTGCCACTTCACGATTTCCGAATGATTCTTGTACCGTTTCACCGATTGTTCCAGAATCTTGAAGAGCGACCGTTTTCGAAGCTCATCCGTCGCATTCGCCCATTCCGGAATATGGCACTCCGGCCACCTCGGCACACGCTGACCGATGGACAGGATTACCTCTACATTTCTTTTCTTGGCTTCGGCAAGCTGCCAATCCACATCCGAGAAATCATATTTCCCCGGTTCCTTTTCGACGAGATCCCAATACACTGGAAGACGCATCTTTTTCACACCCACTTCATCGAGAAGCGCAATATACGTCTCTCTCCAATCCAAGCCAAGTGCTTCGGCATAACGACTCGAAAATGTTATCCCGAGCGACACATCTTCGCGCGGAGCCGGCCCAGGGAGATTGAAATATCCGAACAAGAGGAGTACGAGCGCGCAAGCCGATCCGACGAAAATCCACACGATTTTCAAAAAATGTTTTATCGACTGGAATGACATAAGTTTTAGAGATGAGAGGTTAGAGGTTAGAGTAATATTGCTGTATTGCCGGTTACCGACAATAGCCAAATACCAAGAATGATCAGAAGGAGAGCGAAAGCCTTCTGCACCCAATCATTCAGCGCCATCTTTTCTCCATAAATTTTTGGGAAGAAGAATGAAAGAATGAGCGACATCATGAACACGAAAGCGAATTGTGTGCCATTCAAAGCATGCACCAGAGTCAGTGGACCGATAGAAACCGCATAGGCAAGGAGAAATGCCGCCACGCCGCCACTCACTTTATTCAGTCCGAAGAGAAATCCCGTCATCGCATGATGAGGATGCGGATGGGAGAATTGTGTGGAATGGAAAAAAATTTCCCGACGAAACACTGGAATGAGGAGCAGAGAAAAACCAGCAAAAAACATACCAGCCCGCGACCAGAAATACCCGTTCACGAAATTCATCTCCCCGTATGATGTTTTCAAAAGGATAATTGAAAAGGCGAAAAGGATACCGGAAATCACCGAAAGAAAAGGGATGGTGTCAGTTTTCTTCAGTGGAAGATCGAAAGAAATGAGGAATGCCCCTCCTACAAGGAGAATAAAAGCAAGGAGAGCTTCCGGACTCAAAATGATTGATTCGCCTCGATACAAGCGACCCTCCAAAATGATACAAAACGAGGCGATGGCAACTACCACACCGACGAGAGGCGCTACCTTTGCTATTTCACTTTGCTTCGCGGCCGCATAGAAAGCGACCAATGCATAAAGGAAGAGAAAGCCGGAAACAAGAGCTGTCCCCACACCATACCATCCATACCACTGCACGCCGAATGGAATGAAAACAAGCGCGAACGAACTGAAAATCGCCATCATGAAAGCGTACATCGCTGCCGAAGCGATGCGCCCGGAGAGCAAGAATTTATCAAGTACCGCGACGAGCGCGGAGAGAAAATAACTGAGTATTGAAATAGCGATCCAAAGCATGTATTTGTTTTAGATAGACTTTTAAGTATTTATCAATAGTATATCATTTTCCTCACCTCTTGAAAAAAGAAAACAACCCTATCATTACGAAAGGGTCGTATTCTCAAAATCTTTAAACGAGATATTCTTAACTATTCTACGATCAAGTTTCCTGTCATGCCTGCATGACCTTCCCCACAGAAGACCGAACATTTAAAAGAGAATGTCCCTTTCTTATTTGCGACGAATTCTACCGTTACTGTCTCATCAACACTGATCGTCGTACTCTTCACTCCAAATTCAGGAATAGCGATTGCATGCGTTCCGGAAATTCCCTGGAGAGTTATTTTCACTTGATCACCTTCTTTCACACGGATTTCCGATGGCTCAAAAAACCAATATTCGCCTTGAGGGTTATTTCCTTCACCGGGACATTCACTACCGCCCTGCTTGGAGGAGGCGTCGTTGGTGGCGTAAATCTTTCAGGACTATTCCTTGTCGTCTTCGGCATCTCGGTTGGTAGAGTAGCCTTCTGATTATTTTTTGTAAAAGAAAATACGAGGCCACCAATGGCAAGTATGATGATTACCGCAATAATTTTACCCATATATGTAAGAATTAACAGCGTTATATATAGTTTTGAAATTTTCCTTTGTCATCCCGACCGAGTCTTCGAGCGGAGGGGTCTCTCTCTAAAATGCTCTGTGGTGCGAAATAGAGCACTAAGATTCCCTGCCTACCGGCAGGCAGGCTCGACAAGCTCGGAATGACACATTGGTTTTCAAGAAAGTATAAACAACGCTCGCGATTCTTACACCATATATTTATACATTAGAAATTACAGTATACGCCTGATAGTCTTTTTTTGAAAAAACCGTGAAATTTTGACTCCCTGAAAGAATCTGCGCGTTTACCAAGAGAATCGATTCCCCTTTTACGAT
>CAZIBB010000045.1:0-5794 GCA_964537075.1 uncultured Bdellovibrionales bacterium | reverse complement strand
GTATATAATGAATACAAGTAGAAATATTTTTTAAAAATTTTCTACACACATGAGAAAACTGTCTCGATGTGTATAAAGAAAAAATAAAACTAGAAGGAGGTGATCTACATGGCAACAAAGAAAAAGGCCGCCAAGAAGACCGTAAAGAAGGTGGCAAAGAGGAAGGTGGCAAAGAAGGCTGTAAAGAAGACAGTCAAGAAGGCCGCTAAGAAGACTGTAAAGAAGACTGCAAAGCGCAAGTAATTGCCTTTCACTTTTTTCAAAAAAAACAAACCCCAATGTGGGTTTGTTTTTTTTGAAAAGGTCCTGTATTACGAATGATTCTGTATTATGAGAAAGCGATTCCTGCCAGAGAGGTCTGCCAGAAGAGTTACTTTTGATTGTGGGAAAAATACTTTCCCTTGGCTCAAGAGAAGTGTCCCTTGCTCTGGGCTTATTTCGAGAATGAGAAAATAAATTGCTGGATATATTGATTTTTCGATATATTGCTTGAGAAGCGCGATAATAAGTGTTGTACCATCATTCTCATCCCCCTGGAGCGCACTCTGTGGCTCGTAGAGTCGGACATCATCGGCAGATGAGCGATATATCGTTTCCGAAAGATAGGGGAGATTCCCGGTGATAATAATCGATGGCGACTGCAGGTATGTATCGGGAAGCTCGGAGAGCAGATCGCTTTCCAAGAAGGAAATATTCGTATCGAGCGTATGGCGCTTCGCATTTTTTTCTGCAATGGCGAGCGCAGCTTTTGAAATATCAGTTGCAATGAATTTCGTATATGAAAAGATATCCGGGTGTGTTGACCGGAGTGTCTTGGCAATACTTATCGGTATACATCCGCTCCCTGTTCCGATATCGATGATTGAAATTTCTTTTGTTCCCTGTTCGTTGTTCCCTGTTCGTTGTTCCCTGATTTTGTCGAGAACATGCTCTACGAGTATTTCTGTTTCCGGCCGTGGAATCAAAGTCGATGGTGTCACGAAAAACGGGAGTCCAAAGAATTCCTTCTCACCGGTGATGTATGCTAAAGGCTCATGGTTTTTTCTTCGTTCTGCGCACCGATGAAGAATATCTTGTTCTTCTCGTGAAAGGATGTGTTCCGGATGTGCCAGGAGAAATGTTTTTTCCCGATGCAGTGTGAAGGAAAGGAGAAGAAGCGCTTCTCCTTCCGGAAGTTGCTGTCGATATATTTCAAGCCAATCGCCGATGGTCATATTAAGGGTCTATTCATAATTTCACCACTTGTATTAAAAAAGAAAGAATGTTCGCTTGTCTCATAAAATATCCAGATTTCGGCTGCAAACCCCTTACAGCTCGTCAGCGTATCTCGATATGCTTCCTCACTGATGCAGGGTTTTCGCTCGAAATCTGAATATTTTCTCGAGACATGAGATTAATGAACAGACCCTGAAAGGGCTTTTTCACGGCGGAGACGCAGATCCTCCGCCTCAAGGGCATCAAGAATGATGCTGATACGACCAGCAAGGATTTCATGGATGTGACTCCAGGATTCCTTGATGCGGTGATCGGTGATGCGATCCTGCGGAAAATTGTAGGTACGAATCTTCTCGCTCCGGTCGCCGGTTCCAATCTGATCCCGTCTCGCATCACCGAGTTCTTTAGCCTTTCGATCTTCTTCCGCCGAGAGAAGTCTCGAGCGGAGCACTTTCATCGCTTTTTCTTTGTTTTTGATTTGGGATTTCTCATCCTGACAGGAGACGACGAGGCCGCTTGGAATGTGAGTGATACGAACGGCGCTATAGGTGGTATTCACGGATTGTCCGCCGGGACCAGAAGAACAAAATGTATCGATGCGCAAATCATTCGGTTGAATGGTGATATCGACTTCTTCGGCTTCAGGAAGAATGGCAACGGTCGCTGTTGACGTGTGGACACGCCCCATTTTTTCGGTTTCAGGTACTCGTTGGACGCGATGTACACCCGATTCATGCTTGAGCTTTCGGTATACTGGCTGAGTCCCATTTCCACGGCTTATTTCCGCGACGATTTCCTTGAATCCGCCGAGTCCGGTTTCGCTTGAATGGACGACGCTCATATTCCAATGTTGTTCTTCGGCATAGCGAGCATACATCCGGAAGAGTTCTGCCGCGAAGAGGGACGATTCGTCACCGCCGGCTCCAGCCCTGATTTCGATGATGACATCCTTCTCATCACGCGGATCGCTTGGGATGAGGGATTCCTCGATAGATTTCTCCAACTCGTTTTTTTTCTGTGAAAGAATGATGTTGTCTTCCATAGCGAGCGCGCTTAACTCTGCATCCTCACTTTGGCTGAGGAGCGCATTGTCGCGCATGGATTGCTCGATATTTTTGAGAGATTGTACCTTTTCGAGAAGAAGTCCGAGTTCGGTCTTGCGACGACCCAGCCTGGCGAGTTCTTTCGGTTGACTCGCGGTCTCTGGACGAGAGAGGGCTTCTTCGATTTGACGGGCTTCTTCTTCGAAAGAAAGAAATATGTGGTGATCCATAATTGTGAGAGATTAGAGGGTAGGGTTGAGATGATAGAAGGTAGAAAATAGAGATTGGGAAGTAGAGTTTAGAGAATAGGAAAGAGAGCTTAGAAATACATGAACTCGTATGTCGCGTGAGTGCTTTAACTATTTTCTCAACTCTCGCCTCTACCCTCTTCCGCTATTATAGCAAGAATCCCACTTCAACATCTGTCGAAGCGGGATTCCGAGGGAAAACAAAAAGCTATTGTGCGTCAGCAGCCGCTACGGTCTTCTTTGTTTTCGTGGCAGTTTTTTCTCCAATGACCGCTTCTTTCTTCGCTTTCTCCATCTTCAGGGTTATATGGGTTTCCTTGGCGACTTTCGACTTATCTGCGAGCTTCTTGAACCGATCTACGCGTCCACCAGCATCGATAAACTTCTTCTTTCCGGTATAGAACGGATGGCACTGTGAACAGATTTCGATCTTCATCATCTGTGTGGTCGAGCCCGTCTCAAAGAGAGCACCGCATGCGCAGGTGATGGTTGCGTTTTCCGTGTAGGTTGGGTGAATGCCTTTTTTCATACTTGTTTCGTAACGTACCCTAAAAAAAAATAAGCGGTCTTTAACGTCCCGAATGTTAGCACGCTCTTTTGAAATTGACAAGGGTCGCGAAAGAGAGTAAGATTCCTCCGTTGTTTTCTTCTTGAAGAAGAACATCAAACATGCCCTTTTGAGCCCCTTCCTGTCCTGATTTTTCAGGATCATGGGGATCACAGACACAAAAAAGAGGCAGGTGGCGTTTAAGCATTTAAGGAAAAACTATGATTACTGGTACCCAGGTCACCGCGACCGAAACAGCGGACAAGGCAGGTATTCCTGTGGCTAGTTTTGACTTCTCGAAGGTCAAGACTGATCTCGAATCACTCCTTCGGGCTGGTGTTCATTTTGGACATCTTTCTTCGCGCCGTCAGCCGAAGATGCGTCAGTATATTTACGAGACGCGAAAGAATATCGACATCGTTGATCTCGAGCAGACAGCGATTGCTCTCGAATCAGCGGGAAAGTTTCTCGCCAGTGTCGCGAAGTCGGGCAAACCGATTCTCGTTGTTGGTATGAAGAAACAGACGCATGGAATCGTACTCGGTTTCGCACAGTCTCTCGGCCTTCTCTATATGGTGGATCGTTTTATCGGGGGAACATTGACGAACTTCGCTTGTATCCAGAAGCGTGCACTGTATTTGAAAAGCGAGCTGGAGAAAATGTCTCGCGACGAATATCAGCATCTGACCAAGTTTGAGCAGTCCCGCAAAGGCGAGGAACTTGAGCGTTTGGAAAAGAAAATGGGCGGACTGAAGGAAATGAAAGAGCGTCCGGGCGCCATCATCATCGCTGATGCCAAGGAAGCCTCGATTGCCCTGAAAGAAGCTGCTCGCATGGGCGTGCCGGTTGTCGCAATCGTGGATACCAATACGAATCCATCTTCAATCGAATATCCGATTCCGGGGAATGATGATGCGGTTTCTTCCCTCCATATCCTTTTTTCTTGTCTCGGAAAATATATTACCGATGCAAAGACGAAATAAGGATGCACGGATAATCGTAAATAGATGTAAAAAGAAATATGGCAACATTAGAACAAATTAAAAATCTCCGCGAACGAACGGGAGCGGGCGTCGTTGATGTAAAGAAGGCGCTTGACGAGGCGGGCGATGATGAAGCGAAAGCAATCGATATTCTCCGGTTGAAGGGTATTGCCAAAGCCGCAAAGAAATCCGATCGGGATGCGAAGGAAGGAGTTGTCGTTTCGTATGTCCATTCCAATGGCCGCGTCGGCGTTTTGGTGAAGCTTCTCTGTGAGACGGATTTCGTAGCTCGTAATGATGAGTTTCAGGAACTCGGGCGTGATATCGCGATGCATGTGGCGGCACTTCATCCAAAATATTTGAAGCCAGAAGAAGTGACTGAAGCAGAAATTATCAAGGAGAAGGTTTTTTGGATGGAGGAAGTAATAGGAAAGCCGTCAGAAATCGTAGAGAAAATTCTCGCAGGGAAAGAAAAGAAATTCCGTGAAGAGCAGGCTCTTTTGACACAAATATTCGTCAAGGATGGAGAGAAGACCGTCGGAGCACTCATCACCGAGAAGATTCAGAAGATTGGAGAAAATATCCAGGTCGGAGATTTCATTCGGTTCGAGCTCTAAGAACCTGTTCATAAGTCTCACTGTAAGAAGCAAAAAATCAAAAATTCTCTTATCTTGTGGGTTGAAACTCCATCATTTTAGCGGGTAAGCGCGGTTTTTTCCTCTCGGTACGCGGTGAGAGAACAGGGGCAATTATAAGGTAAATGACTGGCGGTTTTGGTTTTTTGATTGTATTCTATGTGGTATCTGATTCTTCCTCCCATTGTTGTTATTGCGAGTTTCGCATTTCTAATCTGGTTTCTTACGAATCGGTCAAAACTTCCGTCGATACAAGAGCGGATGGAGAATATCGCAAAACAGGGCTCCTTTCGGGAATGGCAGACGCTCCGGTTGAAACAATTTATCTTGCGATTTCTGGAAAGGAGTATGCGTTCTCTGAAGGTTCTATCCCTCCGCGTGCACAACTCTTTCCATACCATAGGGCAGTCTGTGCATGAAAGGCGGTTTCAGTCGGATCTTTTGGCGAAATCGCTCGCGAATTTTAAGAGAGAAAAACAAGAGTTGTTGCAGGAAAAAGTAGAAGTTATGCCGGTACTTGCCGAAGAAGCGAGAAAACAGCCTACACTCGAATTCACTCCGATGGAAAGGAAGAAAAATATTGCTTCAATTCCTGTTGCGCCGCAAAAAGAATTTTCTTCGGAGGCTCGTCCTATGGTCAGTGAGCGAGTAGTTATTCCTGAGAAACCTGCAAAGAAGCTGATACATGATGCGGCAGAGGAAGAACGATTGATCAAGAGAATCGCCGCCAATCCGAAGAATGTCTCGGCCTATGAGGCACTCGGAGATTACTATCTCGAACAAGGGGATGTCAGTGATGCAAAGTCCTGCTATCGGCAGGTTCTCAAACTCTCTCCCGTGCATAGAATGGTAAAAGTGAAGATTCGCAAGCTCGAGCGTCTGATGGAGGAGCAGAAAGAAAAGGCGGAGTAGTTTTCTCTTTTTTGTAAACGTTGGTATCATAGATAAAGTCCTTTCGATAGGATATGCTACCTTAGCTTCCGCCTAAGGCGGACCCGCCCTGGGCGGGCAGTTGGTGGATGGGGCATTGGTAAGAACAGGAGATATAAAATATTGCCACCTTAGCTCAGTTGGTAGAGCGACGGTTTTGTAAACGGGGGGTCGTCAGTTCAAGTCTGACAGG
>CAZIBB010000044.1:0-5966 GCA_964537075.1 uncultured Bdellovibrionales bacterium | reverse complement strand
GGTTGATATACAGAAAAAAATTTCAACATCAGCGAGAATCTTTTATTTTGCTGGTGTCTGTTTTCATGATAGTTGGAGTGAGTTATTTCGTCATGCTTGACATAAGAACTCGCGAGAGATCAGAGAAAATAGCAGATATTGATTTTTCCGTAGCGGCGACGCATATAGGGAGAGGAGGACCTTCTGATGAGAAGAATAATCTTGGTTTGCGTATCCTCTCTGAATTTGAATCGCATAAGGAAATTGACGTGATTGTGTTGCCTGAGAATTTTGATGTCACTAAGTATTTTTCTGATGATAACCCTGTTTTTTTAGGATCATTGGAAAAAAAATCAATCATAGTAGGGTCTCGCTCAAGGGCGGGTGTGCGCGAGTCATATTTTTTGGACACGCGAGACAGGACTATCCATTATTCTCAAAAACAACTCCTTATGCCGGTCGCGGAGTATAGTGTCGATTGGATGAAGTCGTTAGTTGAGATCGTATCAAAAAATCAATGGAGCACGATGTATGAATTGTCTATCCATGATACTATTCGAAACAATGAGAGGGTATCTTTATTTAGGGATGCATCTGATGGTGATTTAGTTTTTTTTGGATCTCTTTGTTCTGAAAATATCTCCCCGTATCTTTTCCGGGATGCAACGAGATTTGGTGCGACGGCCCTCATAAACATGGCTTCACATGCGCCATTCAATGGATCTCCATTGCTCTCCAGGCAGACCGTGGCAGTTAATTCAGTGAGGGCGATGGAGAGCGGAAGATACTTTATACGAGCTTCTAACTACGATGAAAGCTACATCATTTCAGATACCGGCGATATGATGGATAGGGTAGTAAGCGCCACTGATGGATATTCATTGCTTGTTTCTCCGGTAAAAATAGAGAAATACATCACTCCGTATGTTCGATATGGTGATTATATCGTATCTCTTTCTGCGATAGTGTTATTTCTTTCGTTTTTTTCGGTTATAATTGCTCGCGTGAGAAAATGGCATGGTATCTTAAAATTTTTCAGGGTAAATTTCTTTGTGTACAGGAGATTTATGATAGCGGCAGAAGAAAAAGCGGAAATATGTGAGAATGATAAGCATTGAAAAGCAATTCTGAGTGTACGATGGAAAGTAGTATCCCGAAATATTTGCTGTTTGATTGGCTGCTCATCGAGGAATTTGTAGAAGAAATTTTTGTATGTATCAGGTTGTTTTGAAGGGGTGATATAATCAAAATAAGTAGATAATTCTGTATAAATAATCGGAGTGTTATTCATCTTCATTTCCATTTTCTTTGCTGGGAGCAGTTTTTATTTTTATAGAAGATCGTTTTTTTCTCTAAAAAGTCTTTTTGCTTTGATAGTCCTATCTCTTGCAACAATTTTATTGAATTCATTGTATCTGGTATCTGACTATTTCACGGGAGATGGAATTACAGATGGTACCCTGTATCATATTCGATATGGCTTGCATGGAAGCGGATTTTTAGAATATAAGGGGCTGATATTCAGTTTAGCAGTTCTTGTCTTCGCCGTGTTGGTATTTTTATGGTTCGTTGTTTCCAAAAAATATTTTGACAGAGGAAAAGGAATAGACCATTCGTACCTCACCTTCTTTTTGATGGGAGTATCAGTTCTTTCGAGTCCGGCGATACCAAATTTGTATCATTTATTTGTCATTCCGTCGGAAGGGGATGGGATGTCCACAGTGGATTACTATAAACAGTATGAGTTCCTCGATTTTTATAGGAAGCCAGTGTTGAAAAAGGTCGGCGAAAAGAAGAATTTCGTTTTTATATACGCTGAAAGTTTTGAACAAACATATTCAGATGAAGATATTTTTCCGTTACTGACAGAAAAATTGAAAAACCTTTCCGAAAAGAGCATTGTATTTACTAATTTACAACAAATAGATGGAACGGGCCATTATACGATTGCTGGCTTTGTGTCGAGTCAGTGCGGTATCCCTTTAGTCGGTCCGGTGTATGGCAATGCGATGTCCGGAATGGATTCCTATCTCCCTTCGGCGTATTGTCTCGGAGATATCTTATCTGAAGAGGGGTATGAGTTGGTGTATTATGGCGGTGCAGATAGTTTTTTCGCAGGGAAAGATCTTTTTTTGAAGACGCACGGCTTTAGTGATGTGTATGGGAAAAGAGAATTATTACCGCATTTGCAGGACTCCTCTTATGTGACGAGTTGGGGGCTTTATGACGATTCGCTTTTTGAAATTGCTTATGATAATTTTTTGGAATTATCAGCACGAGATACTCCCTTCGGCCTTTTCTTATTGACATTGGACACGCATCAGCCAAATGGTCGCCCGTCGAAGAGTTGTGAGGGAATCCGATATAAGGATGGTTCCGATGCCATCTTGAATGGGATTGCTTGCTCAGATCATCTTATCGCAAATTTCGTCGAAAAAATCCTTTCGGCACCGAATGGGAATAATACGGTGATAGTGATAGCTTCCGATCATCTCGCACCACATAATTCAGATGATAAATCGGTGGATCCTGCGGTGAGGAGTAATCGGTTTATGATAATTCCAGCCGGCGGCACGCCATCGATTGAGGTAAAAGAAATCGGGTCAACACTGGATATGGGGGCGACACTCTTGCCATTCATCGGTTATCAGGGCGATAGCAGTATCGGTTTGGGGAGGAATCTGCTCGATCCATGGCAATCGGAATTTGAGAGAGAGATTATTCAATCCCACATATCTCAATGGAAAGACTCTCTCTCGGCTTTTTGGAATTTCCCTGAAATGACGAATGGCATTGAAATCAACACGCAAAGGAAGGTTATTGTGATGGGTGAACGAGAATTTAAAATACCGGTATTGATAGAGATATCTCAAGGCCTACACACAAAATTGAATTTTCAATTTGATATTGAATTTGATAGTGGGAAAGGAAAAAAAGATCTCATTACACAAGTTAAGAAGATTGCTGGCTGGACATCCTTCGTTCTGATTCATACTTGTGATGAAGTGAGGAAAATCGATGACAGTCTGAAAGCAGACGCGGAGTTTTGTTTGGTAGCCGGAGTTGGTGGAAATTATTCCGTCTCGCCTATTTTTGATGGCATCCGGATACTGACGAAGGAGGATGTGATGTCACTGACTCACTTGAGGTAGAATATTTTTCGCGAGGTATCCCCAGAGTGGAAGAAAAAGCGGAAATATGCGAGAATACTAAGCATTGAAAAGTAATATCCGAATGTATGATGAAATCAACCATTCCAGACTATCTCCCGCTTGATCGACCATTGGTTATCTTTGACTTGGAAACGACGGGGCTTGGTATTGGCGAGGAGAAGATTATCGAGATTGCGTATGAGAAAATCATGCCAAATGGGGAGATTAGTACCTATTGCCAACGGATCAATCCGGGAAAATCGATCCCTCCCGATGCGACGCGAATCAATGGGATCACGGATGAGGATGTGAAGGACTGCCCCTCGTTTGCATCGCTTTCCTATGAGCTGTGGAATGTGTTTGATGGCGCAGATGTCGGGGGATTTAATGTGACGGGATTTGATCTTCCATTTCTCCGGGCGGAATTCGCGACGGTCGGGAAGAACTTCGATTTTTCGACGAAGCGCGTGCTCGATGGCAAAGTGCTCTATCATAAGGTAGCGCCGCGCGATATGATGTCAGCGAGGAATCTCTCGGCAGCGTGCAAGTTGTTCTGTGGCAAGGAGCACACGAGCGCGCATACCGGCGCTGGTGATGTACGGGTGACGATCGAGGTGATCGAAAAGGAATTGGAGAAATACCCGGAATTCCGGAGCTGGGAGAAAATTGCCGAACTCCATGGACGGAAGGATTTGCTTGCCTCGGTCAAGAGCGAACATGCCCCTCTTATTGCGACAGGAACGATAGCGAGCCTATTCTAGAAAAACACAAAGCCCAGAGCACAAAAACCAAACAAAACACAATATATAAATCCGCCAGCTGGCGGAACAAACTTTTCAATCAGATGTTTGAGTTCTGGGTTTTGGGCATTGTGCTTTGTTTGGATTTCGTGTTTTGATGATTGTGTTTTTATACATGTATGGATATTTTTCAGGCAATTATTTTGGGAATAGTAGAGGGGATTACGGAATTTCTCCCGATTTCATCGACCGGACACCTGATATTGGTATCGGAACTTTTGCATATTCCTCAGTCGGAATTTCTGAAAACATTTCAAATCGTCATTCAGCTCGGGGCGATCTTGGCGGTGGTTGTTTTGTATTGGCGGAAACTCTTTCTCGAGTGGGAAATAATGAAACGGATTCTGGTGGCACTCATTCCGGCACTCGGAATAGGGTTTCTTTTTTATGCGTCGATCCGTAGATTGCTCGCATCAGATATGACAGTTGTGGTAGCACTTGGTATTGGTGGTATCATTATTGTCGCCTTTGAATATTTCCGAAAAGGGAAGGATGGCACGAGAGAAAATCTTTCCACTCTTCCCTATCGGACCGCGTTTTCCATCGGTCTTTTTCAGGCACTTTCGGTGATTCCTGGCGTATCACGAGCGGGAGCGACAATTCTCGGCGGACTTGCGCTCGGAATGAAGCGAAAGGCGATCGTGGAATTTTCTTTTCTTCTCGCGGCGCCGACTATGGTGGCAGCGACGACACTTGATCTCCTAAAACACGGATCACTTTTTTCGTCGAATGATTTTCATTTGCTCGGGATTGGTCTCGTTGTCTCATTTCTCGTGGCAATCGTGGCAATCAAATTTCTCCTGCGATTCGTTGAGTCACATTCGTTCATCGCTTTTGGTGTGTATCGGATAATAGTCGCAGGGTTGTTTTTTCTTTTTGTTTTATAGGTCAATATCTCTAACGGGTTAAATATGGAATTGATATATGGACGTCCGGTAGCTAATACCATTTTGAATGAAGTAAAGAGTCAGATTTTACGGAGAGAACATATTCCTGGGCTGGCGGTTATTCTCATCGGCAATGATCCGGCTTCGCATTTGTATGTGCGATTGAAGGAAAAGGCCGCACAAGATACCGGAATACATTTCGAGAAATATGTTTTTTTCGAGGCTGATTTGGAAGAGAATATTTTGAAAAAAATTCAGGAGCTCAATGAGGCAGAGCATATCCATGGTATTATCGTACAGGTGCCGCTTCCGAACGGATTCGATACTGATGCCATTATCGCGTCAATCGATCAGAAAAAGGATGCGGATGGGTTTCATCCGAAGACGGTAAAACGATTTCTCGCCGGAGACAAAGCTATGATTCCGGTTTTCCCTGATGCCCTTCTGGAGCTTGGAAAAGCCTCAGGAAAGACCCTTTCAGGGCTCAGTGGGGTAGTGGTAGCCAATTCGGAATACTTCGGCTCCGTAATGCTTCAGGCGATGAAAAATGAAGGAATCGCAGGGCGAGTGGTGATGGCGGATTCTTTTCGGAGTGGTCAGGAGAAGATAGATGATGCGGATATCGTGTTTTCAGCCTGCGGAATTCCCGGCATGATTCAGGCGCAGCATGTGAAAGAGGGCGTGATTATCATTGATGGAGGAATAAAGAAACAAGATGAGAAAATCATGGGGGATGTCGATAGTGAAAGCGTCGCTTTGAGTGTGAAGTTCCTCTCTCCAGTTCCCGGCGGTGTCGGACCAGTGACGATCGCGTGCTTGCTTCGACGGACGCTACTCCTTTCTCAACAAAAAGTGTAAAATGGAGAAGTTGATTATTTTTTTAAACAAAATTATGAAACAATTTTTTGTTTTTGGTGTGATGTCATTTCTACTTATCGTCGCGTCGACAGGTGTCGCATCGGCACATGGGTTTCATGCGGAAGTGCTCAAGGTAGCGGAACATATGAGGATTCATCTGATAGAGAATGGCGTCTCACTTGTTATTTCGATTCTCGTGATCGTGGCGGGGTATGCGATGTATCGGAAGAATGAGAAAGATATGAGATTACAGGATAAGGAATAGATATTAAAAAACAGGGGTTGAACCC
>CAZIBB010000043.1:0-6323 GCA_964537075.1 uncultured Bdellovibrionales bacterium | reverse complement strand
CAGCCTCGATAATATCCTTTTTCTCTGAAATAAATCTATCAAAAGAAACATTCATTTTTTCCGTCAATGTCGGTTTAATAAAATCATCCAAAACTGACAGCGAGGCTCGCGATGCAGTAGCACTGATTGATTCACTAATGATAACGCCATTTTTTAATTGATCAATATAGTCTCCAGTATAAACAGCATCATTATCGCCAAGTACACTGTGTCCGAGCTTCAAAATTTGCTCACCCGCATCATTCACATAGTATTCATTCGTCACAACATATCCCATCTTGCGAAGAATACGCGAAAGCGAATCTCCAAAAAATCCACCACGACCATTCCCGAGATGCAGTGGCCCGGTCGGATTTGCAGAAATAAATTCGTTATTTACTTTTTTTCCTGCTCCGATATTTATCGCACCATACTCCGCACCCTTACTCAGGATATCCCTTGCAATATCAAAAAGGTATTTTTGTGAAAGCGTAAAATTGATATACCCCGGCGCCATAACCTCAATTTTTTCAAAAACATCTCTCTGTTCACTGCTCTCTGTTAATTGTTTTTTGATTTTCTCCGCTATCTCCATCGGATTTTTCTTGGCAAGTTTCGATGTTACCAGTGCGATATTACTCGTATAATCCCCGAATTGATCATCTTTGGGACGCGTCACCTCGATAACAGGCATATCAAAAAGAGGGAGCGATTCTCCTTCCTGCAAACTTCGAATACTCTGCTTAATTATCTCCCGGATTTTTTCTTTCATACTCTCCATCGTAGCCGAAAAAAGACGAAAAGAAAAGCTTCGGAACGTACACCAGCACTTATCCTAAAACTTTGCTTTAGGATAAGTGTACTTGATACTTCATACTTGATACTTCATACTAGAGTTACGCGTATGACTACGATTGCCACCAACAAAAGAGCCCATTTCGATTATACCCTCACAGATCACTTTGAGGCGGGTTTAGTATTATCCGGATCTGAGGTAAAATCAGTCAAAACAGGCCATGCCAGCCTCAAAGGAAGCTTCGTCACCGTCAAAGGAGGGGAACTTTTCCTCACCAATGCCCTTATTCCACGCTATAAACAGGCTCATCGCGATACCAAGCACGATGATTCAAGGTCACGAAAACTCCTGCTTCGAGGGCGAGAAGTCCGCTCCCTGATAGGGAAATCCCGCGTCGAGGGCTTGACATTGGTGCCCATTCGATTGTACACTAAGGGACAGCTTGTGAAGCTTGAGTTTGCTGTTGGCAAAGGAAAAAAAGCCTTCGATAAGCGCGAAACCATCAAAAAACGAGATGACAAAATCCACATGCAAAGGCATGCGGATAATCACCAATAACCGAGTTCCAATTTCCAAATAAATTTCAAATTTCAATAGACCAAATTTTTGGCATTGGAGTTTGGCGATCGATTCTTGTTTGGAGATTGGAGCTTGGTGATTGGAACTTTCATCACTCCGTGATGATTGGGGTTGTTTAGATTCGACAGGGTGCACTTTCAAAATATGCAAGCCGACCTCGATGGCATGGTCGTAAATCTCGCTATCACGATGATAAATGCAAACTTCATCACAAAGGCAAAGAACGCATTTGCGCAAGCATTTGCACCATCTTTCGCTTCTGTTCTCGCCTAAGTAATTAGGACGAGGGCCATCAAACTTCTTATTCTCGATAGGAATGCGTTGGTGTCATATTATCGAGACGGCCGAAGAATTTCTGTTTCTTTCTTCTTCAAAGCTGTATTGCGAAAGACACAAATGAACGAGGATTTTGTCCGCTTTTTACCTCTTTCATTACAATAAAGCGGCCTAAGCTTGTAGAATATTTTGGAAAAACATTTCTGGACATGGGTGCAATTCCCATCAACTCCACATGAGGAAGATTTATGATTTTGGATTTTGGATTTAAGAAGAAATCCCCTCCGATGCATACATCTTCAATCGTAAATCATAAATCATATCCATGCGTAGACGAAGACACCATCGACCAAAACCAAAGGCTGCTCCATCGAAACGCTTCCGCGTAAACGAGCAGATTCAGGCTCCTATCGTGAAGCTTATCGATGCCGATGGAGAAATGCGCGATGCTCTCCCGATCGAGGAAGCATTGGCCATCGCCAAGGAAGCCGGTCTCGATCTCGTCGAAGTCTCTCCTCAGGCGAAGCCCCCTGTCTGTCGTATCGTCGATTACGGAAAACTTCAATACAAGCAGGCGAAGCAGGAGCAGGAAGCGAAGACGAAGCAGAAAAAAGTCGACACTAAAGGCATCCGCCTCGGGCTGCGCACCGATAAGCATGATCTCTTTTTCAAAAAGGAACAGGCTGAGAAATTTCTCGGCAAGGGGCATAAGGTAAAAATCGAGATTCTCCTCCGTGGTCGTGAGAAGTCCATGCCGGAGAAGGCAAAACAATCACTCCAGGCTTTCATGGCGACACTCGTAACGCCGCATAAAGTCGAGGAAGATATCAAGAGATTTCAGAATGGATTTAACATCCTGATCGCTCCCCTCTAAGAAAACTTATACATTTGACGAACTTCAGCGTTGCGGAGCCTCCATGTCGCCGTCACCGTAGCTCAGGAGTACGCCTCCGTCGTCATCTCCTCCGCGCCTTGAATTTCACCAAATGTATAAATTTTCAGTAATACGATAATGTAAATGTATGAAGCAGAAAACCAAGAAATCGGTAGCAAAGAAAGTGAAAATCTCCGCTGGTGGCAAGGTCATCAAGCGCGCTACCGGACAGAACCACTATAATTCCAGAGCCACCGGAGGTGAGAACCGCGCCAAGCGTCTCGATACGCTCGCATCGAAGAAGGATTCGAAAAATATCCTCCGCGCCCTCCCGTACGCTTAAAGCAGATGAATAGGGAATCAAGAATTATGAATCAAGAATAAGAAAAAATTCGTAAAACGTAATTCTTGGTATCCTATTCACAATTCGTAATTCACAATTCGTAATTCTATTTTTATGACTCGAGTAAAACGCGGCGTCGCCGCAAGCAAGCGAAGAAAGAACGTATTAGCAAAGACCGTCGGTTTCCGCTGGCGCCGCAAGACGAACTTCGTCGCAGCGAAGGAAGCACTCATCAAGGCCGGAAAATACGCGAGACGGGATCGTCGCAATAAAAAGCGTACCTTCCGTGGCCTCTGGATCATCCGCCTCGGTAATGCCCTCCGTCTCCTCGGATTCTCCTATCGCGGCTTCATCGCCACAACCAAGGTGAAAAATATCGAGCTCGATCGGAAAGTTCTCTCCGAGCTTGCCGTACAGCAGCCAGTTGCCTTCAAACAGCTTGCCGAAAAGATCAATCAATAAATGGTATTAGCCCCAAAGCAAGCTCCGGACACTGAAACAAGTAAAAACTTGTTTCACTTCCAAGGCTCGCCGCAAGGGTATTTACCCTGTGTTACCGTCGCTCTCCGTCAGCTGACGGACGAAAGTGAAGACGAGGAACTTTCAGCCTTACTCACTCGCTCGGTAATAAATATTCTCTTCGGATGTATCAAAAAAACCTCCCGTTAGTGGGAGGTTTTTCTTTTCGGAAGTCTTGCAAAAAAAGGTTTACGATGTTTCTGCTGCCAAAAGAAAAAAAATATTTCTCCAAGGAACACTCCCACCGAATCAATCAGTACATCGGTAAATTTCGCCTGGCGACCAAAAACGAAAAATTGATGGATCTCATCAGAGAAAGCGAAGAGAGTTCCGAACAGGAAAATTAAGAAGAAAGACCGCCACCGGGTTTTCCGGAGAAATTCATACTCTGAAAAGAATGCCGCGGCTATATATGAAAGAATGAAGAATTCGATGATATGTGCGCTCTTTCGTTCCAAGACATACCAAAGCGGCGATGCATATGGTGAAATGACACCATGGATTGATGAAAAAGCGAAAATAACGGCCATCCAGAGAAACAGTCCCACCCCCCAAAGCTTCTTTTTTGAGATACCTGATAACAACATACGAAGCTAGTGTTTCCCTTGACGTTCAGCTATTTCCTTGAGAAGTAAAATCAAGGCATAGAACGGGAGCCATATCCACAGTGTCGCCGTCAATATTTTTCCGATGAAACTATCCATATTTGCAAAAGAGTTTAGAGATTAGAGTTGAGACATGAGAGGTAAAGAAATAGGGTCTAGAGGCTAAAGGAGAAAAAATTTTACAGCGGACGCACCTCTCAAAAAATGGAACGACCCTGCCTACCGGCAGGCAGGCGTTATAAAAAATTTCTCATCTCTGTCTTCTCACTTCTATCATCTACTTGTTTATCTCATAGATGACATCCTTTTTCTCGACAACGATCCGCCACCCGGCCTCCTCGGCCGCCTTCTTCAGGTTCTGATTCGGATTGAATGCGATCGGATGAGTCACCAATTTGAGAAAGCTGATGTCTGACTCCGTATCACCGATACCGTACGAATCGACGAGCGTCAATTCATGATCGAAGATGTATTGCTTCACGATTTCTCCCTTGTTTATCGAAGGCTCGAATTCCGCCGCACCGGTATGCATTCCATTGGCATCTTTTTCGTACACGCTCCCGAATACCTGATCGAATTTCAAATAACTCTCATTATATTCTTTCACGATCTCGATCGGTGAACCGGAAATGGCGATCAGATGATATCCTTCTCTCCGAAAGCGCTTGATGAGATCTTCAGCGAAAATATATGTCCGTCTCTCATGAAAAGGAACGACAGAACGCGCCGCCTTGATCACATCCTCTTCCGAACACCCCTTGATATGCTCTGAATACAGATTGACGAGGGCATGCCGATAGTCCTCATAGGTACCGATATGCTCGATCCAGTTCGTATACACCTCACGCAATGATTGCAACACCTCTCTTGGAAACACCTTCATCCAGGCAAGTTCCACAATCAGCTCATAGTGAAGATTCTTCCTGAAAATCGTCCCATCGATGTCGAAAATGGCAATCTTGTTTTTTTTCATAATAATTCGGCTGTGAAATTTTCAAATTAAGATGCAGTTCGAGGCGCCATCGAGGAGCAGAGTAAGCCGTACTGATGAAAGTACGGTGTCGAGCACCGGAGATGGGAACGAAGAAATGCGCTCAATTTGAAAATTTTGCTGATTTCTTCAAGTGGAGTGTGAAATGTGACCCAACCCCTTCAATGCTCTCTACGGTTATATCCCCGCCCATTTTCCGTGCTATCTCCCGAGAAATCCACAGACCGAGTCCGGTTCCGGATATTTTCGAAGTCTGATCGGTTTTTACCCGATAAAACTTACTGAACAGATTCTTCATCCCCTCAGCGGAAATCCCGAGGCCGGTATCGGCGACTGTCACTAGTATCTCATCATCTGTTTCCTTGGTCAAAACAGTGACGCTCCCTTTCGGCGTATATTTGATCGCATTTGAAAGCATATTGACAATGATCTGCGTTACGCGCTCCGCATCAGCCCGAACCTGTGGCAGTCTCACCTCATCATATGAGAGTTTCAGACCATGCTGCTCAGCTTCAAGCGAAAATTGCGACACGAACTTCGAGAGGAGAGGACTCAAATCAATGTTTTCAATGGTAATCGGCAGACGGTTTTGCTCCAATCGGGAAACATTGAGAATATCTTCGACGAGATTGTTCAATCGAGTCACAGATTCCTCCATATTATCCAGGTATCTCCGCTCTTCGACTGATTCGGCCTCAGGTATTTTTTTCAAAAATTCGGTTTTCAGAATATCAATATATCCCCGGAGTACCGTGAGCGGACTCCGTAATTCATGACTCGCCATGGAAATGAAGTCGTCCTTCATCCTATCTACTTCTTCGAGTTTGGTCGCCTTGATGGCAAATCCATAGAGACGCACATGGATACCGATAAGTCCCAAGACAAATACAAGCGATACCAAGGCCACTCCATACACCTGCCTCATCGCGTCCTGCACGAAGAGGTCATGATCCTTCAGGGAAAGTTGGAACAGAACCAACCCAATCCTGTTGCCGTCATCCTGATCGATTGCTTTCACGACATTCCAATATCGTTCACCGTCTTTGTTGGTAATATACCCCGTAGCGTTCTCATCGCTCCATGTACGCCTGAAAGGATAACTCGCAGAATCCCGAAAAGAAAGTTTCGCTCCAACATCCTCGATATCGGTCGAAGCGACGACTTGAAATTGTTTCTCCTCTTCGGATCTCGTCAGTACAGCGATAGCGGATACATCACCATTCTCTTTTTTTAATTGTTGCAGTCGAGCCGCGAGAAAGGTTTCATCTTCAAGGGAATCCTGAATCAACGTACCAAAAATACTTTCTGCAAGAAAAGCTTTTGATTGTAATAAACTATCTACCGTTCCCTGAAATTTTCCA
>CAZIBB010000042.1:0-7209 GCA_964537075.1 uncultured Bdellovibrionales bacterium | reverse complement strand
TAGTTTTGAAATTTTCCGTTGTCATCCCGACCGAGTCTTCGAGTGGAGGGATCTCTCCTTACAATGCTCTGTGGTGCGTCATATGGCACTGAGATTCCAGGGCAAGCTCGGAATGACAGTCTTATAGTTTTCAAGAAAGTATAAACAACGCTCGCGATTCTTACAGATTAAGAATGAATATATGACAACACGCAGAGTCCCACTCGCTACAGAAGAGTATTATCATGTATATAATCGTGGGGTTGATAAGAGGGAAATTTTCCACGATCGCTATGATGCTGACCGATTTTTTCGAAGCATGGCTGCTTTCAATACCGTCGACCCGGTCGGCAGCCTTCGTAACGTGGACCTCGAGCGTAAAAACAGCGGAGAGACCGCTGTAAACCATGAGCCACTGGTAGAAATTATTGCCTATTGCTTGAATCCGAATCATTTTCACCTTTTACTCAAGCAGAAAGTTGATGGTGGAGTGAGTGAATTTATGAAGCGTCTCTCTGGCGGATATACATGGTACTTCAATAATAAATACGATCGATCAGGAGCTCTTTTACAGGGGAGATTCAAATCATCTCATATTGATGTGAACGAATATTTCCTTCATGTGAGCGTGTATGTGAATCTGAATTTTCGGGTGCACAAATATCGCGATAAGGCTCTGGAAAATATTCGCTCAAGCTGGGATGAATATATGGGAACCTGTGCGCCGCAAAATGTGATTTGTACCAAGGACTCCATTCTCGGGCAATTTAAAAGTATGAAGGCATATGCTGATTTCGCTGAAAAATCTCTCGTGGGAATTTGCGAGCGGAAAAAACTGGCCCAAGAATTGACCATTGAGTAGCAAAAACAGGGGTTGAACCGCTGTATAGAGGCTATGATAAAGCTCAAAATAGAGTATATGGTGACGGAGCGATTCTTTGGTTTTACAGGGGTTGAACCGCTGTTTTTGGTGGGGTGATGGTGGGGATTGACGGTATTTGGCAAATACTCTCTTTTTCTTTATAATTCATACATACATAAATGGTATATACCATGTGTTATCGTCACTCCCTCCGGAGGCGGGCAGGCGCTCGCCTGCTTGCCGGTAGGCAGGAAAGCGAAAGTAAGAACTCTCGCTTTACTCACTCGCTAGATAATAAATAAGTAGCAAATTAAGAAACAAAGTATGTTTAATTTTCAGGCGGTAAAAGAGGGGGAGGAAGTTCCCAAAAAGGAGAATATCTCTATCGGTTTTTTTGATAAGTTGATCCCGGTCTCCATGTTTATGCTCGCTCTCGGTCTTCCTCTATTTTTTACGGGAGTGACCTTACAGGGGATAGCGCTTGATCGTCAAATGTATTTTTATTTCTGGCTCATGCTCGGATTGGTCGCATGGGTCTCGCTCGGTGTGGTGAAGGGGGAACTTCGTATCGCGAAGACGCCGATCGATATTCCTATTATTATTTTCCTCGCTCTTTATGGACTTTCAACTCTGCTATCGATAGACAAGTGGCATAGCTTCGTCGGTTTTTTTGGTGATCCATCTCGCGGATTTTTGCCGATTGCCGCGCTTGTGCTCGCGTACTATTTTTTCTTTACCCATTTCACATCGAAGCGTTTCTTCGCGATGGCCGGAGCATTTCTCTTTTCAAGTCTCATTATCGTCATCTGGACGGTCGGGGTCGTCCGCGGGATTCACTTCATGCCAGTCTCTTGGGAACAGTATGCGCCACTTTCTCTTCTTGGTTCGGTTTCTGCTTTGGGTTCTTATTTCGCCTTACTCCTCCCGCTTCTTCTGACAGGGTTGTTTCAAACATCAAAGATGAAGTCGAAGATTTTCCAGTATTTTGTCCGTGGAGTTCTTTCTATTATGTTGCTTGCCATCCTTTTCCTCATGATCGCGCTCTATTCATATATTCCGTGGGTGGCGCTCTTTGCCGGTATGGCATTTTTTCTGATCTTCATCCTTTCGCAGGTCGTGCGCCCGGGAGATCAGTGGGTATGGCTGCCGATGCTCGTCTTCGTCTTTACTCTTTCGATTCTCATGATGTATCAGGGGAGTAATTCACAGGCGTTTTCCAAGGCACGTTTGCCGGTAGAAATCGCCCCAAATCTCTCCTTGTCCTGGGATATTGCCAAGGGAGCATTGAAGGAGAATTTCCTCATCGGTACCGGCCCGGCGACATATGGATATAATTTCGCTTTGTACAAGCCGGAGACCTTTAATCAAACTCCGTTCTACACCGTTCGTTTTTATGAGGGATCAAGCGCTCTCTTTGAAACGCTTACCACAGTAGGTGCGCTCGGGATGATTGCTTTCGTCATTGTCGTGCTCTCATTCATGAGTATCGGTCTCTATCTCCTGACGAGGGAGCGAGAGCAGAACAAAATGTTGTCGCTTGCATTATGGAGCTCGGCCATCATATTCATCATTCTGATATTTACGGTACGCATCAATGGTCCGATTATTCTGATCGGGAGCCTCCTATCCATTATGGCGCTGCGGGTTCTCTTGTGGGAGAGCCAGTCTGAACAGAAATGGTTCAATCTTTCTTTCAAGGCGACACCGAAATTCGCCCTCACCCTTGCCTTTCTGTTCATGGTTGTATCGGCCGGTGTCGCGGCAGTTTTCGTTTTCATGGGCAAGGTATACATGGCGGATATCTACGCTGGAAGAGCGGTGCGAGCCGCCAGTCCATCGGTCGATGGATCTCTGACAAATCTCGGTCGAGCCATCGGATACTATCCGAAGGAATCTCGCTATTATACCCGTGCGGGTCACGAAAGTTTGGCTTTAGCCTTGACTGAAATGAACAAGCCCGAGGGCGAACGAAATATCGATCTTGCGAGGCGGTTTTCAGTGGATGCGATTACTGCAGTGACTCGTGGTGCCGATCTGATGCCGAAGGATGTGGCAGCAGTAGAATCCGTGGGTGTCGTCTATGAGAATCTGAGCCTCTTCGCGAATGATTCTTTGCCGAAAGCGAAGGAGTACTATGAAAATGCCCAGGCGCTCGACCCAAACAACCCATTGCTTCATCTGAAAATTGCCCAGATAGATAAGGCGCTCGCCGATCAAAAAGGTCCCGGGGAGGAATCGAAGGCACTGCTCTCTGATGCGGAGACTCGCTTGAATCAGGCTATTTCCCTGAAGGATGATTTCGCGATAGCGCATTATACGCTTGCCATTATCAAATCCATCAACAAGGATTTCGATGGTGCGATCGAATCAGCGACGAATGCGGTGAATCGCGATCAGCGGAACCTGAACTTCCTTTATAATCTCGGGTTGCTCTTCCAGGCACGGGACAAGGATGATGATCTCGACAAGACGGAGCAGATTTTCAAAGCCATTCTCGCATCGAATGAGAAACTGGTTGATGTGCGCGCGAGCCTCGGCATACTCTATGAGAAGAAAAAGAATATGCCGGAAGCCATTACGGCGTATGAAAAGGCCCTGGAATTCATTCCTGCCGCCGATTCGAATACTTCGACATTGCGCACTCAAGTGGAGAAAATGCTCTCGACGGTGAGGAATGGTGGTACCAATATCGGGAAGCCCGCTCCCCAGGTAGAGACGGTGAATGAAGAGGATCTCGCTCCTGCACCGATAGCCCCGGCAGCGCCAGTCAATGCCGGCGACACCTCTATTCAGGAGGCAATTCCTCAGCAATAGGCTGGAGTAAGGCAAAAAGTAAAGACGCCCTGAACGTATTTCGGGGCGTTTTTTATGTTTTCTAGTCTGTTCACTCGGTGCTTTTTTTAATATTTAATATTTAATATTCAGTATTCATTCTCTGGCTCTTGACAGGCTTTCCGGCTCTGCTATGATGGATAAGTCGCTTTTGAGAAAAAAGCTTTTTTGTTTCTCAACTGAGTGCATATTCTAAGAGGAATGAGCGCTCTGTTGGGGTCGAAACGAGGACGTTGGAATAACGGGTATTGACCCGATTTTACCAGCACTGCGCTTGGAAACGAAGGTTAAACTTTCGCTTCACTCGCTTTGTTTGGTAATAAGTTCAAGACTTCTTGCTTTCCGTTTCCGATTTGCAACTTTACAATTCTGTTGAAAGAAATTTACCCGGGGCACGGAAGCCGCGGGGAGTGAGAGTATTTCAGCAAAACTAAGGTCAAATACGCAAGAATTTGTAGCGAACATTTTCCTATTGTTTGTCGGAATCTCTTCGCTGCAAACCGGTTGTCCGCTGGAATTTTCCCTTCAAAAGGAGAAGATCGGCGGACGATAAATAAGAAGAATACATTGAAGAAGAAGGTTACTAACGTATATGGTGGATGCCTTGACTCGAATGAGCGATGAAGGACGTAGTAGGCTGCGAAAAGCTTCGGGGAGCTGCCAAACAAGCTTTGATCCGGAGATGTCCGAATGGGGTAACCCCGTCTGATTTATCAGATGATCATGATCTGAATACATAGGGTCATGAAGCGCACCCTGAGAATTGAAACATCTTAGTACCAGGAGGAAGAGAAATTAAATTAAAGATTCCGTAAGTAGTGGCGAGCGAACGCGGAAGAGTCTAAACCGTCCCGACGCAAGTCGGGGCGGGGTTGCGAGGTCTTTGTACTCGTTTAATCGGGGGCCTACGTTTTTTCTTAGAAGAAGTATCTGGAAAGATACGTCACAGAGGGTAATAGCCCCGTATTCGAAAAGAAAAACCGTACGCTGCAAAGATTCTCAAGTAGGGCGGGGCCGGAGAAACCCCGTCTGAATCCGGGAGCACTAACTTCCAAGACTAAATATCATTCGAGATCGATAGCGAACTAGTACCGTGAGGGAAAGGTGAAAAGAACCCCGAAAGGGGAGTGAAATAGAACTGAAACCATATACTAACCAAGAGTTGGAGTCCTGACGCAAGTCAGGGTGACAGCGTGCTTTTTGCAGAACGATCCAGCGAGTTTGATCTCTACAGTCGCCTAAGGGACGGAAAAAGTTCCGGAGGCACAGTGAAAGCGAGCCTGAATAGGGCGTCGGGACGTGCACTAAGAATCTCTTTCGTTGCGAGAACGAAAAAAATTCGAGCGAAAATCGGGTATCACGACGAGACATAGCGAAAGAATGGCTATGGCGAGGAATGAGAGTCGATTTGCAGCCGAAGTTTTTTCTTCGCAGCAGAAAATGGATTTTTAGTGCACGTCCCATATGATTGTAGGGACAAGACCCGAAGCCAGACGAGCTACACATGAGCAGGGTGAACTCTGGGTAAAACCAGAGGGAGGCCCGCACCCACTCACAGTACGACATGAGGGGATGACTTGTGTGTAGGGGAGAAATTCCAATCGAGTTTGGCGATAGCTGGTTCTCTCCGAAATAGCTTGAGGGCTAGCGTCCGGCCATTGTATCCGAGGGGTAGAGCTACTGAATGAGAATTCGCCGCTTGCGGTAGGGTTTTCAATCAAACTCCGAATACTCGTGATATGTACCCGGGCAGTCAGAACTACGGGGCTAAGCTCGTAGCTCAAAAGGGAAAAAGCCCAGACCGTCAGCTAAGGTCCCGAAATTCATGTTAAGTGGGAAAGGAAGTGAAATCTCTGAGACACCTAGGAGGTTGGCTTAGAAGCAGCCATCCTTTAAAGAGTGCGTAATAGCTCACTAGCTTAGAGATTATGCGCCGACAATGTAACGGGGCTCAAACATGATACCGAAGCTACGGATGCCGTGCGCAGCACGGAAATTCCAAATCCAAAATCTCAAGTTCCAAATAAATTCTAATGACCAAATTCTAAAACTTTAAACGAAATTCGTTTTGTTTCTGTTTTGGAGATTGTGATTTGTGTTTTGTTTGGAAATTGTAATTTGTTTATTGGTGCTTCCGTGCTGTGCACGGTATGGTAGGAGAGCGTTCCGTATGCACTGAAGCGAGAGTGGGTGACCCCTCGTGGAGCGTACGGAAGCGAGAATGCTGGAATGAGTAACCGCAATGGGAGTGAGAGCCTCCCACACCGAAAGCCCAAGGTTTCCCGGGCCATGTTGATCATCCCGGGGTGAGTCGGTCCTAAGGCAAGGCTGAAAGGCGTAGTCGATGGATAACAGGTTAATATTCCTGTACCGATTCTGTATTCGATGGAGTGACGCATCTTTGTACTTTTCGCCCCTTATTGGATTGGGGTTTACCTTTCGAGGACGTTACACAGGCAAATCCGTGTAGCACAAATCCGAGGAAGGCGACGAAGGGTGTAGCAATACACTTGAAGGAAAGGGAGCAGGGTGCCAGGAAAAGCTTCTAAGGTTCGTACAGAATCGTCCGTACCGCAAACCGACACAGGTGGGCAGGTCGAGTAGACCAAGGTGAACGGGTGAGAGTCCGTAAAGGAACTAGGCAAAAAAGCTAGACGTAAGTTTGCAATATGTCTTGCCGGTCCCGCCTCGGCGGGATCGGCCGCAGCGAAAGTTTTTCAACCGACTGTTTATCAAAAACACAGCTCTCTGCAAACCCGCAAGGGGAAGTATAGGGGGTGACACCTGACCAGTGCTGGAACGTTAACGGGAGCGGTTCACGCCAATCCCCGAAGCGCCAGTGAACGTCGGCGATAACTATAATCGTCCTAAGGTAGCGAAATTCCTTGTCAGGTAAGTTCTGACCCGCATGAAAGGTGTAATGACTTGAAAACTGTCTCAACGAACATCCCGGTGAAATTGCAATGACGGTAAAGATGCCGTCGACCTGCAGCAAGACGAAAAGACCCCATGGAGCTTTACTACAACTTGGTATTGACTTAGAGTTTTTGTTGCCGAGCATAGGTGGGAGACTATGAAGCGCGGGTTCAGGCCTGCGTGGAGTCAACACTGGAATACCACCCTGCAAGAATTCTAATTCTAACCTGCCGCCGTAATCCGGCGGGGGGACAGTGCCTGGCGGGTAGTTTGACTGGGGCGGTCGCCTCCTAAAAAGCAACGGAGGCGTTTACAAAGGTTGACTAGGTCCGGATGGAAATCGGGCCGATAGCGCAAAAGCATAAGTCAGCTTTACTGAGAGACCGATCAGTCGATCAGTTACGAAAGTAGAATTTAGTGAACCGACCATCACTCGTAGGAGTGTGGAAGATCATCAGATAAAAGTTACCCTGGGGATAACAGGCTGATCTTGCCCAAGAGTCCATATCGACGGCAAGGTTTGGCACCTCGATGTCGGCTCATCGCATCCTGGGGGTGGAGAAGCTCCCAAGGGTTTGGCTGTTCGCCAATTAAAGCGGTACGCGAGCTGGGTTCAAACC
>CAZIBB010000041.1:0-7382 GCA_964537075.1 uncultured Bdellovibrionales bacterium | reverse complement strand
CCTAATCTTCTAACCTCTTCACAAATATGAAATACTTCGCACTCAAGCCGAAATGGCTCAATGAAATGCCTCTCCGACTCGAAATGACCAAGGAACAGTTGGAGGAACTTCTCGTACTTGCCGAGCTTGGACTCTGGGTTCGAGAATCAGAAGCTGATATTCGTGAAGAACGGGTTGACGCATCCATTGCGGTCATTGATCATCTCTGGCGGCAGGCTGAAGGACTGGGCTTGGCCGATATCACGAAGAAGTGGCATAACAAGGTAGTACCGAAAGAAAGTTTCGTGAAAAATGTCGAAGGAGTGATGGAGAGTTTCCTCGATGATGAATTTTGGGATCGACTTGAGACGCGTCTCGGACAACGGGATTTCCTTCGTGAGGCGACTCCTGCGGAGATGCATGTAGCGGAACTCTCGGGGGATTTCCCTGAAAAAGTGGAGGAGTATTGCGACAAATGGCATCGTGAATTCAAACGCTTCGGTATCAACCGTCTGACGGTGGAGAAGAAGTAGAGAAATTGTTGAAATTAAAAAGCCATCCTGAGAGATTGGGATGGTTTTTTTAATATGGTGTTGTATAATTCGAGAGAGGTAAATCAATAGAAATATCTTTATGAAAAAAGTCGCCTTGTCACTCCTGTTATTTCTCGGAGTGTTTTTTTATGCCGATTCTGCTCAGGCGGCGACGTATGCTTCGGGAACGCTCTCTGGGAATGTCGTGTGGACCAAGGCCAATAGTCCGTATATAGCGGGTTATGTAGCGGTTCCACAGGGAACAACACTCACGATTGAACCCGGAACGATTATCAAGGTTTCCAAAGGACACGTGGCAATCTTGGTACAAGGTGGTTCTCTTCATATCGGATCTCCCGATGCAGAGCAAGTTATTTTCACATCTCTTCTCGATGATTCTGTCGCTGGAGACACGAATAATGATGGTAATACAACCTCTCCATCCGTATTCGGAGACTGGCATGGAATTTCCCTATCGAATAAGGGTATGGTTACGGTGAATGCTGTTTCTTTCCGCTATGGTGGATTGTCCTCTCCATTTCTCAATAATGCAGGCGGAACCCTAACCGTGACTCATTGTGATTTCTCTTATTTCAATTATGCAATCATTACAGCGAGCGGAACGACGACGGTACGTGAGAGTTCCTTTTCAGATGGTAATCTCTCCGCTCTCACGCATAAAGGAGGGATACTCTCATTTGGAAAAAATACATTTATTCGAAATGGTCCTGCGAATACCGCAGTATCTATCGCTGGAGGAGAGTTCCATAATGAAGGCGGCAATAGCGGAGAGGGCGGTATCTGGCTAGGAGCGAACGCCCTCATGAAAGACGTCGTGCTTCCACGAGATGGATTGCCCTATGCTCCGGCGAATGTTCTCAGTATTGGTGGGTACGGACCGACGATTCCTGCCGGTGTAACCGTGACTATCGAACCGGGGGCAGTGATAAAGCTGAAGAATCGCTCGACATTCAATGTCTTCGGGACACTTGCGGTGGGAGCTCCTGATGCCGATCCGGTCATTTTCACGTCGCAGAAAGATGATACGATACAGGGCGATACCAATAAGGATGGGGCGAGCACGGCTCCCGCCGCCGGGGATTGGTGCGCTCTCCAGGGATTCACGGGTGGCGCGATTTCTCTCACGAATGTCGTCGTGCGCTATGGTGGTTGCCAGACGTTTGGACAAGTCTACAATCTCGGATCAGACATAACGATTAAAAATGCGAAATTCTCCGACAGTTTCGCATATCATATTCTCAATTGGGGTGGTACTTTGAGTTTGGAAGATTCTGAGCTCGCCGGCGCTGGCTCCATGGGTATTTATTATTTCACCGGAATGGGCCTGACCGCTCATAACAATAGCATTCACGGAAATATCGGATTCGGCGCGAAAAATAACCTCTTGTATCCGGGTGACATTGATATGACAAACAACTGGTGGGGTGATGCTTCCGGACCGTATCATTCGACCAATCCGAATGGTTTGGGTGACAAGGTTTCCGATGGAATTCTTTTCAACCCTTGGCTTGGGGCTGATCCGTTTGCACCGAAGCCGACTTGTACGGAAAACTGTTTTTCAAATGTAATGTTTCTTCCTGGGATAAAGTCGAGCCGACTGTATAAGGCTGGTGTGCTTGGGCTAGAGGATAAACTCTGGGTTCCGAATCATTTCGGTAATGACGTTGAAAATCTTTTTTTGGATGAAGATGGGAGAAGTATTGAGAGAGTCTATACCAAAGCGGACGGTGCGCTGGATGAGGTGGTACTGCCGGTCGTCGGAGGAAATATCTATAAATCATTCCTGAACGATCTCGCGAATTTGAAAGAATTAGGAACAATCAATGATTATCAGGCTTTCGCGTATGATTGGCGAATGAACGTCGAGGATATCGTGCACGATGGGACGCTCTATGATGATGGGGTGATGCATTCAGCCGTCGCTGATATTCTGAAGCTCGCTCAGTCGTCGAAGTCAGGGAAGGCGATGATCATCGCTCATTCGAATGGTGGACTCTTCGCCAAGGCCCTCATGATGGAGCTTGAGAGGCAGGGAAAGTCGGATCAGGTTGATAAGATTATTTTCGTGGGAACGCCACAGATGGGAACGCCACTTGCGATGCTTTCGATGCTTTATGGATACGATGAGTCGGCATTACTTGGGACACTTATATCTCGCGAAGACGCGCGAACTTTTGCAGAGAATATGCCGGGAGCGTACGGACTCCTGCCTTCGAAGAAATATTTCGATCGGTTCGATGGGAATCCATTCGTGAATTTCGTTTCGGATCGGACACGGTACAAGAATTTCAAGGACGCTTATGGAGATGCTATCAATTCTTATGGAGAATTTAGACAGTTCCTCACCGGCAGTGGGGATGGTCGGAGTGAACCGGCAAATGATGAAGTGGAGATTGAAAATACGTTGCGTGAAAAGTTTTTGACGCAGGCAAATGAAATGCATGAACGAATAGATAATTGGGTGTCGCCGGCGACAGTAGAAGTGACCCAAATTGCCGGTTGGGGATTGGACACGGTGAGCGGAGTGAAATATACAGAGAAAGAGAAGGCACAGTGTCACTCTGCCGGTGGCAAAGTACCATCATGTATGGGAATAGGTGAATACGAACCAATTTATGAGCCGGAATTTACGGTTGATGGGGATGAAGTGGTGGTCACGCCGAGCGCATTGATGATGGCTACCGCTCCGAACGTGAAGCGGTATTGGGTGGATTTGTGGTCATACGATGATCCTTTAACTACAGAGAGAAAACATAAAGATCTTTTTGAAGTTACTCCGGTGAGAAAAATTCTTTCAGACATAATTGAAAATTTAAATGTATCGTTACCTGAGAATATCAAGAATTCTCGACCAAGCCCAGATGGTCTCGATGTCGAAGTGAATCGCCTCCGGATGTCTCTCTATTCCCCGCTTGACATCCATCTCTATGATGATGCGGGTCATCACACCGGACCGAAGAAAGTATTAATTGATGGTGAAGAACATACCGTCTTCGAAGAGGGGATTCCGAATAGCTATTATTATCAATTCGGAGATCGGAAATATGTCGGTTTCGGAATGGGCGAGCATATCCGTGTCGAGATGGACGGATATGCCGAAGGGTCGTATACCCTGAAGCTCGAGGAAGTGAATTCGATGGAGTCAGGCGATGAAATTATTTCGCATACGACATTCCTCAATCTCCCGACGACGGCTGATACGATAGTGAAGCTCGATATCCCTGAAACGGGGATTGCTGACCTGTCACCACTGAAGGCGGATATGGATGGTGATGGAACGAATGATTATAAAGTTATCCCAGTGCCTGATGGTGTTGCAGTGCTCGATATCAATCCTCCGACGACAGATATATCACTTTCTGGTACGCACGGAGCCGATGATTGGTTTACGGATACTGTTACCGTGACTCTTTCAGCAGAGGATGATGCGGGTGGAGTTGGAGTCGAGAAAACTGAGTACTCACTGGATAATGGCGCAATATGGAATATATATTCTGATCCGTTCATAATTTCAGAGGAGGGTGTCCATACTGTTCAATATTTCTCAACTGATAAAGTCGGGAATAAAGAGGAGATGAAGATGATGATTATCAAGATTGATAAGTCAGCCCCTGAGGCGAAGATTGTTTTCAATTCCGCAACGCAAAAGCTGGATATCATCGGCGTCGACAACCTTTCGTTAGTTACGATATTGTCATCCCAACCGAGTCCTCGAGTGGAGGGATCTCAATATGCCACTCTTACCGATGAAGCAGGTCATACGCTTCAAATCCGTTTCTCTCGGTATGAAGAGAAGAATAATCGAATCGTTTTCGGGATTGATACTCTCTCGTATGATGGTGTAGGGTCTCCTGTATCTGCGGAGTTGAAATACAAATGGTCAGTCGAGAAGAAAAGTGGTGGATATCGTGTATTGGCTATGCATGCGAATATCGGCGAAACTTTCGTGGAGACGCATTACCGACCGAAGGAAAATTTGACGGCAGTGATGATGGTACCAACAGATCTTGATGAAAGTGAGAATGATGATATCGCCAGTCGACCAATCAAGGAGAAGTTATCAGGAATGATTATTCCGAGTATAATAACGGAGCAGGGGACACTAAAAATAATGTATTAAAAGAAAATATATGGAAAAAACATATTGGTGGAGAATTGTAGTAGCTTTATTTTCAGTGCTAGGAATTGTTATTGGGTATGCTATTTTTTATCCTTATCAATATGGATTATGTAATGCTTCATTGAAGGAGATTTGTTTTTTTAGTAATTTTAAGAAAACATTTGCTGAACCTCTTGTGTTGATTTCCTTTTCTTTTAGTGCCGTATCTGCATTTCTTTTTTTCATCAATGACACTATATTCAAGAAATGGCTTCGTTTTGGAATTATTTGGATTGTTCTTTCGTTTGTTTTTATTTTAATTTCCCCGGAGCGCTCAGGTGGTTTCGGTCCATCACTGAATCCGACCAAGGAATTAGTTTCCATTTGGATGAGCTCTCTTTTCGTCATTATCAGCCTCGCCATCATCATCCGCGAGAAATTGAAGCTGAGGGGATAGTTGATGGTTTTCCTCGTAAATATTGACTTTTAGTTGCTAAAAACCTATAATTACAGGTCTCGTAATGAATCTTTCCCTAGGGATTATCGGTCGAATCTAGTATAATGAATGAAAGATTTAGAATATAGATTGTTTATCAAAAAAGTATGTTTAAACTTTTTAAGAAACAAGGGAATAAAAAAAGCTTTCAGGCCGTTGCTCGGAAGCAGTTAAATGAGAACAAAGCCGTTCTCAAGTCTTTGCGTGATTATGATGAGGGAAAGAAAGAAATTTCAACAGCTAACATCAGAAAACATCTGCAACATATACAAGCTTCTCTATGATGAGAGGCTTGTTTCTTTTCCTATAGCAGAATACTCTGCCGAAAGGAGTGAAGCTCTTGTTTCCAGTGTGAATAGCTCTTATTTTGGAAAGAATATATATGCATCTCATGAGGAGAAGGCTGTTGCATATCTTTATTTTATTATAAAAAATCATATATTTGTTGATGGAAACAAGAGAACAGCGTGTCTCGTTTTTTCTGTTTTGTGTGATTTAAATGGTTTGGATCCAAACTATAGAGATTTTACTTTAGATGAGTTAGCTGTTTTGCTGGAGCAACACAGTGGAAATGATCATCATCAATTAATTGAGGCGGTTGCAGAATTACTTTTTATCTGAAGTATTAATTTAAACTTTTCAAAAAATATCAAATATTTCTTCAGTTAGGGGGAGGGTTTTGGTATTTAAATTAAAAAAGTCCGTGGCAGAATTGCTCGGACTTTTTTAGCGGTCACCCTGTCGAAGTAGGGATCAGTGGGTTTCCCAAATATATAATTATTTTAGCAGATGAATAATTATCGTCTATGAATCGTCTAATTTGCGTCTAATGAAAGTGGCTGATCTCAGCTTTGTAAAGCCTATTTATCGTCTGATTTGAACTTGTTTCTTCGCATGACGTAGAGGGGGCGTTTGATGACTTCTTCGTGGATATTCGCGATGTAGAGGGAGATGAGTCCGATAGACATGAGGAGAATGCCGACGAGGAACACGATGAAAATGGCGAGGTCTTCGGCATCGGAGAAGGTGAGTGCCCAATACCAGTGAAAGAAATATTTCCCGAGGAATATGTATGTGCCGGAAATGAGGGAGAGCATCGTGATGAAAATACCGATGTAACCGGCGAGCTTTAGCGGGAAGAGGCTGAGTGATACGAAACTATGGAAAGCCAGTTTGGCGAGTTTCCAGATGCTATAGCTCGCCGTCCCATGGAGGCGCTCATTGGCCTGGAAGGTGATGTAGGCGCGTTTGAACCCGAGCCAGTCGATGAGACCGCGCGTGAGGCGCTTGGTCTCGCTGAAGCGGTTGAACTCATCAATGACGGTGCGGTCGAGCAGCCGGAAGTCAGTCGCGTTGGGGATGATCTTCGTATCGGCGATCTGATTGAGCAACCAGTAGAAGACTTTCCCTCCTATAATTTTTATCCAGGAGTCGCTCCTGCTTTTTTCCCGGATACCGACGACCACCTCGAATCCTTCCTCCCATTTCCGGATGAATTGAGGAATGAGTTCGGCAGGGTGCTGGAGATCGGCGTCGAGCATTATACAGGCATCCCCAGAGCAAAGATTGATACCGGCAGTCGTCGCTATTTCCTTGCCGAAATTTCGTGAAAAGTCGATATATTTCACATGGCTGTCGAGAGCGACGATTTTTTCTATTTCGTCATTGGTATGATCCTCGCTCCCATCATTGATGAAAATGAGCTCGTAGGAATATCGATCATGAAGCGACACAAATACGGCCTTGAATTTGTCATAGAAGGGTCGGATATTCTTTTCTTCATTATAGGCTGGGACGATAATCGAGAGTGTCTTCATATCGTCATTATATATCTCCTTGGGTATACTGTCATCATTACCTCTCTTTTTGTCATCCCGGGCTCCGACCCGGGATCCAGAAAGTTTTTCTTAAAACAATCTTTCTTTCTTACTTTTCTTTGTCCGCAAAGAAAAGTAAACCAAAGAAACTCTCTCCTGCGAACGAATCGATAAATTCTTCGACACCCTTATGGAAGCCTCCAAAGGCGCTTCACTTCCTCCAGTTGGAGCTTCTGTTCTTTTTGGGTGTCGAGAATTTCTAGTGATTCTTTTCGCGCGGAGCTCCCTGATACGAGGATGGGAGAAGAAATCAAAGTTTGAAAAAGAATACCTTAGATTCTAAGATAATAATCGGACTAGTCCTTTTTTTCAGTCCTCATACTGATGAGCACAGCGATTAGAGTGATGGAGAGGGTGATGAAGAGGATGCCGATGGT
>CAZIBB010000040.1:0-8234 GCA_964537075.1 uncultured Bdellovibrionales bacterium | reverse complement strand
TCCATGTCCCATGTTCCATGTTCCGTGTTTACTCACCTTGCTTCCACATACCGGACAAACTTCCGGGAACCGATAGACTATTTCTTTTCCGGTTCGAAGCGCCGTCACGACCGATACTACCTCGGGAATGATATCGCCCGCCTTGCGGAGGACGACCGTATCGCCGATCCTCACATCGAGACGCATAATCTCATCCGCATTGTGGAGCGTCGCGCGGCTGACCGTCGAACCCGCGATCCGAACGGGTCGGAGATGTGCGACCGGCGTGAGCACACCCGTCCGACCGACCTGAATCGTTATGTTCTCCACGCAAGTCGTCGCCTCCTCGGCAGGAAATTTATAGGCGATACCAAATCGCGGTGACTTCCCGGTATACCCGAGCATTTCTTGGACTGCGCAGCTATCCGCCTTGATGACGATACCGTCGAGACCGTACGCGAGTGTATGTCTCTTCTCCGACCACTCCTCATAATATTTTTCCACTTCATCGACATTTTTACACAGTCGATACTGCGGATTCACTTTGAATCCCAATCGTTTCAAAAGTTCCAATTCCTCCACCTGCGTCTTTGGTGCGATCATTCCCCTTTTTAGCTGCTCGTTAGAGCGGTTGTTCCGCTTTTGGAGCGGTGCAACCGCTGTTTGAAAATCTTCGTTTCCCACTCTATTTCCTACTCTCTCATCTCTAAACTCATCTATATCGTAAATAAAACTATCCAATTTCCGGCTCGCCGCCACCCTCGAATCCAACTGTCGTATCGTCCCCGCCGCGGCATTGCGCGCATTCGCGAATACCTGATCTCCCGAAGCAATCCGTTCCGCGTTGATCCGTTCGAGCTCCTTCCCAGGAAGCCAAATTTCTCCGACGACCGTGATATCGATCGGCTCATTCAAAACGAGAGGAACACTCTGAATCGTCCGGACATTCTGCGTGACATTTTCTCCGATTTCGCCGTCGCCACGAGTCGCTGCACGCACGAGCACGCCTTCTTCATAGGTGAGCACCATCTTCAATCCATCAATCTTCAACTCGCAACAGTATTCGATACCGCCATTTTCTCCTCCTCCCCTTTCCAAGGGGAGGGTAGGGAGGGGTTTTGATTTCTCGAGTAGTCGCTTCAATTTTTCATCCCACTCCCGCAATTCAACGAAATCAAAAACATCATCGAAAGACCACTGTCTCGATGCATGCGCCACTTTCTCAAATTTCGAGAGTGGCGTATCACCCACCCGCTTCGTCGGACTCGTCTCCGTTTCAAATTCCGGAAATTCATTTTCCAGCGCCACCAACTCATGAAACAGCGAATCATACGCCTCATCGGAAATCTCCGGCTGATCCAAGACATGATACAAATATCGATGCCGATCAAGCTCCGTTCGCAACTTCCCTATCCTCGTTTTCGCCCCATTCTTTTCCATGTCATTTCATCTCAATCATAATTTTCATCTCTCTCCGAATATTAAGGTCGGTCCTTGGGATCCTTCTTAAGGACCGACCTTGATATTCTCTGTTTTATAGTTGGTGTGGGGGCAAATACCTCAATTCGCCTGCAACACGCCCGATTCCACATAATCCCGCAAAGATACGGTTGTCTGCACCGTCACACTCCGCGTCGAATCACTTGTTTCCTTGACGACGAAAACCATAGTCACCTTGCCGGCGGTCGTATTGAGTACCGACGAAACGACATTGAATCTCGGTACGACATCACCGATCGTCACCCGAGCATATGTCCCCAATGAGAGCGAAGAGATACACAGCACCCGCGTCGTGGCAGTCGAGGCGCGTTCGACATAATTCTCTCCGGAATTTTTCCGATATTCGATACACGCTCCTTGTGAATAATCATAGAATCGGACCCCAGTCGAAGAAGAGTCTATGATGGTGCTCGTCCGAAGTTGCTTGGCGATATCATTCATGGTGAATTGGGCGCTCTCCAAATTATGTTGAATATCTCTGTTGGCGCGCGAACTTTGTATACTACTGCCGAAAATTCCCGCCACCGCCACCATCATCAAAGAGAAAATCCCCATCGAGACCATGACTTCGAGCAAACTCAGTCCCTTCAGTTTTTTCTGTATTGATTTCATAATCAGGAGCGGTCGTTCCGCTTTTTAAGCGGTGCGTCCGCTAATTTAAAATCTTCTCTCTTTCCTAATCTCTAAGCTCTCTCTTCTAATCTCTTCTCATCACGGTTTCCAATTTTCCAATTGCATTTTAGAATACACGCATTTATTTGCGGCGGTGCATGCCGAGACCACAGACGGATTATTATCACCATCCAAAACTCCCGATGGCAGCGTATCATTCCCGCCCCACCAGACCATACTCGTCACCGATGCCGATGGACCAGCGGAATCATAATCGATATAAATCGTTCGGGCGAACTTTGTAACCGTACCGGAATCGCTGTATGGATTGGTAAAATACCCTCCGGAGGGTACAAGCGAAAATCTTCTCTCCACATTCCCACCCCCACCATTCCCGAAGCAATTTCGCAATGATATATTTCCAGTGGTAACAAACTGCGTATCAGTATAATCCAAACCACACACATCCCTGTTTGATGAGAGATTCCCAAATCCAGTAAACCCATTCCCCCCTACGGCAAAATCATTATCCCGAATATTTTTCACCAATTCCACGCCCTCCTGCGCCAAGCCTGCTGCCACGATACGATCACGGTCAAACTGAGAATTGATAAATCCATTCGAGAACAGACTGATCACTGTCACGATCCCCACCGACATGATAAACATCGAAATCATCACCTCGTTTATCGAAAATCCCTTTGCGATATTCAAACAACGGTCGTTCCCCTTTTTGAGGGGTGCGTCCGCTGTTTGAAAACCATGAGCGGTCGTTCCGCTGATTCTATCAGCGGTGCGTCCGCTGTTTTCTCTCCGCTGTTCGAAAATCGAAATGAACGTATCCATTATTTTTTGTTTTTTCATCATACTGTATTGAGCGGTCGTTCCCCTTTTTGAGAGGTTTACCCCGTGAAATTTCTGAATTATTTCATCGGGGTGCGACCGCTGTTTTAAATTTCTGCTTGAAAAATTTGTTCCCTGCTTCCGAACAGCGGACGCACCGCTCCAGAAGCGGAACGACCGTTATTCGGACCCACCCTAGCAACTCGTCCCCGACTTATCCTCCACTCTCCCGGTCGGATAAACACACACCGAATACGTTGCAGACCCCTTGTTCAATTGGACTTGAAGAGTAGATGCCAACCCGGTCTCCCCGCGCGGAACAGAGAAAGAAAAAGCGTTTGTAGTGCTCGAAAACGTCACACTGTTGGCAAGAGTATTTGCAATAAATTGATCACCTAATGCACCACTACTACAATCTATTCCATTACGATAAGAATAACGAACTCTATAATCCTCATCACCTTCATCGATACTATCTATCCCGACACTGCAAGTTACACGACCAGATACGAATTGTTTCCCCGTCAGAGCATAATTCTGCGCCTCCCGAATCGTCGCCGCGAATTTCCGCGCCTCCCCTTCCACCACCTTCTGATCCCTGGCATCGCCAAGCGAAACGAGCGTTACCGATATCATGATAGCCGTCATCGCCATCACCACCATCAGCTCCACCAAAGTAAACCCACGAAGGGAGCGGTCGTGAAACAGCGGACGCACCGCCCGCAGGCGGAACGACCGCTGTATAAATATCCAAAACATTTTTTGTATCATCATACGTTTTTGTTTCTTCGTAATTTATCAAGGTCGGACCTTGATAAATCTTCCTCTCTTGTCCTCTGTTCTATGTTCCATGCTTTATGTTCCTTGTTCCCTGCTCATTGATTCTATTCTACCACCTCCACCTGACATTGACAAAATCCCACTTTTCCGCTATGATACCAGCAATCGAAAAATAGTCGTTCCTCTTGCTACCGAGAGCGGTTGTTCCGCTTTTGGAGCGGTGCAACCGCTGTTTTATTTCGATCCGATCTTTCCCAACTGCTTTCTTACAAAGGAGTCTCCCCATGAAAGGCTTGAAAAATTTCTGTGTCCTCATTTTGGGGATGACAATGGGATTAGGGTCGGCATCCGCCACCCTTATCACCTCCTTCGAGGGTGGCCCCACCCTCGCCGACAATGGTATGACCCTCACCCAGGGAATCGCTTCCCGGGCGGTCGTCCAGTTATCAACAGAGTCCAACGGAACGACTCTGATGCCGACGGAAAGCACCCATCTTCTCAAGATGATTGCTGGAACGAGCGCTGATATCATCAATCCGCTGTTCCCCAACCAACTGGTGACTCTGGTCGACTTCAACAATCCGGTCAATATCGACAAGGCATATCTCCTCATGGACTTCGCCTTCATGGGACGCGATACTGTCCCACCATCCAACGATCGTCAACTCATCGGCATCAATGGCACGCTCTACGATATCTTCGGGGCGACGGAGACGGGCTACACCGCACCATGGACCCTCGGCTGGCAGACTCTCGCAATCAATTTTGCGAATCTCGGTTCAATCGACCTCTCACTCGGCTGTCAAAATGACACCTACAATACCGGATCGAGCTACTGCCTCTGGGACAACTTCCGCACCGCGGATTCCATCCCAACGCAAGTGCAAAATGGCAACATCCCCGTGATCAGCCCATTCGGACCGATAAGCATCGGAACACCCATCCCTGAGCCGGAAACCTACGTACTCCTGCTCGCCGGCCTCGGCCTCCTGACCATCGCGACCCGTCGTCGCAAACTCACGACGATACCACTCTAGCGGATTTGCCCAAACGAATCCCATGCGCCCCCGACCTTTTGTACAGAACACTGTGCGAAAGGTCATTTTTTTATCCTAAAATATTTTCCATTCTCAATTCTTCTGATATTCCAATCTTTTCCTAACCAAACATTCATTCTCACCTCCTTCCCTTTCTTTCCCCTCCGTTATTTATTCTCTCCCTCCTCTATCTCACATTCACAAACCTATACACTAACTGACGGCCGTCAGTTAGTGTATAAATGTTTCTTTATATAAAATGTTGTTAAATACATTACACGAGATATGCACATATAAAAAGAATGCCCATGATGACATTCCCTCAGATATTTTATTGTATATAGACAGGCTATCTTTAGAAGATCATTCCATAGGTGAAAGGGAATATCTGCGTGAGGAGAATATGTATGATAGCGCCAAAAACGAGGAAGGGGCCGAATGGGACCTTGGTTTTCATATTTTTCCCCTGCCAAAGGATGAGACCGCTCGCATAGAGTGCACCGATACCGAAGGCGATCGTGAGCGCGAAGATAATATCCGGAATACCGACGGCGAGTCCGATCACGAGCGCGAGCCAGGCATCGCCCCAGCCCATCCAGGTTTCTTTGGAGACGTAGGAGAGGCTCGCGAAAAATGCCCACGCTCCGAAGGCCGCGGCGAGACCAGACATAGTTCGCTCCAATGAAAGTACGCTCAGTCCGCTCGATATTCCGAAGAAATCCGAGAGGAGAAGAAATACAATCGTCCAAATCCCTCCCATCCAAAGGAGTGTGATAGGAATTTCCATCGTCCGTGCATCATAGAGAGCGATCACGATGAAGAGAGAAACGAGTCCGAGAAGCCATACTGTCTCCATCCATGCAGTCACCTCAAAAAAGTCAAAAAAATACATTCCTACCAGGAGAAAGAGAATCCCTGTCACCGCCTCTACCGCCGGATACTGCCAAGAAATCTTTTGATCGCAAGTCCGGCATTTCCCTCGAAGCAAAAGAAATGAGAAGAGCGGGATATTGTCATACCAGGCAATGAGCTTGCCACATTTCGGACAAGCCGAACGCCGCGAAACGAAATCTTCCTCCCGCTCCAGAGAGAGCGCGACGACATTGAGAAAACTTCCTGCGATAAGTCCGAGACCGAGAAAAAAGAGAATTATCATTCCTTCATTTTACCAGAAAAAAGAAACAATAAAAACAGACCGCCCGAAAGCGGTCTGTTTTTATGTTCTCGAGAGACGATATGTCCCAGATCACATCAATCGCGCTAGCAACCAGTAGGATAAGTTACACCTGTTACTGAAACGGTTGTCGCCACGTTACAAGATGTATTTGGCAATCCAGTAGGGGTAACCGTCAATGATGGTGTCGCTGTGCTACACGCTGCCCCAACAGCATAAGTAACTCCCGTTGCCTTTAATTGCGTTGCCGTTGGGAGAAGCGCTCCTACCGCAGGGTTACACACATCACCAGCAGCGGTCGTCTGCAGTGTATTTGTCGTTGCATCACAGCACAATACGACAGCCGAAGCCAGACTGGCTACCGAAGACTTGTATGCAGCGGTCGTCGCCTTTGTCCTTGCACCACTCAAGCTCACCAATACGATCGAGGCGAGAATACCAATGATGGCAATGACGATAAGGAGTTCGATAAGGGTAAACCCTTTTGTATTTTTCATATAAACTGACTCAGAAAATTAAATGTGCTTTCTACTAACAACCAGTTGGGTACGTGACTCCAGTACTGGAAATAACGATATCACCGTTACAAGACACCTCAGGATGCCCTGCGAGTGTTGCCGTAATAGTCGGTGTTGCATCACTGCATGAAGACGTCTCTGCATATGTCACACCAGTTCCTTTCAGATCCGTAGCCGAAGGAAGGAGCGATCCGATAGGGTCACTACACAACTCGGCTCCCGCAGTTGTTGCCAGTGTATTCAGGTTTGAATCACAACACAAAGCAACCGCACTTGATAAACCAGCAGTAGTAGACTTGAGGGCAGCCGTATTCGCTTTGATACGAGCTCCGCTCAAGCTCACCAATACAATCGAGGCGAGAATACCAATGATGGCAATGACGATAAGGAGCTCGATAAGGGTAAATCCCTGCGCTTTCGGCAGATAAACTTTCGTATTTTTCATATTCTCACCTCCTCTCTTTTTATGTTTACTTTGAGAAATTGGCTCTCATTTACACCTTCAGTATACCACACCATAACACTATACTTCTATTTTAAAGCTATTCAATTATATTGTCTACCTCCCCCTACCCCATCCTGAGAAATGAGAGGGGGGAAACACCTAAAGCTGTCCGGCGATATTGTAAATAGGGAGGAGAATGCCCACAACCATGATGGCGACCCCGATACCGAGTACCACGATAAGTATCGGTTCGATGAGAGACATCATATTCTTGGTCAGCATATCCACCTCCTGTGAATAGAAATCTGATACCGCTTTCAATACCTGGGTCGTCGAGCCCGTTTCTTCGCCGATCTTCACCATCTGCGCCACCATCGGCGGAATAGCAGGATCATTCACAAGTGCCTGACTCATCATTCCCCCGGTACGGACATTGTCCGCCGCCCTGAGAATGATCCGTTTATAGACGCCGTTCCCGACCACATCTGCTACGACTGTGAGTGCCCGCACGATAGGGATACCACCCGAAAGAAGCGCGGAAAGATTTTCAGCGAAACGAATGAGGTACAGACGACTCGCAATCGTACCAATGACAGGAATTTTCAGCGTGAGTTCCTCCATATCTTTCCGTCCTGATTCGCTATTCATATAATACATGAATCCGACTATGGCGCCGGCGATGACGATGAGCACCGCCCACCAATACGCCTGCATGAAATCCCCGAGCCACATGAGCGCCTTGGTATACCATGGCACTGCTATTCCCATCTCTTTGATGATTCCCGTAATCTTCGGCAAGATGAAGGTGATCACGAGAAATCCGATAATGGATGCAGCGCCGATGACAAACCCCGGGTACATGAGCGACCCTTTAATCTTTGATGTCATATAATAATTCTTCTCGATATTGTCCGCCACATACTTGATCGAACGCTGCAATCCGCCGGATATCTCACCGGCCTTCACCATATTGATGACCAAAGGAGAAAAAACATCCTTATGACGCTCCAAGGCTTCGGAGAACGGCATACCATCATCGATATCCTCGCTCATTTCACGGGTGATCGTGCGAAGATATTCATTGCTCGTCTGCAGCGCGACTGATTGAAGAGAACTCGTTACCGGCACCTTGGCCTCGATCAGCGTCGCAAGCTGACGAAAAAATATAGCCAATTCACGCTGATTCACGCCCTCCCAAAGTTTTTGGAATTGGCGATTAAAAGATACCTCATTTTTTTCAACGACGAGCGAAAGAAGAGTCAAACCATTTTTTTGAAGGATCTCCGTCGCGAAATCTTCGCCGATCGCCTCAACAAATCCCTCCTTGATCTCACCGAGATCATTTT
>CAZIBB010000039.1:0-8274 GCA_964537075.1 uncultured Bdellovibrionales bacterium | reverse complement strand
TGTCTTTATCTTCTTCGGTTCCATGTGGGCTACCTGAGAAAGCATCATCGGCTGGTCGGGAGAAACATACACCAGTGGTTCCATCTGTCTTTCCGTCCGCTTCTCCGTCGCTATCGGCCTCTTTTCTTTTATCGTCACCGATTCTTCATTCTGTCTTTTCCGCTGATCCGCATCCCGCACCTTGGCGGTCGCCCGCTGATAATCACGGAGACAGTCCCGGCAAAAAGTCGGCCGCTTCCCATCCGGTTTGAACGGCACCTCGATATCAGTACCGCAGGTATCGCAACTCGCTTCGTACATTATTTTCACCGGAGCTTCTTTCGTTTCATCATGAATAGGAGCTATTCTTTTTTCCTCCGGATTTTCCGGTTCATGAACATCTTTTCCGATACTCACTTCTCCCAAAACACTTTCAGGATGACTTCGCGGAGACGTTCCTGGCAGATCATATTTCGCCACTATCAGAGGCGTTTCCCTCTCTTGTACGGATAGAGATGCTTTCAACGGCTCGACTGTCGCTCGTCTCGGCGGAGCGCTTGCTCCTACCGTCGTCGTTGATGTCTTGGAGGAACCCTGATTTACAGGCTTTATGGAATGTATGGCTTTCGATTCGGCAAGTGCTGAAATAGTCGGACGATTTTTCTCAAGCAATACTTTCTTTTCCTCTTCGGAGAGCATGCCGCTCCACCGCCTGATCTTGTCCTCCACTTCGGCACGACTATTCGTATAACGCTCACGGGAAATCCGAATGACCTTCTCTTCGTTCTCCTCGGTCGTTGTGATGGCGATCGGAGGCAGAGTGACGGCGCTGAAGGCATCTCCCGAGATACCGTCGATCATGAGCTTGAGATAGATATGGTATTTCGGAAGATTCACCAGATCATTCAACATGAATACCGGCTCAAACTCCTTCTCGAGAAACTCCGCATCCATGGCGCCTACGCGAAATGCGACGATCGTGCCCGCATTGCCGAAAATGGCATTGCGCACCTTCTCATCAATCTGCTCGACATATTGATTCGCCAGAATAAGATTCAGGTGATACTTGCGAGCCTCCGAAAGAATGTTCGCGAACGATTCGGTTGCGAAATTCTGAAACTCATCAACGTAGAGATAGAAGTCATTTCGGGTCTCTTCGGGAATATCGACACGTCCCATCGCAGCCAGCTGAATTTTGGTGATCATCATCGCGCCGAGAAGGGCACTGTTGTCCTCGCCGATGCGTCCCTTCGAGAGGTTCATGATGAGAATTTTCTTACTGTCCATGATCTCCCGAATATCGAAAGATGAAATCGTCTGACCGACGATATTCCTGATGAGCGAGCTTGACAGGAATTGTCCCACTTTGTTCTGAATCGGAGAAATGACTTCCTGCAAGACACGATCATTCCATTTCGGAAATTCATCCACCCAAAAGGATCGGATTACTGGATCGGTAATTTTCTCCACCACACGATCACGATACGATTTGTCCACGAGGATGCGGGTCACACCGAGGAGCGTCGATCCCGGGTATTCGAGCAACGCGAGAATCGCATTCCGAAGGATATATTCCAAACGCGGCCCCCAGGAATCAGCCCAGATTTTCTTGAACACGCCGATAAGACCCGAGGAGACCAGGTGTCGGTATTCCTCATTCACCTTCTCCATCACATTGAACGCGATCGGGAAATCCTGATCGGCCGGATTAAAATAAATGACATCATTGATACGATCAGCCGGGATCGCCTTGAGCAATTTCTCCGCCGTATCGCCGTGCGGGTCGATATAGGCGACACCGTGTCCCTTCTGGATATCCTGAATCACCAGATTCTCGAGCAAATTCGTCTTCCCCATACCGGTTTTTCCGATAAGGTACATATGACGACGCCGATCATCGGTTTTGATGCCGAAAGGGCGCTCCTGATTTCGAAAATTTGTTTTCGCAAAGAAAGCGATTTCACTGTAAGCCATATGCGCGAGAGGTTAGAAGAGAGAGTTGAGAGATAGGAGAAGGATTTTATAAAGGTCCGACCTTCAGACCCATCCCAAGGTCGGACCTTTATAAAATTGAGGCAGATAGAGGAGAGAAATTATTCGACGGGGAGATTCGCAGGAGCTCCTCCGCGCTTGGCGGCCACACGGGTCATAGTCGGCGTCGTCACCGCCATATCAGGCAGGTGGTACAGCGTCGCGAGCTCTTCGCTACTGAGAAAGAACGGGTCGCTCGCGCTGTCCCAGTCGCGGTCACGATAGTGCGTATGGATCACGCGCTGCCGGAAGCGAAGCCGGTCATGGGCAAACAAAAAATTCGCCGTCGTCTTCGTCTTATCATTCGGTTTCAGACTGTTCAGATTCATATCATTGAATTGTTTGATACCGCCGATAAAAGCCGAGATCAATGACCGGTCGAAGCCCTCTTTCCTTCCGATATACAGAAAACGCATTCTCGTTTGGAATTGCTGTTTCCCAATATTCGCCTGCACCGCTTTCAGGACATCCTTCTCACCCGGAGTCAAACGGAATTCCACCGGACCAAGCTCTTTCTTCTCGGCTTCTAATCCGGTGAATTCGATTTCCTGCGCGAGCAACCCCTTATGGAGATTGGATCCCACTTCGAAAAAATCATGACCCATACGTCGCAAAATACCAATGGCTTCCTCCGGAGCCTTGCCGATAATCTTATTCACGACGGTCATACCGTATTCCTTCACCCAGGCCCCCTCCTGCCCACGAGGACAGATCAAATACTGAAGCCAGAGATGCTGTCCCGGCCCTGTCTGCGCCATAACCTCCGTCAGTCCCGCCAAAGGATCGATCATTTTCCCCGTCACATCCTCTTCAAAGTTCGTGTATGTCCGTATGGGATACGCGTCGGGTTTCACGAATTCGAATTCAGTGCCCCAAAGATCCCAATCCTTATTCGGGATGGTCACAGGGACATTCGCGATATAATCCGGTACCTCGATAATCTCGACATCCGGATATTGTGCATAAAAATGCGCCTCCAAAAGATTGCGATACTTGGTTTGGGTACGGATATAAAAGTGCACTATTCCCTCGGTACCGACAAGCTCCAAACTGAAATAATCCGGCAAAAATCCCTGCACATAGATTTCGATCGGATTGGCATTTTTGATGACACCCGCCAAACCGGCGAAAATCGACTCCATCAGCTTCGGGCTCTTCTCCAGTTCCCGAGGCGGGATAATTTCAAGAAGCATCCAACTGAGAGTGCCGATATATTTGCGACGAGCATACTTCATCCACAGCAATTTGAACAGAAAAAAGAAAACGAAAGGAAGCACGACAAACCATACATCAAGCATGGCGCCAAACATACCGAAAATAGGTTGAAAAAATTCTCGGAAAGTATTCATGTCGGAAAGATATCTCAGATGGTTCTCTGAGACTCCTGTTAGTTTTAAAAAATCACCCCGCTGCTTTATGTAACGATACGTCTCCTTCATTATCCCGTATTCCGACACTCTTATCAACCCAGCACCTATTTAGCACAGCGCCAAAGGCGCGAGGAGACCGGCATATAACGTAAAAAACTTTTCAAATGCCCTCGCACACAGTATCACTCAATCAAATGAGGTGACAAATAGGTGCTGGGTCAACCCTGCCCACGCTCCCCTTTCACCGAATAGAGATTCTTTCCGGATCGTTCAAAAAAAAGATTCAAATTGATAGAAATAGTCGATCGTTTGACCTCACGCACCTTGAGTACCTCGGTCAAAATTGCCTCCTTGGTCATCGGCTTTCCTGCTTTCTTGAGAATATCAGTCACGACATCCTTCACCGTTCCCTTCCGATATCCCCACTCGGAAAGGGCATAAATACCACGACCCACCAGGACGAAACCGGTGTCCTTGATCAGTTCATTATGCACGGTCTGCGGATGTGTTTTCCGATTCGTTCGATGGAGATGATATTCATCGATCAATCGGGCGATTTCACGGAAGTGAAGCGGCTTTCCGACGGTCTTCAATATCAAACGAGCCTTTTCTCTCGTACCACGCGGACGGATATCGCTCCAATGGGACAATCCCCACTGACCGAAAACATTTTCCAATACTTCGGCCGAGACCTGAAGAAAACGGCGGAGATTTTCTACGGTAATATCGGGATGCTCTTTCTTCAGGTGTTTCAAAAAATCCTCCCATTCGAGAACCTTGCCGGCTTTTCCAAGCACCGTTTTCGCATTCTCGTGGATAGACTCCCATTTCTCAAATGAGAAATCGGAGAGCACATATATCGATTTTCGGTTTTTATTTTCTTTCTCATGCCGCACTGACGGGAGGCATTCGAGAAAAGCAAACAATGCGCCCGCTTCCCGATTATCACCATCAGTCAGTTTCTTTTTCAAAGTTTCTGATTCCATTATGCCGTCATTTTCCCGAAGCGTTGATTCGATCAGTTCCTTCACCGCCTCAAACAACGGGTGTTCCCGTTTCTGTCGAATCACCCGCAAACCATGTCCTACTACCTGGCGGACGCGCTCCCGGGTAATATGATATGATTGCCCGATTTCTTCGAGCGTCTTCGTTTCTCCGGAAATGATGCCGAAACGAGCTTCAAGAATATCCCGACTGCGATCAGGCATTCCCTGCAATAATTCTGTCAGAGCGGAAACGAAAGAAAAATTTACTTTTCCGGCAATTGGGTTTTTTGGCTTTTTCACCGATTCGGCCATAGGGTTATATACAGGGTTATACGTCTCTGTACATTACCGCATATTCCTCTATTTTGTCAAGGATTCGACACCTCCGGGAAAGAGAGGTCACTCCCCATCTCTGTCACGGACGCCACAAACTCCCGATACTACCAACTGCACCCTCAGATGATATGTTTTTGAAATTTTTTCCGAAGCTTCGCGATTTTCGGAGCGATGACGACCCGACAATACGGCTTCTCCGAAAAACGTTCGAAGTATCGCGCATGTTCCCGTTCGGCCGGATAAAAAACGGAGAGCGATTTCACTTCCGTCACGATAGGATGATCGAATATTTTTTTCTTTTCCAAGTGGGCGATGAAGGCGAGCACCTTCTCCCGCGAAGTTTCCTCGGTGGAGAGAATGATCGATCGGTACTGTGACCCGATATCATTCCCCTGACGATTCGGCATCGTCGGATCATGTATGGTAAAAAACACCGAAAGAATTTCTTCAAGCGTAATTTGCATCGCATCGTACATCACCATCACCACCTCGGCATGTCCGGTATCCCCCTGACACACCATTTCGTATGTCGGATGAGATGCGGTGCCGCCGGCATAACCCGATGTGACGGATTGTACCCCCCGAAGCATGCGAAATGCCGCCTCCATACACCAGAAGCACCCGCCACCCAAGACAATAATCTCATTTCTTTTATTCATAATGTTTTTCAAACAAAAAAACGCTCCGAATATATTTGGGGCGTTTTTTGTTTCAGTCACACCTTAGTCAACGAACGTAAGGGCGATGCCGGACTTGTTGCCACGACCGGTTCGACCGATACGGTGTACATAGTCATCATAGGTCTCCGGCACTTCATAGTTGATCACATGCGTCACATCTGGGATATCCAGTCCGCGAGCAGCCACATCGGTTGCACAGAGAATATTTATTTTCTCGTTACGGAAATCTTTGAGAGCGCGCTCACGACGTCCCTGGGTCTTGTCGCCATGAATGGCATCCGTCTTGAAACCGCGCTGTTCGAGACTGATCGCGAGTTTTTCTACGCCATGCTTGGTGCGTCCGAAAATAAGCACTTTCTTACATTCCTTCTGATTGAGAATGTCATGCAGGCGCTCAATCTTCACTTCACCCGGCTTCAGGCGGACGATATCCTGATCGACATTTTCCGCAGTCGCACGAGTTTTTACTTCAATACGAATTGGATCTTTCAAAAACTTCTGAGAAAGTTCCATAATTTCCTTCGGCATCGTTGCTGAGAAGAAGAGTGACTGACGCTGTGGCATAAGAATATCGATGAGCATCTTGATATCTTTCACGAATCCCATATCGAGCATGCGATCCACCTCATCGAGCACGACATTGTTGAACTTCGACAGGTCGAGCATTCCTCTTTCCTGAACATCCTTCAGTCGCCCCGGGGTGCCGATGACGAAACTCGGATATGCGGCGAGGCTACGTGCCTGCTCTCGGATACTCGCACCACCAATAACGATAGCCGATCGAAGTCCCGATCCCTTTGAGAAATCACGGAACTCCGCATCAATCTGACTCGCGAGTTCGCGGGTTGGCACGACGATGAGTACTTTCTCAGCCTTCTTACCATGAAAAGTCTTGTTGATAAGTGGAATGAGAAACGCAGCTGTCTTGCCGGTTCCCGTATTCGCGATACCGATCACATCGCGACCCTCGAGGATATGTGGTATAGCCCCATCCTGAATCGGTGTCGGATGCAGATAGTCGCGCGCTACGATATTCGCCTTCAATTTTTCATGAATTTTAAAATCCGTAAAGAGATGCTTTGGATCATACGGCACGGTTTCTTCCACCTTGATCGCCTTCTTCACAAATTGCGTGAAATCAATATTTTCCTTGCGGCGACTTCCGCCACGAGAGCTACCGCGACTTCCTCCGCGACCACCCTGAAATCGGCTTCCTCCGGTCGCTCCTCCGCGACTGAATGACGGCTTTCGTCCCGATGCGCTGCTTGCTGTCCGACTGGTTCGTCCTCCTTTGCTAAACATAGTGTTCTTTTCCTTAGATAAATTATGCCGTTCCAAACCTCCCTCTCTGTACGGCAAGATCTACTATCTAAGAGAAAAGTTGCGTCCTGAAAAATTCAGGAACAATGGATTCCTATTAAAGCAAACATTTTTGATTTTGTCAACCCGCACACCAATTATGCGTAGTGCCAAAGGCACAAAGCTTCTCTATAAAGAAGTACATTGCGATAGGCATCCTTTTTTTTATAGTACTATCATCTCTGTATGAAACGCATATTTGGTGTGCGGGTCAACCCTGCTCTGAAAATTTCCAAAACAAAATCCAGGGGTTCACCCTGGATTTCCTCATCACTTTGAATACGCTATCACTGCTTCAGCTCACTCGACATCGCCTCTGCAGGAAGTTCTTCAATTAGCAACGGCTTCGGGGCATAATCAACGAAATAATCGACCTTCGCCTGAGCCTTGGCGTCAGCTATCCACTTCGAAGCGGCCGCATTGAATTTCTGTCCCTTCAGCTGTTCGCGGATCTGATTCTTGAAGTCATCCTCCGTCATCCCCTTCGGGGTCACGGCTTTGTTCTCCGTCATATAGGAAGCGACATCCTCATCAGTCACCATGACTTCATCCTTGAGGATACCTTCGAGCTCCTTCTGAAATATGATCTGTTCGCGGAGATCCCCCTCGGTCATCCCCTGCTGTTCCAATGCCAGAGCGAGTGTTCCGCCCTGTTTCGATACCTGTTCGGTGATCGTCGCCATTTCCTTGTCGATATCGGTAAAGCTTACTACGATGCCCGCCTTCGCTGCCTCCGTATCGATAAGCTTCTTCGTGATCATGGTATCCAAAGCCTGCTCACCGGATTTCTTTTCCAATTCACGGATGACGCTCCATCGGCTGATCGGACTTCCATTCACGGTCACCGCGATGAAAAATCCACGCGAAGAATACACGATGCCAATGACGAGCACCGAGACGAGCACGGCTATCAACGTCTTTTTGTTCGCCTTCATCGTCTGGCAAAGCCTCTTCATGAAATTCATATTTTTCATTCCTGACATCGTTTCCTTCACCTCACTCTGCGTTGCAGCGGTTATGACCTCACTTCCTTCTGTTTCCATAAAAATCTTATTCACTAATTACCCAATTATTATAGAGGAAAAATGAAATGGTGTCGAAATTACCGCTTATTTTATGGCGGGAGCGACGGGATTTACCCTGAAGGGTATAAACTTCGACTCCCGAATCCCGCACAAATTTAAAACGAAGCCCAAAGGACCTCGCTTTAAACTTTGGCGGGAGCGACGGGATTTACCCTGAAGGGTATAAACTTCGACTCCCGAATCCCGCACAAATTTAAAACGAAGCCCAAAGGACCTCGCTTTAAACTTTGGCGGGAGCGACGGGATTCGAACCCGCGACCTCCACAGTGACAGTGTGGCGCTCTAACCAGCTGAGCTACGCCCCCAATACGACTTCATCATAATTTCCAATGACCAAAATCCAATAACCAAAGTTTGGATATTAGGGTTTGGTTCTTGATTATTATACCACTTGTACCAGGGGCGAGATTCGAACTCGCGACCCCGGGCTTATGAGTCCCGTGCTCTA
>CAZIBB010000038.1:0-8491 GCA_964537075.1 uncultured Bdellovibrionales bacterium | reverse complement strand
GGGTAAATCTTCTGGGCACAAAGGAATGAAATGAGTTTGGGAACAGAAAGCAAATGAAACAAAAGGCTGGCACGGGCCAGCCTCTTCTTTTCAAAAGCGATAGTGGCCGCGTGTTTAGCTCAGTCTTGCCCCGTCACATCTTTGGATGATTAGCTCAGTTGGTTAGAGCACCTCGTTTACACCGAGGGGGTCGCTGGTTCGAATCCAGCATCATCCACAGTTGTGACGAGGTGAAGTTACCTGCCCGAACAACTGGATCGTTCAGTTGGGCGGGGAGCACCTCGTTATTTTTGGAAATTGTCCGCCAGCTGGCGGATTGGTGATTGGGAATTGCAAAGCGCAGTTTTGCCGGAGTAGCTCAGTGGTAGAGCAGAGGACTGGTTTTCGGTCACACTCGTAGTAATACGGGATGTACAATCGGGTGAACTCGAGGAACCCTACGTTTTTCGCAAGAAAAATATGGCAATCTCGAGCCAAGTCCTAGTGGGTATAAGTACTGGGAAAGGTGTAGAGACTAGCAGGTGAGTCCCAACAATAACCCTGCATGAGCGCCCGACTTCGCACTCCTTGTTTGAGGAACGAAGATGAAATAGTCCGATCCTTAGGGAAACCTAAGACAAATTTCAAGGAAAATCCTTGTGTCGGCAGTTCAATCCTGCCCTCCGGCACTAGAGACAATAAATTGAACCCATGGTATACTGATTGTATAACATGGGTTCAATTTTATTGCCTAAACGAGTGAGTGAAACGAAAATTTTTACTTTCGTTTCCGATCGAGTGACGGCAACAAAGCGAAAGATATTTATGCGAGAAGAGAAAGATGCGGCAATCGCACTGAGAAAACAAGGGAAGAGCTACTCACAGATTGAGGCAGCTCTTCATGTCCCGAAAAGCACTTTGAGCTATTGGCTGCGAGATATTCCGATGAAGAAGGCGCTTCGCCAAAAAATATCACAGAGAGCCTCGGAAAAAAGTACGGCAGCCCTCATAGAGAGGAATAAAAATCAGACAGCGATAGCCCTCGAGCGCGCGGAGAAAATTAGAGTAACAGCGATGCAAGAAGCACTATGCTTACTTGGAGATACATTGTTTGTGGCAGGAGTTTCCTTGTATTGGGCAGAAGGATATAAGCGGGGTGCAAATGGTAGTAAATGGAAATGCGTTGACTTCACGAATGCTGATCCTGAGATGATTCGTGTAATGATGAACTTTTTCCGAAAGTTTTGCGGTGTGAGTGAGGATCGGTTTAAAGTGCAGTTGCTCGCGCATCCGAATGTGGATATGCAGGCGTCCGTAAAATACTGGTCGAAAATAATTGATATACCGCAATCTCAGTTTATCAAGACTTGCACATCTCTCAGCATCAGAAGTGGACAGAAGAGGAAAAATAACTTGACACATGGGACGGTACATATCAGAGTATATGATGTGAAGCTTTTCTTTCGAATTATCGGCTGGATAGATGGTTTGAAGGGACTGTTTTTACAAAAGAAATGAAATTGGGACTGTAGCTCAGGGGTTAGAGCGGGCGACTCATAATCGCTTGGTCGCTGGTTCGATTCCAGCCAGTCCCACAAGAAAGAATATTGACTTGGATTGATTTGTTTGCGAAGATGTTCTAGTGCCTCGGATGAATAAATGCGGGTATCGTATAATGGCTCTTACACGGCCTTGCCAAGGCTGAGATAGGGGTTCGATTCCCCTTACCCGCTCAGTCAAAAGAAAAAGAGGTATCTTCGCGATACCTCTTTTTCTTTTGACTGAATGAGCAGTAAGAGGAGTCGAACGGGAGGGGGTCGGGGAACGGGAGTTCCTCGTTTGGGGTGACCGAGCCTTCGAGGACTAGAGGGCGGAAGCCCTATAGAACGCAGCTGCTTTAGCAGCGAGTAGTGAGATCCTCCCCTTACTCGCTCATAAAAGTAAAAGTCCATCTGTTGAGCTGAACTTTTACTTTTTGTGGGGCTAGTGGTAATGCAAGGAGAAGGGCGTGAGTAGAAAGCGAGCAAGCACAGCTTTCTGTGTGTAGCGCCCCGGCTTTTTGCCAGCCTCGACATCTAGGCGGGTCGGAGTAGAAAGGATTCCCCTTACCCCCGTTAAAAATGAGGCTCACTAGAGCCTTGTTTTTATTACATTAAACGGGGTCGAACGGTAATGAGTAATCATGGTGAGAGAAAAAACGGAATCAATACTACCGAATGGTTGAAACGGGGAGTATACTGTGTATATCTAATTCAACGAACATATTTTTATGAAAAATTTTGTCATCATGGTCATTGTTGTTCTGCTTTTCACGCTCTTTGCGGTAGCCAACAAATCGATGGTATCAATCAAGATTGCTACTCTTTCGATACAAACACCTCTTTCCCTTGCTATCATTGTCCCAATTGGAATCACACTGCTTCTTTTTGCGCTCTTTTATTTCCGGATTATCGGGAAGATGGAGCTGATCATTCGTGATCTTGAAGGTAATGTAGAGGACACACAAAAGCAGGTGCTCGAGATAACCAAAAGAAAGCACGAGCTCGAAATTGAAAATCGAAAACTCAAAGTACGCCTGGGCGAACCAGCGGATTTTGATGACACATCCCTATGACCGGACTTCTTTTGAAGATATGGAAGAGGATTGGATTCTCAAAAAATCTTCAACTCAAAATCATCCGCATCTTTCAAGATCAGTTCCTTATTGGCGTTACCGGGATAATCTTTAACTCTGAAAGCAAAGTACTTCTCTTCAAACATACCTATAGGAAGACAGCTTGGAGTCTCCCAGGCGGATACATGAATGGAAAGGAGCATCCTAAAGAAGCACTGGAGCGTGAAATTCTTGAAGAGGCAGGATTAACAGTGAGTATCGACTGGCGAATGAACGTAAGGACGGATCGCGAAACAGCCAGACTCGACATATCCTATATTGGGACCTTCATTGGTGGTGTATTCAAGCCATCAACAGAAGTTTCCGAAGCGAGATTTTGTACTCTGGATGATCTTCCTCCGATTCGGCGTGATCAACTATTTCTCATCGAGCGGGCTATCGAGCAGCGTAAACTCTTCTTTTCTCATGGCGAAAAAGGGAGTCTCATGACGGAAAGGGATGATCATCCTCTCTTGAGTCAAAAAGAAAAAGCACTTGAGAAAAAGGAAATCGCTCATTTATGAGGAGGAGGAAAAGGGAGTAGGAGCATTTTTGGAGAGAATGGTGCAATGCGCGGACAAAGCGGTCTATGTCTCAAAGGATACCGGCAGAAACAAAGTAACGATTTTCACTGGCGAGGGAGTATCCAAATAAGACCGAAGAAAGCCATATATTCAGTTATACAGAAGAATACAGGCACAAAAGAGTATCGAAAGATACTTTTTTTGTTTTAAATAAGCCATAAACGACGTATTACTATTGACTTAACCTAAAAAGTATGCTATATTGCTCAGTCAACCTCAAGTGGTATGACCCAGCCGAACGAGTCGGCATCGGATAATTTTCTAGAGTAATCTATGAAATTTCTGAAGCACATAGCCTTTCTCGCAGTGGTTTTCGCTGCTTTGGCTCAAGCATCAGTCGTTGAAGCGCAGACCAATACAGATATCGATCTTTTACAGAGTAAACTTTCCCTGAGCAAGGGATTAAACAGCTATTCATATAAGAATGATCCTTTTCTTATCGACTGGACATTTTATACTGATACCGAGGAGGGAATTGAAAATTCTGACTTATCCACGGCTTATACCATGGAGCATGAGGATATTCTTGCGAAACGCTGGTATGAGAAGCAGCGGGATAAGTGGAAAAACCTTCCGAAGGGAAAATTTATCATCAATGCCTCAGCATATACGGCTGCGGCTGATGAATGTGGCAAGAATGATGGGAAAACATCGTCCGGTCTCATCGTAGAGGCGAAGCGAACACTTGCCTGCCCTGCCGAGTACCCATTCGGTGCGAAAATCAATATCGAAGGTGTTGGTGTGCTCCGTTGTGAGGACCGCGGTGGTGCGATCAAGGGAAATCATTTCGATATCTATATGGAAACCAAAAAGGAGGCCTTCGCCTTCGGTCGCCGGAACTTGGAGGCTGAAGTGGTCGTCGACTAACAGAAAAAGGCAAACGCCCCGTCCCTCTATGACGGGGCTTTTGCTATGGCGGATGATTGACTCTATTCCCTCCATTGGATAGACTGACACAGTGATTGTGACCGTGGGTTCGGGAGCTATGGACAGAGCCGGCATTCACCGCTCTCGGACAGATTTAGGAGACGATATGATGGTCGCGTGGCCGAATGGTTAGGCATGGGACTGCAAATCCCCGTATTCCGGTTCGATTCCGGACGCGACCTCAAGATGAACCGCCGCGGTGACGGAATTGGTAGACGTAGGAGACTTAAAATCTCCCGACTGAATAAGTCGTGCGAGTTCGATTCTCGCCCGCGGCACAAAAAGTAATGATTCGGCCCTGTGGCAGGTATTTGTCTTTTTTGATGTTTTTTTAACAAACTTTTTCGCGAAGGATACCGTGATGTGTACGAGAAATCGTCTGGTGGATATACTCACGACGGAAGAAGTACAACTTTTCAATCCGAACCTTGTCCTGAATGGAAAGGAGTCGATGGTCATTCGTTTGCAGAAACATTTTTTTTCCGTGCTAACGGATATCTTTTCACATCACCCTGGTGAACGAATGCTTTTAGTACGAAGGAGAAACATTGATCAGGGTGAAGAGGCAATCATTCAGACTCACTTGTATCTCGGCATACTTGTTGCTGAGATGGAAGTGATACTCTCCTCATCGGGCGGGGTATGTCTCCCGACATCTCGATATGTGGACAGCTCGGATTCACTATCGTTCATCAAGAAATCGAGAGGAATCATGATGGGAAAGGTATTCGGTGAAAACTTTATTTGGTTATTTCACCAGCCGATTACCAATGGCTACGCCCTGGATCTTTTCATCGGGGATGCCGAAGTAGATCAGTGGTTTGTCCAGAGAGAAAGGACACAGCCTTACCTGTGCTCGTATTTATTGAAGGCTCTCGGACTTCCTCGAATTGGTGGAAATTTTCCTCTTCAATTCGGGTTCGTCTGAAAGTATCGGGCAGTGTTTCATATAACTCCCCCGGCCAAAGCTGCTGGCCGGGGTTATTTTTTTATTACCGAGCGAGTGAGTAAGTAAGCTTTCACTTTCGAGCGAGTGACGACCTGCTTCAACTCGGATCAGTGTCAGGAACAGGCTCCTGGATTGGCACCACTTATATCTTGACTATCTTTTTGAAATCTCGTACGAGAGTGGAGCGGAAGCTGCCATTATAGAGCGCTGCCGCCGGATGATACAGCGGAAATATCTTTTTTGATCCGATACCGGAAATATCCTGTTGGAAAACCTTCCCGTGCATTTCGGAAATTTTTCCCTTGGGGAGAAAGTGAGAGAGAGCATGCCGTCCGAGCGTCACGATAAGTTTCGGATTGATGATTTTTATTTCTTCTTCTAGCCATTTGAGACAGGCGGATATCTCTTCCGGGCGAGGATCCCGATTGTCCGGTGGCCGGTACTTCACGATATTGGTGATATATACATCCTCACGTCGGAGCGCGATCGACGCGAGCAATTCGTCGAGAAATTTTCCGGATGAACCGACAAATGGAATTCCACATGCGTCTTCTTTTTTTCCGGGAGCTTCGCCGATAAAAAGAATGGATGCTTCAGTATTTCCATTTCCAAAAACCGGTTGTGTTGCGACAGCGCGCAGGGCGCACGCGCAATCACGCGCCCATTTTTTATTGAGAGACTTTAGCTGTTCTTGTTTCCCCATACGAAATACAAAATACTTGATACATGATACGAATCAAGCTATCTGCCACCCGAAATCGGTTTCAATGAGACGTCCCTTGATTTCAAAACCGCTCGCCATGACATGTCCCCCTCCTCCGAATTGTTTGGCTATCCGTGATACGTCGATATTCCCCTCTTCGTTGGAACGGAGACTGGCGCGTATGGTATGGGAATCTTTCTGTATGAGAAGCATGGCGAACTTCGCTTCAGAAACACTGTTGAGAAGCGGGACTGCTTGATTCACTTCTTCGGTCGAAGCCTGGCACTCCTCGATATCCTTTTCAGTCAGGGCAGAAACGATCATATCATTTTCAGGAACGATCCTCGCCTTCAAGAGCGCCCTCCCCCATATTTTTAGCGTTGACATATTCCGATTCGTGAAAATCGTCTCGACAATTTTTTTGAGTTGCGCGCCTTTCCGAATGAGACGGGATGCGGCCTCCAGGGTTTTCGCCTTCGTGCTGGGGTGCTGGAAATTTCCCGTGTCGAAAAGAATACCCATGAGAAGCAGAGTAGCGATTTTCGGTGTGATAACTTCCTCCGCGGAAACCAGGAAATCGTATACGAGTTCGGATGCGGAAGAAGATTCAGTATCAAGAATTTTGATGTCAGCCCGTACGCTGATATCAGGATGGTGGTCAATGATGACGACAATGTGATCCTCGGAAACCTTGTCGCGGAAAAGATGAAATCCCCTATCGACACTGTCGGCGGCAATCACCGTATCATAGGCGTCGATATCCGTCATCGCATCAGGATGAAGAAACGCTTCGGGCGTACCAATAATGGGCTGCAGATATTCAGGATAAGAATCGTAACAGGCGATGGCCACTTTTTTCCCACGATTTAGGAGAACCTCTTTCAATGCGAGCGTGGCGCCGACTGAATCCGGATCGGGGCGGTTATGAGCGAAGAGCAAGACATGTTCCGATTTCCGGATGACATATTTCAGGTTGCGAAATTCAGAAACGAAATGAGACATATACAAGGTCATTCAGAAACGATAGTTCGAAGGAGCTTTTCGATCACGTCCGCTTTTTGCTCGGTATGATCAGAAAGAAGGTGGATACGCGGCATCGGCTTCATGTATAGTTTTGTATAAAGCATCTTTTGAATAGACGGAAGCTCCTTGGAAAGGGTTTTCATCGCATAAGCCTCCTCGGACTCCGGAAAAACGCTGATAGAGACCTTAGTATGTCTGAGGTCGCGGGTCGTCTCTACTTTGCTGATTGTGACGAACACGCCTTGTTTGAGACTTATCTCCTTGCCAAAAATACTCCCGAGCTCTGCCCGAAGGAGTTCATTAATTTGATCGATACGTGAGTGCGCCATATATTCAGATAATTGAGTATCCCTATTGGGATTCCCTATCTACCAGTGTAGGCAAAGAATCCGACAAGCTGTGCCCTCGAGAGGAATCGAACCTCTATCTACTCGTTAGGAGTGAGCTGTTCTATCCATTGAACTACAAGGGCGAAAAGGCACAGTATCACAGTTTCCCTATCTTATCAATACCACACTTATAGTATACAGGAATGATTGGTGTCTGTCCTTGTGATAGATGCTAAGGAGCAAAGAAAACGCCTTGATGCAGCATCAATAAAAAGTCACCGACTTTATTACCTAGCGAGTGAGTAAGGCTGAAAGTTCCTACTTTCACTTTCGTCCGCCAGCTGGCGGAGAGCGACGGTAACACAGGGTAAATACCCCGCGGCTTGCCGCGGAAGTGAAACGAACTTTTGTTCGTTTCAGTGTCCAAAGCTTGCTTTGGGGTTAATACCATTTATTGATGAAGAGGAGAAACAAGGTGTATTTCTCTGAAAATACATCACTACACCGAGATAGCCGAGAATGCAGGTCTGAGTTTAGAGAGCACCCACCCGTGCCATTAAAAGTGGACCATGCCGGATTCGGACCGGCTACCTCTTCCATGCCATGGAAGCGCTCTACCAATTGAGCTAATGGCCCGGATAGAGTCTCGAGCACTTTTAATCATACCAAGAATCGCTATTCCGTCAATATACCCGTGTTAAAGATGATATTATAATATAAATATATAATTATGTCAATAGATAAGTGTTCCACGTGGAACATTATTGACATAAATAAGACTGATATGTTTTTATGGCTGATTGAATCAAATTTTGTTCCACGTGGAACAAAATGTACCTTGTAATCCCCAATTGATTCATTGTTCCACGTGGAACACTAAAATATACTGACTCATTAAGAAGATACCTGCTTGTTTAGAGTTGGTATAATTGCTTATACAAAAGAAAATAATATTATTTTTGTGTAATTGTTCCACGTGGAACAATCTGTGGGCGTATATTAAGAAGTCATTGTTCCACGTGGAACAATTACTGAGATTTAGATTTTAATAGTGTGTTCCACGTGGAACATTGCTAATTTTATAAATTATACACATTTATACAGGATACTGTTCCACGTGGAACAATAAAGGATGATTATACTGATATTGAGAGAAGTGTTCCACGTGGAACAGTATGAATCAGGATCTATATGTGGCATTATAGAAAATATTGGCTAAGCTTTTGTTCCACGTGGAACAAAATTTGTCCAATGAGTAGAGTGTGTTCCACGTGGAACACTGAATAAAAGATGTTAAGAGAAGTTTTATTTTGTTTATGATAAATATTTAGGCTTATATATATG
>CAZIBB010000037.1:0-8645 GCA_964537075.1 uncultured Bdellovibrionales bacterium | reverse complement strand
TGATTTTTTGTATCACCTCCCCTCAATACCTTCCTTGGAAAGCCTGCCTGCCGGTAGGCAGGGAGGGGAGGGAGAGGAATTCTTCATTTATGAAACGTCTCGACGTTCTTCTCTGTATAGCTATCGGACTTTCTCTTGGAATCGCTTTCGGAACTTTTTTTTCATCCCATTCGTTCGATGCGATAGTAATCGTCACCCTCTCTCTGATCGCGTATGGTTTCTCAATGTATGGGAAGCCGTTTTTTGTCTCTGTGATGGCGCTCTTTCTCGCGATACTCGGTGGAGTTCGGATGGGGAGTGACGAGTTCCTCCATTGGAAGAATCTCAGTGAACCGAATGAGACACTTCGTGCAAATGGAGTTGTCACGAAGGCGAGCATCGAGAAATCTTTTTTTCAGGAATCAGAGATACAAGGAGAAAGCTGCGAGAGTCATTTCTGTCCGAGTGAGAAAATTCTCTTGCGTGAGCGAATAGCGAAGAAAAGAATGCCTGGCGAGAGAATCGAATTTTCATGTGACTTGAAAAGGCCGGAAGAAGTGGTCGAAATAGCAGGGCGCAAGGTAGCGTATCAGATGATGCTCGCTGCGCGAGGCATCGGGTATCTGTGCGAGAAACCGATTTCAATCATTGATCAGGAGCGAAGTGAGAACTTCCGATTTGCAGTAAAGCGTATGCTGTTTTCAGTAAAAGAAAATATCGTAGCGGTCATCGAACAATCGGTTCCCGCAACGGAAGCGGCGCTTTCACTCGGTATGCTCATCGGTGAAGATGGTGGATTTTCGAGTGTCGAAAAGAACTTGTTCATTCGGACGGGGGTGACGCATGTGACGGCGGTGTCAGGATACAATATCACCTTGGTAGGAGGACTTCTTTTTTTCCTCGCGATTCTCCTTGGATGGTATCGGAGAGGAGCATCACTTTTCGCGATTGTTGGAATTATTGTGTATGTCATTTTCGTCGGCGCTCCGGCATCGGCGGTGCGCGCGGGTGTCATGGGGTCGCTCTTGCTTTTGGCACTCTGTATGGGTCGTCCTGGCAGCGGATTTCGTATTTGGTTCCTCGCGCTCGCGTTCATGCTCGCGTGGAGTCCACTCCTCCTCCGGTATGATCTCGGTTTCGAGTTCTCTTATCTCGCGACGCTCGCGATTCTTCTCTATGCTTCAGTGCGGCACTCTCTGTGGATGCCGAGGCCGTGGCTCGCGCGAATTTTCTACGAAGCGATGGTTCTTTCGCTCTTTGTCGAGTGGCTCGTTATGCCGTTTATCATTTTTCAATTGGGAAATATTTCGGTCGTTTCTATTGTAGCGAATACGACGATCGTGCTTCTCGTGCCGCTCATTATGTTCTCTGCTTTTTTTACCGGGCTTGTCGGCATGGTCATACCCGGTGGCATTTTCATTTTTTCTTGGCTGACGTTTTTCCTGGCGCATGTGTTTATCATTGGTGCGCGATTTCTCGAGAGTGTGCCGGGGAGCTTCATCTCGGGGGTCTCGGTGTCGCTCTGGTGGATAATTCTCTGGTATGGGGTGACCGGGTGTTTGTTTTGGTTGTGGAAGAGACGATTAAAAGATGATGATGAGGGTACTGAATGATGCGAACAGCCTGCCCGAATCTCGCTGTGTTTCGTTGCGGGCGGGCGGACGCACCTGCCAAAGGCAGACAAGCCCCTGAAACCAGGGGAACGACCGTCTATTTGAAAAAATCATTCAGCGATATACTGTAAGTATGAAAGTGCGAAGTCACAAATGGCGGTATTGGTTTGTTTTTGGATTATTTGTGTGTTCACTTTTTCTTGCTTTCCTTGCGTGGCAGGCGACGCATCTCCCCAAAGAGACAGAAATCATCTTTCTCTCGGTCGGGCAGGGCGATGCGATACTGATTCGCAGTGGCATGACGGAGATCGTGATTGATGCGGGTGTTGATGGCAGACTGCTTCTTTCCCGGCTGGGGCGACATATTCCGTTTTGGGACCGCACTATCGAAACGGTTATCGCGACACATTCCGACCGGGATCATATTGGCGGATTTCCCAGTCTCTTCCGTTCTTATCGCGTACTCTCAGCTCTGACGAACGGGTACGTGGATGGAACAGAGAGCGAAAAACTTTTTTTTGGGGCGATAGAGAAAAATGGCAGCCGGCATAAAGCGATCCGTGCCGGGACGGAGATTGTCCTTCCGAACGATGGAGGAAAGCTTCTCATCGAATATCCGAGTCCGTACGGGAGAGCATTGACCGACAAGGAATCCAATGAGGGGAGCATCATCATTCGTTTCACGTATGGCGACAGTAGTGTGCTCTTGACTGGCGATCTGCCGCGGGAGGAATTTTTTCTCCCCCTCGAACAGCCGGTTGATATCCTGAAAGTCGCGCATCATGGGTCGAGATTTTCGACGAGTGACACGTTTCTCGATATGATCCGTCCGAGGGAAGCGATTATTTCCGTCGGAAAAAATAATTATGGTCATCCTGCTCCCGAGGTGATTGAACGACTTATGAAACGGGGTATTCGTATACATCGGACGGATAGGGAGGGTGATATCAGGTATCTTTGCAAGGAGAAGAAGTGTATGTGGAAGGAATAGCCTTGGAAAACACAAAAACAAAAAGCACAAAGACCAAACAAAACACAATTTTCAAAGCACAGAAAAGAAAAGTCTGCGTTTTGTTTTTCTGACTGTTGTGTTTTGTTTGGTTTTTGTTCCGCCAGCTGGCGGATTGAGCTTTGTGTTTTCTGTAGCAGTTCTCTTGCCAATACACGAAATTTATAGTATGCTTCTCACAAGTTAAATGGTGAAATATTTTCAATTGTTATGGTACAGCATCCGAAGAAAGAGCGATCTTTCATCATTGTGAAGCCCGATGGCGTTCAGCGTTCACTTATGGGTGAAATCTTCAAACGCATTGAGCGGACAGGACTCAAGTTCGTTGCGGTCAAGTTTCTCCGGCCGACAGCCGATCAGTGTTGGGCACATTATAATAAGAATGAGGAATGGTTCCTCGCCAAGGGAGCTCGTATCGTGAATGATCGTACGGCGCAGGGATTGCCGATCGAAAAGGAGGCCATCGAATACGGCAAGGATATCATTCAGGCAAATGTAGATTTTTTTACGGCTTGCCCGGTGCTCGCCATGGTGGTCGAGGGGAATCAGGCGGTCGCTATCGTGAAGAAGCTTGTCGGAGGAACTGAGCCGACCACTTCCGATGTCGGAACGATTCGCGGTGATCTCACGCTTGATTCGTATGCGCTCTCTTCTATCGATAGTCGCGCCGTGCGCAACCTCGTGCACTGTTCTGACAGTCCCGAGGAAGCAGATCGGGAAATTCCAATCTGGTTCGAGAAGAAAGAATTGATCAATTATCGTCTCGTCTCAGAACAGATTCTCTATGATGTGAACTTGGACGGAATTTTGGAGTAATATCGATTTTTCGCCCAAAGCAGCCCTCCTTGACAGGGGGTTGTTTTTTTATTCGTTTTGCGGTATAATGTAAGGTACGTTGAAGGAGTGGTTTCGCACTGCCTTTCTCCGTACAAATGGCTCCGACAAAGAAACGGAGCTTCTCTGTAATTTAAAAAAGGAAGAGAAATATGAGGAAAAATGGTTGTGAACACAACTTGGAGTGCCGGTGTTCTGCTGGCCATTCAAAGTGTCGTGCCACCGTCAGTGCTGGTGAGTGTAGTCCGCCGGCACGGGTGCGTATCAATTTTGGCATTACCCTTGTCGGGGTGGATCCAGGAGAGTACCAGCGTTTCCTCAAAAAGCACGGGGGACGAATTCCCACCAGGGGATTCGCGTAAGAAGAAATACGCCGATGTGGAGCAACACTACACATCAGGCGAGAGGGGAATAGTCCACGAGACTGTCCCCTTTTAAATTTGCAAAAAAAGTTCCATCAGCGGACACCAGAAGCTTTAAAAAGGTCGGTCCCTGCCTACCGGCAGGCAGGCTTAAGACCCATCCCAAGGATCGACCTTTTTAAAAGAATTACATGTTTGAAGTGCAGTGAGGACAGCGGGTCGCTTCCTTGTGGATTTTCGAGAAGCACTGCGGGCAGTCTTTGGTTTGCGGCGTGGGGACGACTTCTTCCTCGAGGAGTCCAAATTTCTTTCGAAGCTTCGTTACTTGTTTGATGGCGATCCAGATCGCGAAGGAAATGATAAGGAAGTCGACGATGGATTGGAGGAAATTCCCATAGGTGATGGTGGAAGCTCCAATGGTGAGAGTGAGGTCGGTGATGTCGATACCATGAAGGAGTATTCCGATGAGCGGGGTGATGATATCGGTCACGAGGGATGTGACGATTTTTCCGAAGGCGGCGCCGATGATGACACCGATTGCGAGATCGACGACATTTCCTTTTAGTGCAAATTTTTTGAAATCTTGGAGCATATCTTAGAGAAGAGTTTAGAAGTTAGGAGATAGAGTTTAGAAATAGCGGACGCACCCGCCTAGCCGGCGAGGCTGGCCGCCCATAGGCGGAACGACCGCTAAAAACAAAACCCTCCGATGTACATCGGAGGGCGCTTTGTTACTTGGTGGCTTGCTTGGCGAGGGTGCGGATGGCACGCGTCGAGAGTTTCATCTTTACGCCATTGACGTGTTTGGTTTGGACATTGACTTTGAAGGTACGCCTCGTAGCGATATTCGAATGACTTCGCTTGTTCCCGACGGCAGTTCCCCGTCCGGTCAGTTCACAGGTTCGGCTCATAAAAAGAGATTGCTTAATTACAAGGGAAAGCGTATCATGGAATCGCCTTCTTGGCAAGATTCCAGATTTTTTACAGTGGACGCACCGCTCAAAGAGCGGAACGACCGTTATAAAAAATCCTCTGAGCTCTCTTTTCTCTATCTTTGTACATCTAATATCCAATATCTAATATCTCATCTCTCGGATTATGTCCCAAGAAATAGTACTCATCGGTTTTTATCTCATCACGCTTGTTTACTCGATCATTATCCATGAAGTGGCGCATGGCATCGTGGCTCTCTGGCTCGGGGATAAGACAGCCCAGTATGCGGGACGACTGAATCTCAATCCGATGAATCATATCGACTGGTTCGGCTCGGTGATTCTCCCGCTCCTTCTCTTCCTTTCGAAGGTTGGGTTTATCTTCGGTTGGGCAAAACCGGTTCCCTATAATCCGTATAATCTCCGCGACCAAAAGAATGGTCCACTCTATGTGGCGCTTGCCGGACCCGCTGTGAACTTCATCATTGCCATCATCGCCGCATTGATCGCGCTCGCTTTCCCTCTCCGGGCCTTTGAGAAAATAGACATTCTGCGGTATTTCCAGTTCGCCGCTTTTCAGGGCGGCGGATGGGAGTCCTTGGCAAATAATGTCGCCGGCTCGTTTCCGTCGATTTTCTTCGTCATTCTGCTCATGCTTATCTCATGGAATGTGATTCTCGGCTGTTTCAATCTCATACCGGTACCGCCCCTGGACGGCTCGAAGATCCTCTTTACGGTTTTTCGCATGAAGGAGGAGACGATCGCCTTATTTGAGCAATACGGATTTATGATGCTTCTTTTTATCATCATCTTTTTTCCCTATCCGATCAGTATTTTTATCAATAGGATGCTCGGCATTTTCTTCGGAATAGCGGTGTAGTAGGGTGAGAGGAGAGAGGAAATGTGAGCAGAATGGCAGTATTGACAAGAAATAATCTTTTCGATACTATAGGTCATACGGAAAAGCGATGGCTTTTTTGTTTTATTGTCAGAGTTTTTCTACATTCTAAATTCTACATTCTAAATTTCATATTTGTGGCTACCATCAATCAGTTAGTGAAAAAAGGTCGCACGCCGACCAAGAAAAAGTCTCAGTCACCAGCTATGACTTTGTCATGGAATGGCGTGAAGAATCGTCTGAAACTCTCTGATAGTCCCTTTAAGCGCGGAGTCTGTCTCAAGGTGACAACGATGACCCCAAAGAAGCCAAACTCCGCTCTCCGAAAAATCTGTCGCGTACGCATTACGAACGGTATGGAAGTGTCGGCGTATATCCCGGGGGAAGGTCATAATCTTCAGGAACACTCTATCGTCATGATTCGCGGAGGACGAGTAAAGGATCTTCCGGGTGTCCGGTATCACGTCGTGAGAGGATCATTTGATGCTGCAGGAGTGACCGGTCGCAAGCAGAGCCGCTCGAAGTATGGCGTGAAGAAGGACAAGAAGAAAGACTAATTGTAACAAACAACGAACGACAAACAACGAACGACGGAGAGATGTGTCGTCAGTCGTCAGTTGATAAGTCGTAAGTTTTTAGAATAATGTATGCCACGACGGAAACGACAACTGAATCGGGAATGGAAGGCGGATGTGCGCTTTGACAATCCTTTGGTCGGCCATTTCATCGGACTCATCATGTGGAACGGGAAGAAAACCGTCGCGCAGGGGATTATTTATGACGCTTTCGACATCATCCATGATCGGACGAAAAAGGGCGGACTCAATACCTTCGAACAGGCGATCAAGAATGTCTCTCCGCTTCTTGAGCTGAAGAGCCGGCGCGTCGGCGGTGCGAACTATCAGGTGCCGATTCCGGTATCGGGAGAGCGTCGGCAGACACTTGCGATGCGTTGGATCCGTGAGGTGTGCCGCAAGCGTAAGGGAAAGGCTATGGCTGAGAAATTGGCCGATGAACTGATCGATGCCTCAAACCGAGTCGGGGCCGCCATGAAGAAGCGTGAAGAAGTCCATCGTATGGCTGATGCCAACAAGGCTTTCGCTCACTTCGCATAAAACTGATTTACGATTGAGGATGTATGATTTAAGAATGAGGATTGCCAGGGCATTCCTTACCTTTCTCGGAAATCCTCAATTTTTTTATCTCGCGATCGATAGTATCAAGCAAAGAAATCTCTATTCATAAATCTAAAATCATAAATCGTAAATCTGTCTAAAAATATGGCTCGCACCAAACCCATGAATATGTTTCGCAATATCGGAATTATCGCGCATATCGATGCCGGTAAGACGACGACGACCGAACGTATCCTGTTCTATACCGGTATCACGCATAAGATCGGCGAGGTACATGAGGGTGCGGCGACCATGGACTGGATGGAACAGGAACAGGAGCGCGGCATCACGATCACGTCCGCCGCGACCACCTGTTTTTGGAAGGATCATCAGATCAATATCATCGATACCCCCGGTCATGTGGACTTCACCGTCGAGGTAGAGCGATCACTCCGTGTTCTGGATGGTGGTGTGGTGGTATTTGATGGGAAGGAAGGCGTCGAACCGCAATCCGAGACCGTGTGGCGCCAGGCGGAGAAATATGAGGTGCCGCGTATGTGCTTTATCAATAAGATCGATAAGGATGGCGCTATTTTCGAGGATGCCGTTGATTCGATCCGGAATCGCTTGACTCCGAATGCTATCGCCGTACAGATCCCGATGGGGGAGCGTGGCGACTTCTTCGGCGTCGTCGATCTCATGATGATGAAGGGAGTGACTTTCGAGGGAGAAATGGGTGAGAAAGTGGTTACCGGAGAAATTCCTGCCGAATATGTCGACAAGGCGAAGTCATATCGCGAAAAAATGGTAGAAAAAATTTCCGAGACCGATGATGCTTTGACAGAAAAGTATCTAAATGGCGAGGAGATTTCTGTCGATGAGTTGAAGGCGGCACTCCGTCGTGCCGTGATCAGCGTGAAACTCCATCCTATTTTCGTGGGAACCGCCCTTCGCAACAAGGGTGTCCAGCTCGTACTCGACGGTGTCGTAGACTATCTTCCATCCCCGGAAGATGTGCTGCCAGTCGATGGTACTGATCCGAAGACCGATGCCCCGATACAGCGGAAGCCAAGCGATGACGAACCATTTTCGTCCCTCGCTTTCAAGATCGCGACCGATCCATTCATCGGACAGCTGACATTTTTCCGCGTCTATTCCGGTATGATCAAAGCCGGATCCTATGTGATGAACTCTTCCAAGGGTGAGCGCGAGCGTATCGGACGCATTGTCCGCATGCATGCCAACCATCGCGAGGAAATCGAGGAGTTGTACGCCGGAGATATCGGCGCACTCGTCGGAATGAAGGCGACGACGACAGGCAATACATTGTGCGATGTGGACAATCAGATCATCCTCGAATCCATCACTTTCCCGGAACCGGTTATCGATATTTCCGTGGAGCCGAAGACGAAGGCCGATCAGGAGAAAATGGGTATCGCCCTGAAGAAACTTTCCGAAGAGGATCCGACTTTCCGTGTGCACACCGATGAAGAGAGTGGACAGACGATCCTTTCGGGCATGGGTGAGCTCCATCTCGATATCCTCGTCGATCGCATGAAGCGCGAATTCAAGGTGGAAGTGAATCAGGGTCGTCCGCAGGTGGCGTATCGCGAAACGATTCGTGAAATGGCCGAAGCCGAAGGAAAATATATCCGCCAGTCGGGCGGTCGCGGACAGTACGGTCATTGCTGGCTCCGCGTGGAACCGCAGGATGACAAGGAAAAGGGATTCGAATTCATCGATGCGACGAAGGGCGGTGTCATCCCTCAGGAATTCATCAAGCCGATCCAGAAGGGTGTCGAGGATGCGCTGACGAACGGTGTGCTCGCCGGATATCCGGTGGTGGACGTGAAGGCGACGGTCTATGACGGATCCTTCCATGATGTCGACTCTTCGGAAGCCG
>CAZIBB010000036.1:0-9144 GCA_964537075.1 uncultured Bdellovibrionales bacterium | reverse complement strand
CAGGAAGGAGCTCTCTTAAAATTGGAATATTATAAATATTGTATCCCAATGAATAATACGTATAGTGCGACTCGAAGAAAGACTTTCCATCAGAGAAATTCAATGAAAATGCTAGTGCCCGAACATACTCCAAGAGAATCCATGAAGCAGCTCCAATAAACGCCGCCCCCATTCTGTTTTTTATATTCAATTGAAGTTGAATGACTATCCAAAAGGCCATAGAAATACCTGCGACAATTCCAAAAACAAACCAAAAACTAAGAATGAGAAAGGAGCTTAATGCTAAATCATAAATCTTCAACCAATCTAATGGATATGCGGAAAAAAGATAACTAGAAACAAGAAGAAAGAAACTTATCCCAAACAAAAACATCTTCAAAAAACCGGAAATTCTTTTTTCCTTATAAGTATCAAGGTGATGCAAAATAGGTGCTAAAAAAATACAGACGAGGAATCCAACTTCCCGCGGATAACACGTAGCTAAAATTGCGATACCTGAAGATAGGGAAAACAATGGAAACCCTTTCAATTTCATGATCATACTACTGATAGATTATCCACTACAAAGATAGCTCACTTCAAACCGGTCAAGCGTATTACATCCTCTTTCGTCAGTATCTGCAGACTATCGAGAATTGGGGAAACGGAGTATTCCTTTCCTCTCCCCGCAACCAAACAGAATTCCGCATCTGTTTTCAAATCACTCTTCATCTTGCGCGCCTCACCACAGGTATGGATAAGAATAAAGGATGTCCAACTATCAATTTTTTGCGCTTGCGAAATGAGGTCTTTATCTTCTTTTTTACTACTAAACTCAATACCGAATTGAAAATCCAATTTTGTCTGAAAATCCTGAGATATTCTCACGAGGGCTGGCACTTTAAATTTTCTTCCATCGATATCCAAGCTATTTTCTTCTGTATTGATTTTAATTCCATCCGTAATCGTAGGGAAATTCCAAAAGACCGAAAGAGGTTCTCTCCATTGAAATATGTGGGATTGTATAATTTTTCTCTCGAATTCAGATTGCCATGGATCAAGCAAGTTTCTACCTAGTCCGATACCATAACTTTGATAACCGATAAATGGCAAGAGCGTGGCTCCCGTATCCAGTGTCGATCCCAATACCGTCACCTCAACCGGCTGCATATCATCAGGCGAGATAATCATCAACCGATTACTTCTCATCATATCTCCTTCTGATTTCTCACTCGGATTATGTGGCGCGAGATGATCAGAAGCTATAATTACTACGGTATTTTTTCCATCAGGAGAGGCAAGGATATCTCGAACAAACTTCGCAATAAGACGATCCGAGCAGGCGATTCCATTTAATACCAAGTCAGAACCATCCTTATATCGGATTCCTTCACAACTTTTCGATAGGTGGCCATTCGGCTGATGAGTATCCAGTGTGGATAAAAAAAGCCCAAAAGAAGTGTCTTGATCAGATAATCTCAAAAAATCATCATACACCACCTCGAAAAGTGAATCATCATAAAGTCCCCAATTCGTCACATAAGAGGAATCTTGCAATCGTGGTAATAATTCTTTTTTCCCATAAACCTCCTTGAAGCCATGCTGTTTCAAAAAAAGATCTCTCCCCGCAAAGGATGCGTCTTCCCCGCCATAATCCACCAACGTATACCCCTCATCAGACAAAGCATCACCAAGACAGGAAATAGACGGGAGATAACTATCCATCCCGGACATCGCATTTCCAAATGTAGGACCAACCAAAGGAATACCACATTGACTCGCGACAAAACCGGCAATCGTATAGCCAGTCCCCTTCAATTGTCGCAAATCAGTAAAAGAAACAGCCCGCTTCGACAACGCATCCAACCCAGGAGTCAACCCAGGAAAATTGTTCTCATTCGAATATGTTTGTTCAAAGCTTTCGGCATATATAAAAACAAAATTCTTCTGTTCGCCGATCTTTTTCAATATCGGTTTCTTATAAAAATCAGAGAACTCATACTGCTTATAATAATCCTCTGTCGACATCCCATCTCTTTGCTGTGAAGTATCCAACAAATGATACAAATCTGGTATAGCCGGATTCAGAAAAAGTGATATTCCCATCAAAAAAATGGTAAGACGAAAATGATCCACTTCTTTTCCTCCATCAAAACGCTTTTTAGAAACAACGAGCCATAAAAACATCAGTGCAACGAAAATAAAGCCCATCAGACCAACTATAAGTCCCCTATATTCCAGAAATCCACTCCCCTGCAAACCGTATTGGATGTGATACAGAGTTCCGTCCGTAATCCCGTCACCCGTAAAATAATCAGATATCACATAGAGTGAGTCCAATAAAATTGTTATGAGAAACAATATTATAAAGACAAAAAAACTTTTTATAGAAAATTGCGATTTTCTATAAAAATAAAGACTCCCAGTAATGAAGGAAACAGAGGCAATGATAAATGACACTTCGACTCTTTATAAAAAATTACCCCGCAGGAACCATTAGAACCGCTTCTCAAAATATAACGAAGGATATTGATCTTACGAATTTATACGTATTGTTCAATTCAATGAGAATATTTCAAAGTCCGAAAGCATCCACATAAAAAAATTAGAGCTATGCTAATTTACTGATATCGCCTTTCAGGACAATCGGTTGCATACCAAGGATTTCTTCTCCAAAATCTGTTTGCGGAATATCATTCAAAATATAAATTTTCTTGCCAATACCGAAAGCATAGCCCATCTCAAGAAAAGTATTTCCCCCGATATAACCAGAAATTCCCTTCTTTTCATAATTAACGACCAAGATACAATCGCTCTGATCTATTTTTTTAAAATGCTCTCTTATCGCGGTAGTCTTATATTCCCATATCTCGTGACCGGATGGAAAAGCGGATGAGCCACCATTTATTTCCATATACTCCCTCACAGAAAGACGCACTTCTCCCTGCTTCATTCTCAGTTCAGGAATAAGAACGGAATGACCAAGCAACTCCAGTTGTTCTCTAAGCGGAGCAAAACGGTCATAAAATGACATCGACGAACAGACACAAACTCTCATAGGCCCCGATTATATCAAAAAAGGAAATCCCTATAATTTACCTGCGATTTTCACTATTTACAAAGGAAATAATACCGTTTCTATCCAAAAAATGCAATGCGTAGCCTCCTTTCAACGGATGTGTTAAAATAACCGGGTTTAAGGAAATTTCATGAAAGCCATCAAGGATAATCCGAGGAAAACAAATCCCATCGCCCTCGTAACCGGAGGGACACGAGGAATCGGGAAAGCAATCGTAGAACAACTCTTGCGAGATGGTTTCTTTGTTATCGTAAACTACCGTGAAGAAAACGCGAATGCACGAAAAACAAGACTGCAATTACAAAAGAAATCGACAGATCTTTATTTTTTCAAAGCTGATATAGGCGATGAAAAAACCATAAAACCCATACTTAAGAAAATCAAGAAGAAATTCGGCGCACTCGACGCCATAATCAATAATGCCGGCATTATAAACGGAAAAGATGAAACTCTTGAAAATATTAATTTACCGAAGCTCCGCAAAATGATTGACACCAATATTTTCGGCGGCATTCATATCCTCAAAGAAACATTGCCACTCCTAAAAAAGAGCTCTCGCGGACGCATTATATTCATCAATTCTGCGATTTCTTTTGTCGGAAGTAAAAGTCAGTTCGGCTACGCACTATCTAAGACAGCTGCTATCGGCATAGTCCGAGCGCTAACCCTAGAGCTCGCTCCATGGAACATCTGCGTAAACGCGGTAGTGCCAGGGTCTATTAAAACACGCATGATTCGGCAAACTGAAATTGCGCTTCAGGAAAAAATAAAAAAAATCCCGCTCGGAAGACTCGGAAAACCCGAGGAGGTCGCCGATCTTGTTTCCTTTCTCTGTTCAACAAAAAGTAATTATATAACCGGCCAGCACATCCATATAAATGGTGGGCGTTTTTTCTCATGAATATCACAGCGGTATTGCTTGCGGCAGGCTCAAGCACACGGACTCAACTAAATACACCAAAACAAATGCTTTCCATGCATGGTAAGTTCTTGTTTCAACATACCCTCGAAGCGCTCATGAAAGGATATTCCTACAAAAATATCATCATTGTCGTCTCGAAAAAAATTACGCCAACGATACAGGGAATAATCAAGGAGCAGTACAAAAAACATCCTATCCATATAGTATCCGGCGGAATAACCCGGCAGAGGAGCATAAAAAACTCAATCAAATACATCTCCTCAAATGAAATACCATGTGATTTCATTCTTTTTCAGGATGCGGCACGGCCGCTCGTGGTATCAAAAGACTACAGACGGGTCATCGTTCACAGCCTGAAAAATGATGGTGCCATACTCGTAGAACCAGCGCGTGGGAGCATCGCCATTTCGATACAAAACCAAAGGATCAAAGATCACAGCATCGCACTCCCATACATGACGCACTCGCCCGAGTGCTACAGATTTGAAACGCTACAAACGATTTACGAAAAACCAACGACGAAATCCACATCCCGAATGACCAATTTGGAGCTCATGCTAAAACATAAAAAAAATATCTTTCCCGTCATTTCACACCAGCCAAACCTGAAACTAACCTATCCTGAAGACATAGCTTCGATTCGCAAACACCTCATATGAAAACTATCCAGCAACCACCACTGCCACCAAAACAAAATGAGACATCCAATCCGAATGCCATCATAGGATTTGTTATTTTTTATCCTTTTCATTATTACATCTATAAAAGCACATACAGACAGCTCGCAAATCAAGCCGAGTTCATTATCGATATGAACGCTTTCTTTCCAGTAGAACAACCATCTGGATTTCTGCAAGAAGTATGTGCCTTTCTCGAAAAAGAGCGCGTGCCATATAGGATTCTCAACTTCGGAGATATAAATTACAGGGAGTATATGTCAGCTTTCTTCGAGAAATACCAGGTTCTCATAGGCGTCTGGGAGCGCGGATGCCTCTATCACGAAAAAACCCTCCATCTAAAGAAAGTGACCGTAACATACGGCGCAGGGAAAGAAATGACATTCGTACGCCCATCCCAAGGAATTTATGATCTAGCACTCGACTATGGAAAGCGATCATCCGCCCTTCACTCTTATTTTACCAATTCCATCATTACCGGAAACGCGAAATTCGATGACTGGTTCAATGACACGGTAGACCCCATTGCGATTACTGATTTGCGATCTCAAATTGATCCAAGAAAAAAAACTTTACTATATCTGCCAACGCATAGTGATCTTTCTTCGATCGATATGCTTGCAAGCGAACTCGGCATTCTAAGTCGCTCATACAATATTCTCACAAAACTGCATTACTTCACCTCGCGAGAAGAGCTGTGGCGAGTAAAGCTTCTGAGAAATGAAGGCTTTCCCCTCTACGGAGATGATACCGATCTCCTTCCCCTGCTTAAGGTGTCGGATGTCGTACTTAGCGATAATTCCAGTGCTATATTTGATGCTATTCTTGCTGATAAGCCCGTCATAGTCGCCGATTTTTGGGATGAACACTTTCTTGATGAAGCATATTCCAGAAAAAAAGAAAATCGATTGAATATTTCCAATATACTCACATTCTCAGAAAGCATCGAACAAAAAATAAAAAGGGATGGTTCGATCATTACCCTCGACAATCCAAAAAATCTATCAGAAAAAATAACTGAGGCGCTCACTGATAATGAAACAATGAGAAAGAAACGGGAGCAGCTACGAGAGGAATTGTTTTCATTTAATGACGGAAAATGCGCGGAACGTTCTGCTCAAGCTATCATAGGATTAATTCAAAATCCAAAAAAACCTGGTCGACCCATCCTTTATCATGCGATAGAAGCCTTTAAAAAAGATATTAACGTCATTTCATATGAGAGGGAGCAGGCTCTCCTGAAAAAAATAACCAAGTATGAATCCCTTATCATAAAAAAAACTTCTGATTACTCCGGGAAAATATTTTCTATTATCTTTTTCCTTAAAGGAAATGATCCTGACCACTTTCGATCATTGCAATCACTTATTGAACAAAATTTCTCATCCAACAAATACGAGATTATCGTCCTTATTGATGAAGGCATTAATCCGACAGAGATGCCGATGCACAGAAAGAATCCGTCCGATGACTCCCCAATAATACAAATTCTAGAAAGAGAGCCAGGAGAATCCTACGGAGAAAGCACTAGCCGAGCTGTCTCGGTAAGCAGTGGCAGCATCATTTGCCTTACCAGTTCAGAATACATCACCCCGAACGATTGGCTTCTCTCTTTTTTCACTTCCTATAAAAAACAACCAGATATTGTCGGATGTGGCGGATTTGTTTTTTTTAAGGAAAAAGACATCACCAACAATTTTTATTATCGTGAAATCGCAAAAAAAATCGGGTTAGGAAATGAAATCTATCCATCGAATATAACACGTCTTTTCTCCGTGAAAAATGATATTCCCAATCAAAATCCCGCAGGAGTACTTGCGAATACTTCCTACAAAAAGGATTGTTTTTCGGGTCTTGTCTTAAAGAATATGAACGAAGTGGAAATGGAACTCGTCCTAAGAAACAACGCCACATCAAGAGGGAATCTTTCTTTTAAGCCGACCTGGGTCACAAAAATAAAAAATTCCGACAAGAAAAATTTCTTTTTTGAAAATATCCAATACGGATACATCACATCATTATCAATATACCGACATGTGACCTCTGAAAAAAATAAATACGGGAATTTCCTATTTCTACATATATTTACAGAGCCACTCAGTCAATACGCGCTTCATCTCTCTTGGAGCAACCTATTGTTGTCAATAACAATTTTTCTAGCCTATTTCGCTCGCTGGATTGGAAAAATTCTTGCTATTCTATATGTAAATATACAGCGAATAAAAACAAAAGCTGATGACATTACAAAGTCATCACTCATCAAATAAATAATTAATCTAGAAACAAGCCCGCTAAAAGTGAATGAATCCAAGATACTGAAACGAGTCGCTCCATTTCATTTTCACGCCCATTATCAATATCTAGACGGGCAGGCCACGATGTATTTTCAGTAATCAGATTTCACACCTCACTCAAAATCAGCATCTTTCCATTCATTGGAAATAAGCCACGCCTTAAACTCAGGAACTAAATTCCCAAGCGTTGTAATATTTATTTTGCTATATATGTCTAGACCAGTAAATTTGCTATTCTTCGCATCTATAATGCCGATTATAATGCCCTGAGGCTTCGTTTTACTCGTATCAAAATCAAGAATCGGTTGAAGTGCCATCCTGAGAGCATCAGTGCTCTCAGGACTTACTAGAGAAAGCGTGGAGGCATTGAGGAGAGATGTGAATATTTCCAATTCCGGAACAAACTGCTTCGAAAGTGTCATGTTGAACGCGAAGATATCCGCTGCGCTCACAGGCGATTTAACAACAGAGATGTCGAATCCCACCGCCTCCAGATATCGCAGTGCGGCAGCATATTGATTCAGCCCAACGAGAAGATTGTGCGCCAATATGCCTTCTAATCTCTTCTCCTCGAGAACTTTCGGGCGATCCCTCAAATCATCTAGAACGAATTCATTCTCTTCTGCTACCTTGATCAGACTCTCCTTCGCCTTCAACTCAAAGTTGACGGCCTTCTTCGTATTGATTTCTACGATGTTTTTTTCAACCGGGGAAATATCGACTCCCTTGACACTGTTCAGCTCCGCTTTCTTTTTCGTGAAATAAGCCGTTTTGGCATACTGATTAGCCAACGTTCCGAGCGCCGCAGCATCCGCATAACCATATCTATCCAACACCTCCAGATAAGCAAGTATCGCATACAGCGATGAGGTGGAGTACGGGACTGACGAAAGAGATTTATCCTTCACCTGCTCGAATATGCTCGGATAAATATCTTCAGCCTCCTTCAAAAAAGCCAGGCTCTTATGACTATTCACGTAATCATATATCTCATACACATTCCCGCCATTATCAAAATATCTGTGCGTCAGGAAATACGCGTCTGATTTCGTAAACTTATCATTAATACCATTATCAATATCTGCTAAAAATGTCTCCTGTAAAAGCCTCGGATCATTTCCAAGAAAACTTACCAAGTATGCTTGCTGATTCTTTTTCGCATATAAAGCTTCATTCATCCGATATTTCGTAATCTCCTTCTCATAGAGCACTCTCAACCCGTAACCAGCAAAACTGAGTATTATAATACTCAAAGAAACGATAGTGATTATTTTCTTTCGATTCTTTCCTGTTTGTTTTTCATTTTGGACTTGGAGTGGAACTTCAGTTTCCATATAGTGGTTTGTTTTAAAAAATTTTTCAATCTCACTATTTACCGCTCGATCCACAACAACCACCCGCACCACTATTGTGGACGCGCACCCCATCCGCGAAATAAGTATGGGCATTCTCAACCTCAAGGTTATACACGAAATCATACTCCGGACCCTTCTCGATTCCGGTAATAGTTATCTCCTCACCATCTTCCATCGTCAATTTATCGCCAATTTGAAGCGTTCCTGCCTTATCAAAATTCGCATATTCGCCTACTCGTCCATTTCGTCTGTATATCCAGTGATTTTCAGTCACCATCAAAGACCCTTCCTCATATATGATATTGACCAGTGGAGAATAAACACCATCGACATCACCCTTGCCGTGCTTGAACGTCTTGGTAATAGGATACTCGCCTTTCACACCAGTCTCTATATCAAAACCATACACCACATCCCCCACAACGAAATCTTGGATCTCTCTATCACCTGATGGAGTGCTTATGGCAGTTCCAGCAGGAAAACAATAATAGACAGTACATTCAGACTCAGTCCAAGGGCATCCGCACGAGCCACAAACAGGTGGAATATCAGCATTGGCTGTCGGTGCAATAAGAGAATTACTCTTTGAATAATTCGTTCGCATATAACTATTTATAGATCCAAGCAAACCCGTAATCAAGATACCCACTATAAATAAAAATTTTCTTCTTATAATACGGACCATACGATGGAACTATTAATACAATTTACGATATCGCAATCTCCATCTCAATAATACACTCTATTTTTATTTTCAACAATATAGGATGCGGCATGTCAAGAAAACATATGTGGCAAAGGATTCAGTTCCCAATCAGAGACTCCCTTCGAGCGAGCG
>CAZIBB010000035.1:0-9201 GCA_964537075.1 uncultured Bdellovibrionales bacterium | reverse complement strand
GTTACTGCATTGCAGATTAGAAATCCAACTGAAAGAAAGAGAAATATAATAAATAAATCTAAAATTCAAAATCTCAAGCTCCAAATAAATTTCAATCATGAAAAAAGAATACTCCTGGTTGGATTGGCAATTGATGATTGATGGATTCCTTGGTAATTGGATTTTGATTATTGGTAATTTATTTTCAGTATGAAAATTTTATTTATCTCCCGCGCCTATCCTCCGATTATCGGCGGGATCGAAAACCAGAATTATGCCATCTCGAAATGGCTCTGCAACCTCATGGAGGTGACGACCATTGCGAATCATAGCGGGAAGAAAAATCTCCCATTCTTTTTCCCGAAGGCCTTTTTTCAGGCGCTCGGAAAAATAAAGGAACATGATATCATCCTTCTCGGCGACGGCGTTCTCGGTATACTCGGCTTCGCGCTCAAGCTCTTCACGAAAAAACCGATCATATCGATCATCCACGGACTCGACATCACCTATGACTTCCCTCCTTATCAATGGCTGTGGGTCGGATTTTTCCTGAAAAGGATGGATCGGCTCATTGCGGTCAGCCGCCATACGAAGGCTATCGCCATCGAACACGGACTCTCGGAAGAAAAGATCTCGATCATTCCGAACGGGGTCGAGGAGCCGAAAGACATCGGCATCCATTATGTCAGAATCGATCTGGCCAATTATATCAATACGAATCTCGACGGGAAAAAAATTCTCACCACTATCGGCCGCCTGACGAAGCGAAAAGGCGTCACCTGGTTCACTGAATTCGTCCTTCCGAAGCTTCCGGAAAACTTCATCTACGTGATAGCGGGAAACGGCGGAGAAAAAGCGAATATTCTCGCGGCGGCTTCTCGGGCAGGCGTGACCGACCGCGTCTATCTTCTCGGATCCGTCCCTGATGAGATCAAGATGATGCTTCATCGGACGGCAGATCTCTTCATTCAACCGAATATCACCGTAGCGGGCGATATGGAGGGATTCGGAATCGCCGCCATCGAAGCGACCCTCGCCGGACTCCCCGTCATCGCCTCGAAGATCGAAGGCCTGCAGGATGCTATCATCGATGGGGAAACAGGCATCTTCGTCGAATCGGAGAATGTGGATGAATTCATCCGCGCGATACAAGACACGCTTTCCGATGAGGCCGCCTACCGATCGTTTCGACTGCGTGCCATGAAGACCACGGAGGAATGTTTTCATTGGAATGCCATCTCAAAACAGTATGCCGATGTCCTGGAAAAGGAAATACGGAAAAAGCTCCCATCAGAATCCGAAAAGATATCACCCAAATAAATGGATTTCATCATTCACCACATTTCTTTTCTGCTCTCGATCGGAGGATTACTCTTCCTTCCGGGACTCATCCTTCTCCGTCTCCTTTTCGGAAAAATTTCGCCGCTCAGCTCATGGGAAACGCTCCTCACCGCCTTCGCGCTTTCCGTCGGTCTCCTTGATTTTCTCATGCTCCTTCTCGGAAAAAATCATATTCTCTTCACTCAACATTCCATCGCCTTCTCCATACTCGTCTGTCTTGTTCTCCTGTTCGCTCTCAAAAAAGTTCTCGCATCGGGCGGTATCCGCTCCACGGAACAGAGCATCTCTTCTCATCAGATATTCACATTCACCGCTCCTCAAAAGAAAATATTCCTCTTTATCCTCTTTCTCACCTTCCTCACAAAGACCATCTATCTTTCTCCGGCCGCCTTTCCGACCTCGACCGACCTCGGACATCATATGTACTGGTCGAAACAGATCGCCCTCACCGCTTCGCTCCCGGAATATTCAGAGAGGGAAATCACAACCGATACGAACGGCGAAGAAACTCTTTCAAAATCTATTCCCATCGCCGACTTCATCATCGGGGAACATCTGCCCTTCGCGGCCATCGCCATTTTCTCCAAAAACGATTTCCTCTCCGCTTTCCCGGTGAATCTGCTCTTTCTCATCAACATGCTCTCTCTTTTTGCATATTTCGCGCTCGCCATCCGTCTCGGAGAAGAAATAAAAAAGAAGATTGACTCTTTCGTCCCCCAGCATTTCGGACTCATCGTCCTGTTCCTGCTCGGACCGCTCTACACACTCGCGACACCGCAGGCGAAATTCGTCTCCGGCGGCGTCGTCGGCAACACATTCGGAAATTTTTTCATCCCGCTCATACTCCTCTTTTTCTTCCGGGGTATCCGTGAAAAAAATTCTTTCTTTCTCGGAATATCGTTTTTTCTCACCTTTACGATCGCCTACACGCATCATCTTTCGACCCTCGTGCTCCTCTTCATCCTCGCCTCAAGCATCATCACGCTCATTCTCCTTCATCTCCGATCAATCAAAGAGCTCCTCGCCTTGTGGATGAAGCTACTCCGTCACCCATTTCCTCTCATCATCGCTTTTTTCTGTATTCTCTTCTTCTTCGTCGTGGCCATGCCGACCTATATCGAGACGAACGCGATCGGCACGGCCATCGGCACTCCGACAAAACTCACCCGAATCGGCCTCACTTTCCAGGAAATCCTCTCCGGGAGCGGCGAGGCGCGAGCGACTCTCGGTATCGCGGGACTCCTGCTCATATTCTTTTTCTCCCGCAGATTTAAAAATGCATCAGGCATTCTCATCGGATGGACCGTCATTCTGCTCATCATGTCCCTCAAACCAAACCTCGTATTTCTCGACATCCCTTCCAACAGGATCGGAAGTTATATGCTCTTTCCGTTCACGCTCCTCGCGGGATTCGCCATCCTCCTCATCCCGGAATTCTTGAGGAAAGAGAAGGAGCGAAGAAACATCACTCTTCCACTCTTCGTCCTCGCCGCATTCGTCATCGTCATTTCCGTCTATTCCATCGGAAGCGGATCGGCTGACAACGGAGGATCGCTCCTCTCCGGACAGAAATCCGATGAAGCCGTCCAGACATTTGCCGTCTCGCAGTTTCTCGCCGAGCGCATACGTCCGACTGACATCCTCCTCAAGGATCACAATTATCTCGCGGCGGATTCCTTCATGAAACTCTTCTTCATGCGAGACTATGGATTTCCGCTTTCCCGCGGATATTTCAAACGATACGAGACACAAGGACACGAACAATGTTCCCTCATCATGATCGCGTCCCCCAACACCCCCGCAGGAGAACGCTGTTTCGCCACGACAGGCACCAATCTCGTCATCGTCAATCCAATTTTCGATCGCGCGCAATTCGAGAAGTCACCGAATTTCTCCCGCGTTTACAGCTCCCCGCTTATCCATGTCTACAGTAAACAAGGAGCCTATTAAAATATCATCGCAATAATATGAAACCAAAAAAGATTATCCAATTGCTTATCGGCTGAAACTTTATAATTTCGGCTGCAAATCCTGAAAAGTTCGTCGGAATAGCCATGGTATTCCTCCTCACTTTCTCAGAATTTTCGCTCGAAATTATAAAGTTTCATCACGATCTGATATTTTAAATAGACTCCCCTATGAAATCACCCTCTCTCATCATGACAACGGCAATTTTTTTCATCATATGCACCGCTGTGATTTCCTTCACTGTGGAAAGGGAGATTGATCCGAATTTCAACAAGGATTGGTTTGAGATCGGTTTCGTGACCCCGTCTAGCGACACACAAGACTTCATCCTGAAGAATCACTCCGGGGACATTTCATTCCGCTATGTATTGCAATCCGAAGGAAAAATCATCCTCGAAGAAACCGTCTCTGTCGGGAACGGAGAAATGCTCACCGTGCATCCTGACACTGCCGGACTCCAAAAACCCTATACGCTCTCCGTCTTTCCTGAAAACGACCCGAAAAAATCCGAATCCCTCACCCGAAAGTGACACGCCTCGTGTCATCCTGAGCGATCCGCCTCCGTCAGTTGACGGATGGCGGAGAGTCGAAGGATCTTAATACCAACAATAACGCCAGATTTATAATATTATGATTTTTGAGATCTCTCGCAGCACAGATTCATTTCCCGAATCGAGCAGGGAATGATCGAGAAAAACATAATATTATAAATCCCCACCAAGAATTATGTCTTCCCAAAAAACCATCCTCCTTGCCACCCGCCCACTCATCCCTCCATGGGACGAAGCTTCGAAAAATTTCGCCTATTTTCTTGCGAAATCCGTCACGAAACATCGTCTCACCGTCTTCACGACGCCCGCCGTCCTCCCGGCGCTTCCGACCACTGTCACTCAGGATCCCTGCTACACGGGAGGCCATCTCGATTTCAATCAGAAGCTCCGGCTTCTCAACGCCCTACGGAAACATCGGAATCATTTCGATATCACGCACTATCTCTTCACTCCGACGAGACGCAATACCTCGATGATCAAATTCCTCAGCCGACCGACTCGTGGAAAGACGATCCAGACGATCGCGACGCTCCGTGAGGATCTGTACAAGGGAAGCGAGTTCAAGGAACTCTTTTTCGCCGATCACCTCGTCGTCTATTCCGATTATTCCAAAATGCGGCTCGAAAAACTCGGCTTCGACAATATCAGCCGCATCTATCCAGGAATCGATCTCGATCTGTATCGCCCGAAAGGAAAAGATGTCAACGCCATGAGACTCTTCGGCATAGGCGATGACGATTTCGTCGTGATGTATCCCGGCGAATATATGCGCCTCGGGGCGACCGATATGCTCGCCGAGTGGCTGATCGGATATTACGGAAAGAATCCCGACTCGAACATGAAGTTTGTCTTCGCCTGCCGAATCAAACACGATGATGATGCGGTGAAAAAAAACGAAATCAAACGTCGCTTCGAACAATCCGGCATCCTCCATCACATTCTCTTCACCGATACCTACGGCGACATGCCGACGCTCTACAGTCTCGCTGATGTCGTCGTCTTCCCGGTCAATGATATGCGAGGAAAATTCGACGTGCCTCTCGTCATCATCGAAGCCTATGCCTGCGGCAAACCGGTCATTCTTTCCGATCTTCCGATATTCGGGGAGTTTTCAGGAAGCGAATTCTGTGTTACCATACCCCGTGGTTCGACCACCGATCTGGAAGAACAATTGGCTTATCTGAAAGGAAACAAGGATGCACGCGACCATCTCAGCCGAAATGCCCGCACCTTCGTCGAACAGAATTTCGATCTGAAAAAAACGGTAGCTGAATACGAAACGCTCTATGAATCACTGTAAAAACCACAAAACACAATACACAAAGACCAAACAAAACACAATACACAGAACCAAAAATGAGAAGTTTGTGCTTTGCAATTTGTAGATTGTGCTTTGTTTGGTCTTTGTGTTTTGAAAATTGTGCTTTATAAAAATTTATGATTAAAAAAATCTCAAACTTCAGAAGCGAGCTCAAAACGGATCGAATGAAAGTCCCTGTTCTGTTTCATGTCCAAGACAAGCTCATGCCAGGCATTGCGACGATGGAGCAGCTCGAGAGCGTCGCGAGCAATGACTCTGTATTCCATCACATCGCCGCGATGGCTGATGTGCACAGTAAGCCCGGACGAAAGAACGCCACCGGCACCACCGTCACCTCCGAACATCATATCCTCCCCCAGGTGAACGATTCCGATCCCGCCTGCGGTATGCGCCTTGTCCGGACCAATCTCAATGAGAATAATATCACGAAGGAGGAGCTTCATACGCTCTTCGAAGCGCTCATCCCGAAGGTTCCGACCAAGGCATATTTCGGTACCTTTCTCCCCTTCCGCGTCATCGTCGATATCTGCCGACAGGGTATCCGACCACTCATCGACCACCTCGGCATCAAGACGAAATTCGAGGCCGAGAATTCAATCGATCGCGGAAACTTTTATAGCGTCGAAAAATCCCGAAAGGATATCCTGCACACCATTCCCCCGCTCTTTCTCTTCTTCGCGCAATTCCGCTCTGGCATACTCGGAGCCGCGGGCAATCATTTCCTCGACCTCATGAAAGTCACCGATACTCTCGATGAGGAGACGGCAAAAAAACTCGGCGTGAAAAAAGGCGACTATCTTTTCATGATTCATTGCGGTTCCGGCATACTCGGCCAATACACCATGTATATGTATACCGCGAAGAAACGCGAACATCTCTCGACCGCCATCCTCATGAATATCGGACGATTCTTCTGGCTCACTCCGTATAGAAAAATCATCGCACAGATTGCGGAAAAAATTCGCGCATCAGATTTTGGCAAAAAAGAACCGCTCATCACCTTCGATGGCGACGGAGAAGACGGCAAACTCTACATGGACGCCCGCAATGCCTGTTCCAATTTCGCCCATGCCAACCGTGCCGTCATCGCACACAATGTCGCCACCACTGCACAGGAAGTGCTCGGTCGCGATATCGGGATGGAGCTTCTCTATGACATGCCGCATATCCTCGTCTCGCAGGAGGAACATTATGGAAAGAATATCTGGGTGCACCGGAACGGTACCAGCCGCGCCTACGGCCCATCGCGCATGCAGGATCATCCGATCTTCCGTGAAACCGGTGAGCCAGCCTTCATCCCGACCTCGATGAGTACGGAAGCCTATCTCTGCGTCGGTACCGATGGCAATGAGTCGAGCTTCTACTCCTGCAATCACGGTGCCGGAAAATCCACGGAAAAAACCGACACCACTATTCCTCAGAATAAGATCGAACTCGATAAAAAGCTCGAGTCCAAAGGCGTGAAACTCTATAATGGCCGCTCCTCGAAAGTGATCGAACAGGACTCTTCGCATTACAAACGCGCTGATGATGTCATCGAAAGCGTCACGGAAAACAATATAGTGAGACCCGTCGCGAAAATGCAACCCGTCGCAATCATCATGTACTAGAAATCAGGGAGCAGAGAACAATGAGCAGTCAGCAAAAAAACCACTCCGATGGACATCGGAGCAGTTTTTTTATCGGCGAGATGTGAAACCGAGGAGAAGGAAGAAAAAAAGCAATCCGAAGTGGGATGACCAAAGCCAGTGGTCGAGGAAGAGGCTCGGGATGAGAGTGAGAATTGCGATACTAAATATCAATCTTGAAAAGGACGGTCCTTTATAAAATTGCCAAATAACACTACCGAGAAATAAAATAAACAAAACCAATCCTACAATCCCTAATTCCGAAAGAACCAATACAAATACATTATGCGCAGGCTGTATGCTCCACACCGGCCGCGAACCCATTTCTCCCTTTGCTCCCATTTCGCCCTTTTCTATAATCTCCGCCGTGAAATTCCCGGCGCCGATGCCGATGAGCGGATGCTCGGCGATTATTCTCCGCGCATCCTGAAGCGATACGATGCGTTCCGTTACCGATCCTTCCCACTCGATCGTCGCCCTATCGAACCTCGGGAAAATCTGGTCATGCAAGAGAAATCCGAATACCAAAGATGCTAACCCCAGCGCTGCAAGTACTTTAAAAAACCGCATCTGTATCTCCCATACTTGATACCTAATACAAAATACATAATACGCGAGAATCGCTATCCCAACCCCGAGCCACGCCGACCGGGAAAACGTCAGGATGAGACCGAGAAAGATGATTATCGATCCGGCGAGCAGTATCAACCGTTCGATTGTCATCCCGAGCAGGGCCGAGGGATCTAAGTCCTTTGAGATTCCTCCACTCGCAGACTCGGTCGGAATGACAGAGAGGGGCACAGTGTCTTTTTTACACGTAATACAAAATACATAATACGAGATACAAAATACAAGAATAACCACCAGAAACCCCCCGAGAACATTAGGGTGCGGAAATGTCCCATATGCACGGAGAAACCGCCCTGAATCGATTTTCAGCACCGAGGAGCCTGCTTGGGAGGCCTCATGAGCGCTCATACCGAGAATTGAGGAATCTATGGATTGTTGAGATAAAAACTGCGCTATTCCGATGCCACTCTGCAATACCCCTGCCGCTATCAAAACAAAAACTACTTTTTTAAAATCCAATTTCTCCCACGACTTCACCACCAGAAAAAGTCCCCCCACCAAAAGAAGTTTTACAAAAAAATACGAGGCCAGTCCCTGATCCCCCGCCCACAATATCGACAGCCCTGTCCACAAAACAAAAAGAGCGAGACATAGGTTTGTCATCCCGAATTGCTTGCCCGCCTCCGGAGGGACCCGGGATCCAGAAATCCATCCACCTAGATTCCGGGTCAAGCCCGGAATGACAGAGAGAATAATTATGAACAACAATAAAATATCGGTAGCATATGCCCCAACAATCCCATATTCCCACTTCACCCCATTCACAAAAGGCTCTCGCAGCAAATACGCCGTCTGCAACGGTAACAAAAATACAAATACCAAGAAGAGATACTGAAAGGATGTTTTGAGGTTCATACATTGCTTAGAATAGCACTTTTTGGTACTCTAAGTCTATGAAATTCATTACATTTTCAGGTGTCGACGGAAGTGGGAAATCCACCCAATTGCAGCTCATCAGGGAGAAATTGGAGCAAGAAGGGAAGAACGTCGCATATTTCCATGCTGTTGAATTTGCATTGGCGAGCAAATTCACAAGAAACAATAACCAAGATACAATCACCAAAAAAGAACAAAATGTGGATACCGGAGAATCAGTCACTCGGGCCTCATATTGTGGCATACTCCTACGAAAGGTATTTCTCATTATTGATATGGTTCGTTTTCGATTTCTGATTCACCGGTTACAAATTTCCGGTTACGATTATCTCCTCTCCGACCGATACTTCTTCGACACCATCATCAACATCGAATACCTTCAATCAAGGAACAGTGAGCAAGGAACAAGGAACACTAAAACAAACTCTTTTTCTCTGTTCACTGCTCCCTGTTCACTGCTCCCTGATATTGCTTTCTACTTCGACGCCGATCCGGAATCCATCATGTCCCGTGAGCGAGCCCCCGAGCAAGGTATCGACTACCTCCGCGCCAAACAAAATCTCTTCCGACAGAAACTCTCCGAATGGAACATGACCACCATCGATGCGAATAGAGACAAGGAGACCATTTTTCAGGAAATAGCCGATTCCATTACCACCAAATAATTTTTTCTTTTGATTTTATTGCCATGTGCTTCTGAGCGGTAACGATTGCGATGAAGGCGCTGCAAGAAAATTTCCGTGACCCGCGTTTGTCGCGCAGGACAGGAGGTTTTGTCAGCGTCGAGTCGGAATCGTTCGATCAGAAAGTGCGGCAATAAAATCAAAAGAAAAAATATCCATTATCCAATCTTTATGAAAAAATTCGCGAACGCATTTCTCTGGCTCACTGCCTCGGAAGTCATCTT
>CAZIBB010000034.1:0-9467 GCA_964537075.1 uncultured Bdellovibrionales bacterium | reverse complement strand
CTATAAGATTTGCATACATATATTTATGAAAACGATTGTCGCTATTGGAGGCGGGGAATTAGGCGAATTGGAAACTCTTGCTATTGATCAAGAGATTGTTCGGTTATCCGGGAAGAAGCATCCGGAGGCGCTTTTTATTCCTACGGCGAGTGGTGATTCGATGAAGTATTGGGAGATATTTCAGAATGTATATGGAAAGAAGCTTGGTTGTAAGACTGATGTTTTATTTCTTATTCATGAGAAGCTCTCAAAAAAACAAATTGAGGAAAAAATTCTTTCAGCGGATATCGTGTACGTGGGTGGGGGAAATACGCTTTCGATGATGAGAGTATGGCGGAAGCTTGGAGTTGATCGTATATTGAGAAAGGCATGGGAGAATGGAATAGTCATGGCTGGGCTCAGTGCTGGCGCGATATGTTGGTTTCGATATGGCATGAGCGACTCACGGAGGTTTTCAAATCCGACCGATACTTCTTTTATGCGAGTACGAGGACTCGGTTTCGTACATGCCACTCTTAGTCCGCATCATATTCGTGAAAAGAAATTGCGTGATCCTGGCATGAGAGAAATGATGAGACGAACATCTGGAGTTGCCTTGGCCCTGGATGACAATAGCGCATTGATTATTGAGGGAGAGAATTATCGAGTAGTGATGTCGAAAAAGAATGTGGGAATTCGAAGAGTTTATAGAAAAAGAGGAGAAATGTTCTTGGAAAAAATTCAACCAGCCGGGAAATTGGATGAATTGTTGAGAATTTCGTAGGTAAATAGAGGCGCAATAGAGCTTTTTCAGGGCTGGAAAAAACTTTCGTAATGAGATATACTGAGGTGTATCTCTTTTTTGGCTTGAAATATGGCTTCGTGGTTTCGGACAGTTGAAAAACGCCTGACTGAGTCTTTTTTTCAGAATTGGACGCATGATATTGGCATTGATTTGGGGACGGCAAATACCCTGGTCTATGTGCGCGGCAAGGGTATCGTGGCGAATGAGCCTTCGGTCGTCGCTGTGAACAAGCGGACGGGACAGATTCTCGCTATCGGTCGCGAGGCGCGGAAAATGGTCGGGCGCACCCCGGGGCATATCGTGGTGACACGACCGCTCGTGGATGGCGTCATCAGTGATTTCGAAGTGACCCAGCAGATGCTTCGATACTTCATCGGCAAAGTGAGTGCGAATCAATCTGTGCCTTTTCTCCGGCGTCCGCGCGTACTCATTGGTATTCCATCGGGTGTGACGGAGGTGGAGAAGCGCGCGGTGATCGAAGCGGCTCTCGGTGCCGGAGCACGGGAAGCTTTTCTCATCGACGAACCGATGGCGGCGGCGATCGGAGCGCGTCTTCCTGTGACGGATGCGAGCGGGAACATGGTCATCGATATCGGTGGCGGGACGACGGAGATAGCCGTCATTTCGCTCGGCGGTGTCGTCATCGCGAGAAGCCTTCGTATCGCCGGAGATGAGATGAATGAGGATATCGTCAGGTATTGTCGAGATGAGTTCAATCTGCTCGTCGGGGAACGGACGGCGGAAGAGGTGAAGATCGCTATCGGGAATGCCTATCCTCAGAGGGAGCCGTTGTCGGCGCCGGTACGCGGACGTGATCTCGTCAGTGGGTTGCCGAAGGAAGTGGTTATCACGGGGGATCATGTCAGGGAAGCTCTTTCCCGTTCGGTTCGGATTATCGTGAATAATGTGAAGACGGTCATCGAGGAGACGCCACCAGAATTGTTATCGGATATTATGCAGCGGGGGATTATTCTCGCCGGTGGAGGGGGTCTCATCCGCGGTCTCGATAAGCTTATAGCGAATCAAACCGGTATCCCCGTCCGCATGATGGAAGACCCATTGACGGCCGTCGTGCGCGGTACGGGCATCGTTCTCGAGGATATGGATCGGCTCGGTGATGTGTTGCTTGATGAGAATGGACGACATCAATATGTTTCACCGAGATAGAGAGCAGAGGGTTTAAAAAGAAATATTTATGAGAAGAGAAGGGCTATTCCGATCGTCGAGATTTTTTTTGGTCATGCTTTCCCTGACCGTGATTTTTTTTCTTTCCGTCTTTCTTTCGCAGGGTTTTTTCCTCCCGGCACGGTTTATTTTTCAGACCGTGGCGATGCCTTTCGAGAGTATCGTTTCGAAAGTGGGATTTTTTTTCCGAGATGTGACTGGGACGGTATTTTCCATCGGAGAACTCAAGCGGGAGAATGCCTGGTTGATGGAGAAAAATATCCAGTGGCAGGCTGATGAGGCGATGTTTCTCGATACCAGAAAAGAAAACGAGGAGTTGCGGAAGGAGCTTTCTTTGCCTCTTCGGAAGCGTTTTGATATCCGACTGGCGACGGTGATCGCGAAAGATTCTGTGGAACGTGGCAAGTGGATAGTGATCGATAACGGATCCGTTGATGGTATGAAGAAGGGCATGGCGGTCGTTGCGACGCCTGGCGTGATAGTAGGCGTGATCGATGAAGTCTATCCTCGGTCGGCACGAGTCATGCTTCTTTCTCATCCAGATAGTGCTATTCCGGGGCGCATCGCCGGACAGAATACGCGTGGCATCATCAAGGGGAAATATGTGCTCGGCATGACGCTTAGCATGATATCGCAAACCGATACGGTGAGCGAAGGGGATTCCGTCGTTACCGATGATTTGGAGGTAAATATCCCGACGGGTATTCTCATCGGGACGGTGAAATCCTTGCGGTCATCGCGAGATCATCTTTTTCTGGAAGCCTCAATCATTCCGCCCATTCGGGCGGAATCTCTCCGTTTCGTGTCTGTCCTCATGGCAGAACATGTTGCACCATAATTGTTTCTTCCTTCTCAGAGCCGGCCTCCTCTCTCATCACAAATATTCAAAAACAATAATTCCTTTTGCTTGTCGACTGAAACTTTATCATTTTGGTTGCCCTCCCGCATCGCATACGCGAAGCGTTTCGGACGGGCAAATCCTGAAAAGGCTCTTATGAAGAAAATACTCCCCTATCTCGGTTTGTTGGTCATAATTATCATTCTTGAGCTTTCCTGGTCAAGTTTTTTTTCTTCGGAGGTGCGGTCATATTTCTTCCTCTTTTCAGTACTGGCGATTCTTGTCATCAAGAAGGGTTTTTTGAAGGCATTTCCGTTCATTTTGTTTGCAGCCATCATTTTTGAGGGTATCACGCAGTCGGTCGTCGGACCCATCTCTTTTTATAGCGTCCTTTTCTCTTACGGCATAAGCTTTCTCATGAAACGCATCCATCTGGAACACGGAGTGGAACGAGGGCTTCTTTCTCTCGTCGCCGGTATTGGCATAGCGTTATACCCCGTATTTTTGTATGGGTACGAGTACGGCTCCCTGATTTTTTCTGGAGAGATAATTTCCTTTTTTGGTTTTTTGGGAAATATTTTTTTCGGGGGAGCGATCTTTCTCATACTATTGCACTTTTATGACCGCTTTCAGGCAGAGCCGCTTCCTCTGGCAGCTTCATTTGTGAAATAATATTCCAAACATATGTTTTCTCATTCAAAACATCGAAAGAGAACAGCTCCTGGCGAAAGCATGGAAATTGATGATGCGGTAATGACCGCGACGGAGAAGGGGGCGGCGCATATTGAATGGCCACTCAATCGACGGTTGCTCTCCTATACGCTGATCGTGAGTTTCCTTCTGCTCGGCACTCTTTTCTTCCGCGTGTTCAATCTCACTATCGTGCAGGGAGAAAAATATCGCTCCATGGCGGAACGCAACAGCATACGTCTGATTCCCATCGCCGCACCAAGAGGGAATATTTCCGATCGGTTCGGGGTGCCGCTCGTTCATAATGTTCCGAGCCTCGATGTCGCCATCTCTCCTCGGGATATGCCGAAGGGATCTTTTGAGAAAGAGCAATTGTTGATTCTCCTCAAGAATATCTTCGGGTTGGATGAGGATTTTCTTCGGACGGCTTTTGAACAGGCAAAGAAGGATCCGAATCAGACGATTCTCCTGAAAGAAAAGGTATCGCAGGAGGAATCCATCCGATTTTCAGTGCATGAGAAAGAATTGATAGGCGTGACGATTCGGACGACGGCTGCCCGTCTGTATGATGACGGCCTTATCTTTTCTCATATTCTCGGATATGAGGGGAAAATCCGTAAAGAAGAATTGGCGGATCGGCCTGAGTATTTACCGATAGAGAGTATTGGTCGGCAGGGAATTGAAAAACAGTATGAGTCGATTCTGCGGGGAGAGCGGGGATTTCTTCGTGCGGAAGTAGATGCGATCGGTCATGTGAAGAGGGAATTAGGAGTGGAGTCACCGAAACCGGGTGCGGATCTGACGCTCCATATTGATGTATCGCTTCAGAAAAAACTCTTTGATTCCCTCCTGATGGAGCTTGAGAAAGGCGGATTGAAGAATGGTGCGGCTATAGCGCTTGACCCACGCGATGGGAGTGTGCTCGCTCTCGTGAGTATCCCATCGTATGACAATAATCTTTTTGCAGAGGGAATAAAGAACGATGTTTATCAATCCTTGTCTCAGAATCCGTCGAAGCCGCTTTTTAATCGGGCTGTTTCCGGTGAATATCCTCCGGGATCGACCATCAAGCCGGTGATCGCGACAGCCGCTCTCTCAGAGGGGATTATAAATGAGTCTACCGCTATCGAGAGCCGCGGAGGAATTAGTATCGGAAGTTCCTTTTTCGGTGATTGGAAGGCTCATGGCTTTACCGATATACGTCACGCCATTGCAGTTTCAAGCGATGTCTTTTTCTATTCGATCGGCGGGGGATATGGAAATATCGTCGGTCTTGGTATGAATCGGATGAAAAGATATGAAAATCTCTTTGGATATGGAAATGCGAGCGGTATCGACCTGCCGGGAGAAGCGAGCGGGATTATTCCTGATCCGGAGTGGAAAAAGAAGCGTTTGAATGAGCGTTGGTATGTCGGGGACGATTATAATGCTTCTATCGGCCAGGGATTTATAACGGCTACCCCCCTTCAGATCGTGAATTCCATAGCGACGATTGCGAATGGTGGCACGCTCTATGAACCGCATATCGCCAAATCATACCGTTCCACGGAGGGAACCGTGGTGAATATCCCTGCCGTTGCGAAAACACAAGATGTCGCGCGTGATGATATTCTGCGTGTCGTACGGGAGGGTATGCGATTGACCGTCACCGAAGGAACCGCCCAATTACTGAAGGATATGCCGGTGGAAGTGGCCGGAAAAACAGGAACGGCTCAGTTTCAGAGTAATAAGGATCGGACGCATGGCTGGTTTGTCTCTTTCGCTCCCTATCGGGATCCGACGATTGCAATGATTGTCTTGGTCGAAGGGCAAGGCGAGAACGGGTATCATGCGGTGCCGGTGACCAAGGACGTCTATGAGTGGTATTTCAGCGATGAAAACAAGTCAAAATGAGGGGATTTGACCGAGCATCCATTTTACACGGTGTCATAAGCGCAGAAGAGAAAAAATTCTTTGTATGAGTGACTTTTGAAACAATCAGATTATACCTAAAATAAGCCTTTTGTATCGTATAATAGGGGCTGGGTTGACAGGGGGTACGATTCTGTTACTATGGTGAAGATATAAATAAAGAAGTGCCCTTCCATCTGGAAGTTTTCTTTTTCCCTGATGGGGGATTCTTTCAGAGGAAGATGGTTGCGGCAAAAAAGTAATTTCGTAATTTGAAAAGACATGTCGAAAATTTTGACGAAAGAAGGATATAAAAAAATCGAGGACGAACTCAGTATGAGGAAGATCGCCATGCGACAGGAAATCGCTGCTTCTATCAAGGAAGCGAAAGAACAGGGAGACCTCTCGGAGAATGCCGAGTATAGCGAAGCCAAACGCCGGCAGAACGAGAATGAGAGCCGAATCATGGAACTTGAGGCGATGCAGAAGGATGTGGTGATAGCCCCGCACAAATCACGAATGTCCGGTGTGCAGATGGGATCGACCCTGACGGTGAAAGTCGCCGGCAAGGAGCGGGATTTCGTCATCGTCGGATCCAATGAAGTTGATCCTGCCGTCGGAAAAATCTCCAATGAATCGCCGCTCGGTCGCGCCTTCATGGGTCGCGATAAGGGTGAGGTGGTGGAAGTCGAGGTTCCCGCAGGAAAACTGAAATACGAAATCGTTTCCATCGCGTAACGCATTGATTGTTTATAAAAAATCCCGAGCCCATCGTTCGGGGTTTTTGTTTTTTAGGATTGTAATTTGTTTGGAAATTGTTATTTTGAATTTTGGGCATTTATCTTCTTCTTGCCTGAAAAGGCAGAGTGAGATACAGTAGGCGCAACATAAAGAAGAAATCGCTCTTTACAATCATCGCAACCTATCCTCCGGAAAGGAGAATATCATGGCAAAAATTCATTCCGCCCTTGTAAGGGCGCTTCGTGACTACTGGCAGAAGAAGCAGGCATGCGAACAGGCTCGAAAAGTTTTTTCTTACCCCGGAAACGCCAGGACAAGGGATATCATGGATCCAGCGATTGCCGCTGTCCGCTCTTTTTCCGAGCAGGAAGCGAAATTATTTTCCTTCCGGTATTGGTATCTGATTCACCTGGTATTTCCTGAGGACATCGCGGTATATCGGAAGATGCTGTCGAGAGCGGAAGCGCCGCACGAGAAGCTGTATGCACTCGTGGTGGGAATCGTCTATGCCGATCCGCACTTCGGGCATCAGAAATGGAATCGCAAGGACTTGAACGAGTTTCAGGATGCAATCCTGATGCCGTGGATAGAGAGTTTCCGGAAAGAAACAGATCCGATGATGGACGCGAGGGAATATGATCGTGTATCGCGTCTCGTCCGAAATTCTACGATGAATCGCGGGATTGAACATTGCGCATTTGCTTGGCTTTTCGGATCCGTGGATGGCAAGGAATTGCATCGGTATCCGATGAGGTAAAATCCCATTACGATATGTCAAAACGGAGGGTTCGGTCGATTGTGACCGGCCCTTTTTTCTTGCCATGTTACGTATTTTGCGTGTGTAACGTGGCTTGCCTGAAACGGGAAAAATAGGTAGAGTAGAGATATTATGAGAGAAGACATTCTCCGCGTGAAGCGGGAAAAATTGGAGCGATTGACGAGTGCTTTCGGAACAGCGTATCCGGAAGTGGATTTTCGTTCCCATACCAATGTCTTGGCATTGTCTCAATTCGATGAACTTTCCATGAAAGAAGAAATAGTGACGCTCGTCGGTCGGGTCAGGTCGCTTCGAGTTATGGGGAAGATTGCTTTCGTGCATATCGAAGATGGTACTGCGAAAATTCAGGGATTTTTCTCACTCGAGAAATTGAACGATCAATTTGTGATTTTTAAAGAAAATGTTGAGATAGGAGACTTTATCTCAGTGACCGGCATATTGTTTCTTACCAAACAGGAAGAGAAGAGCGTTTTGGTTTCTGAATGGAAGATGCTCGGCAAATCCATGCTTCCGCTCCCGACAGAATTTTATGGATTGAAGGATGAAGAGGCTCTCCTTCGTCAGAGATACCTCGATCTCGCGATGAATCCGGAGACGCGTGAGATATTTAGAAAGAAGAATGTATTCTGGCAGACGGTTCGGAAATTCCTTTCGAATCGCGAGTTTCTCGAAGTACAGACTCCCGTACTCGAGCATGTGCCGGGCGGTGCCGAGGCTGAGCCGTTCATAACACATCACAATGCGCTGGATCAGGATTTTTATCTGCGTATCTCTCTCGAGCTCGCCCTGAAGCGGTTGCTTGTTGGAGGATTTGAGCGTGTGTTCGAGATCGGCCGCGTGTTCCGTAACGAGGGCATCGACCGGGAACATCTGCAGGAATTCGATCATGTCGAGTTCTATGCGGCGTATATGAATTTCGAGCAGGGTATCGCCATTGTGGAAGAACTCTATCGGGATATCGTCCATACGGTCATCGGGAACTCGCTTCAGACGGAATGGGAAGGTGAGACGATTCATTGGGACAGGCCATTCGAACGAGTGGATTATTTTGAGGCATTTGAAAGAGAAACGGGATTGAATCTTTCTGAAGATATTTCACTTGAGATGCTCAAGGCGAAGGCCGATGAACTTCATATCAAATATGAGCCGACGTATGGAAAGGGTCGGATGATCGATACGATTTACAAGAAAACTGTTCGAAAGAAGCTGGTGCAGCCCTGCATCCTCGTCGGACATCCGATCGAGGTATCTCCGCTTTCGAAAATCGATCCCTTGAATCATCGTCGCGCGCTCCGCATGCAGCCGATCGCCTGCACGAGCGAGCTTGGCAACGGTTTCGCGGAGTTGAATGATCCGATCGATCAGCGGGCGCGTTTCGAGGAACAGATGAAACTCCGTGAGGCAGGGGATGCCGAAGGGATGATGCTCGATGAGGATTTCCTTGAGGCGCTCGAATATGGCATGCCGCCGGCTTTCGGTTTCGGAATGAGTGAGCGTCTCTTCGCTATTCTTCTCAATCTTTCCGTCCGTGAGACAGTTATCTTCCCGCCAATGAAAAGCAAGGAGCAGTGATCAGTGAGCAGGGAGCAATAGGCAGAGAATAAGAAGAAGTTTTTATAAAAAAGTATTTTCATTGAAATCGATTTGTTGAGTGTTGTTTGTTCGTTGTTAATTGGTTTGGTCGCATAGTTCAGTTGGTTAGAATGCTGCATTCACATTGCAGAGGTCCCTGGTTCGAGTCCAGGTGCGACCACAGGGATGGGTTAGCTCAGTCTTGCCCTGTTACCTTTTCCGAAAGAGGTAACAGGGTGAAGTTAGAGCACGGCATTCACATTGCCGGGGTCACTAGTTCGAATCTAGTATCATCCACAGGTAATTTAAAGTGATATGCTGCATTTTCACCCTGTTACATGTTAGTTAAAATATCTAAAGGGCAGGCATTGCGGGGGTCCCTGGCCTGTCCACATACCAATTCTATTGGTGTGTGGGTTCGAGTCCCCGCCAGCATCGCTACGCGAGGCGTTGCGGGCGCGGCAGGTGCGACCACAGAAGAAAAAAATTATAATATCCTAATCGTATGAGTTTTTTGGAAAAACTGACGGTGGTGATGGGAATATTGATGTCGATCGCGTATTATCCCCAAGCATGGCGGATTTTTCGCACGCGCTCGGCGGAAGATATTTCGCTTTGGTCGACAGGACTGCTCGCTCTCGGTACCACGACCTGGCTCCTTTACGGGGTGGCATCAGATAATTTCGTGATTGCCGCCGGATTCTTCTTCGCTGCTCTCGGTTCATGGCTGGTGTTCGGTCTGACTATCGCGTATCGCAAGGATGACCGTGATGTCGCGAACGAGAATATTGGGTAGACATGAAGAAGAACTTAGAATCTGGAATGTAGAATCTGGATTTCTATCGAAAGAAAGAGCATTTTTACTTTGACTTTTCTTTCTATTGAGGCTATGCTTTTTTGTAGTCGGTTGATTTTTTTTAATCTAAATTCAAGATTCTAAATTCTTTTTATCTTCAGAAAGATATGCTCGATATTCAATATATCCGTGA
>CAZIBB010000033.1:0-10025 GCA_964537075.1 uncultured Bdellovibrionales bacterium | reverse complement strand
CACGAAGCGAGTAATCTTTGGAAACTTCCAGATTGAGGAGAATCTTTTCCGTGTCAGGGAGCGTGAGTGTCGAATTTTCTATGGCATTGGAGTTATATACGGATTCTGCCAGCTCCACATCTTCAAGCAGAGTCAAAAGAGCCTCCTTGTCTTTTTTCAGGGAGTCAAACTTTTTCTTCAGGTCTACTATTGTTTGAATCTTTTTACTCAATGTACGCATAAATGTCTATCCATATCATAGAGTATTTACTCATATTTGTCAATAAAACGTAAATATAGTCAAAAAATATGCTCTATTTACTTGTTTTATCAATATGAGAGCGAACCGTAAACCCGCTTCTGATACCCATTCTCCCACAAAAAAAATCCGCTTGTACGGCGGATTTCAGAGAATCTTTATCATTCTGAAAAGGTTATTTCTATTCTTTTACCACGATATTCCGAAAGATGGAGCATGAGTGTCGCTGCCATCTCGCTGTGCGTATATGCGATATCTGCGATTCCTTCGTCTATTTTGAGCTCGTCGATGGCACCCGTTTCCTGATCGGTAATGACCAAGGTACCAGCTCTTTTCCGCGTCACGATGGATTTAAGCACATCCTTCTCCTTGTCGCTTATCAGCAGGGCGTCAATCAGCATATTGTAATATTCGGGGGCACGGTCATAATCTCTCTTGACGGAGATCAATTCGACGATCCGATTCACCGCCAAACCATCTTTCATGTACTGTTTCATACTTTCCGCCAGGGAATACACTTCCTCGCGGATCAGCGTATCGACCGATGTGTCCTGAGGATCGATACCCATCGATATCTGATAGGCGTGAAAAAGATCATCAGCACTCAGTGCGGAGGCTTTTATGATTCGAACCATCTCCTTTATTTGCATATCTTGCGGATCTTCTTTCGCCGACCGCGGTGATTCCATCGGATTTTTCATACGCTCTGTTCTCATTGTTTACTGATCGCCCCTATTATACCACTCCCGCCAAATCAAAAAAACAGACAAAAAAAATGCCCTCCTGCGGTTGTGCAGAAGGGCGATCTTACTTTGAGTGTCGCTCCCGCCTGGTCAGTTGATCCGGGTGCGGAATCGGAGGAATGCATCCCATTCGTTTGTCGCTTTCGCTCTGGCGCTACTCAGCACGCGTTCGAGCGCGATGAACCCCTGCGCCACCTCGTTATAGAGCTTGCCCCGTTCAATCGCGGTCCCGACTTCCAAATGAGCAGCGAGACTGGTATAGGATGCTTGCCCCATGAAACGGAAATAGGTAGAGCTCACGTTCAGGCGAAGCGCCCGCTCAGGAAAGAGTCCGGCGAGAATGAGGCTCGCATCACCGGTACGCTTCAGGGATATTTCCCTCATGACTCCGGTTTGCCTGCTCGATTCCAAAAAACCAATAGCGAGAACGCAATGAGTGATATCGGGATCACCCATGTGCTCAACGAGGCAGCCGATCAGAAAAATCCTGAGATTGAAAGATAGGGTGATGTGAGACCTTTCCTCACCACTCCTGATGAGAGAGTCAAATATCGCGGTTTCCCCGGATACATAGGGATTCTTATTGGGAACGAGCAGCATGCGATTCTCCTCAGTTCTTGAAGATACGATCATCCTATCACCAAGGTGAAGTGCCTGCAATCGGACCGAAACAAAAAAATACAGGGGTTGAACCGCTGTATTTTTCCCTGTATTTCTGGGGATGCGATACTAGCCGATGACGGCGAGGAGATCCTTTTGCGTGACGATGACGTATTCGATACCATCGATCTTCACTTCAGTACCGCCATAACGGGTATAAATCACCTTGTTCCCCACTTTCACCTTGATCTTGTCGCTCTCCCCGATAGCGATTACCTTCCCCTGTTGAGGTTTTTCTCCGGAAACCGTGTCAGGGAGATAGAGTCCCGATGTCGTTTTCGTTTCCGGCTTCTCCAAAGCGATCAAGACATTTTCTCCGAGCGGTCGTACATTTATTTTTTTCATAGCGCTGAGTCCTTAAAAAATTAACACTTATTAGACCTGTTACTTATTATCTGCAGTCAATTTCATCTCTCGAAATATCTCGAGAGCCTTGTCCATCTGAGGATCGATTTTCTTCTCCAGATCGCTTCCGGTAATCTTCACTTCGGTATCCGGCTTGATACCCACCTTGTTAATCTGCTCTCCGTTCGGTGTGAGCCAGGAAGCGACCGTGATCTTCACCTTCGTATTCTTGTTCACAGGAATAAGCTCTTGGACAGAACCCTTGCCGAAAGATGTCTCCCCGACGATACGCACATCCTTCCGATTATCACGAAGCGCACCCGCGAGAATCTCCGATGCACTCGCGCTTCCCCCATTAATGAGAATGACGACCGGTATATCGCCCAATGAATTATTTCCATCAGCGAGCAATATCTCCCGTTTCTTCTCGGCATCTTCTTCGATGACGACAACCGATCGCTTCGGCAAAAATTCTCCCGCGATATCGACCGCCACATTGAGAAGCCCTCCCGGATTGCTTCGCATATCGAGTATAATCCCCTTCGGCTTCGCAGCAAGCACCTCCTTCAGTGCGATTCGGAATTCCTGATTCGTGTCTTCGCCGAAACGGCTGATACGGATCAGTCTGATCCCATTTTTCTTGTCTTCGGTACGAATACTCTTCACATTGATCACATCGCGGGTGACTTTGATATCCCTCGTTTCCGATTCTCCCTCACGGTAGATGGTGAGCGTCACCTCCGTTCCTTTTTTTCCACGAATCTTCGAAACGGCTATATCGAGACTGAGCAAATCGGTCGCCTCACCATCGATTTTCAGGACCTTATCCCCAGGAAGGAATCCCGCCTTCTCGGCCGGCATCCCCTCAAGCGGGGCGATAATCGTCAGCACGCTATCCTTCATTCCCATTTCCGCCCCGATACCATCGAAGCTTCCTGCGATTTCTTCATCGAAGGATTTCGTCTCCTCCGGATCAAAAAAAGTCGTATACGGATCGCCACTCGCCGCGAGCATGCCGTTGATCGCCCCATAGAGAAGCTTGTGCGCATCGAGACTATCACGATCGACGTATTTCTCCTTCAGGATATCCCATACTTTCCAGAACAGACTGAAATCAAGATTTTTCTCTCGGCTCATTTTATCGAGGATAGTCGCTTCTCTCGGGTCAAGAAAAGAGGTTGAATCCGAAACATCGGACTGTCCGCGCTCGAATCCGGTGAAGTAAGCCGCTCCGCCGACCATGGCGATCACGAACAAAAAGAAAAACTCACGGGCGAATGTCCGCTTGATCGTCTTCGTCCTCGCCTCGGTGATATTCACTGGATCTTCGATATCGTTCATAATATGGAATTCGTACGGGTAAGAGTAAATGTCTGAATCTTCACGCGGTCTCTATCTGTCTGTCGGTCTGCGGCAGTTCCTTCCCCCTGTATTTCCAAAAATATTTGAAAGCGCTCGCGATATGCCACCAGGTGAGCCGATTGAAAAGCAACCCGAGGACACCACCGTGGGCGCTTCCCTTGGCATGATAGTGGAAGACCGTCGCGAACGGGAAATATACTACGAGATGTCCCTTTTCCCAAAATCGCCGGCACCAGTCGACATCCTCCATATACATGAAGAAACGGTTGTCCATCGCTCCGACCTCCACAGCCACTTCACGACGGACGAGCATCGCCGATCCCATGATCCAATCGACTGCTCGCGGCTCCTTCCGATCATAGTCCTTCATCAGAAACCAATCGAGATGCTTCTTCCCCCATGGCAATTTTCCCAGTATGCTTCGGCGATAAAGAATCGTCATCGGGCGATAGAATCGGCAGCAGGATATCTGATCCTGACCGTTGAAATTGATCTGACGCGGACCGACGAGCGCTATATTCTTATGCCGATCCATGAAATCGAGCATCAAGGCGACGGTATCCTTGTTGATGATGATGTCGCTGTTGATGAGAAAGATATATTCTCCCCGGCTCTCCTCCATGGATCGGTTGACCAGAGTCTTGAAGCCGACATTCTCCCGATACGGAAAAAATCGCACGGAGGGGAATTCCTCCCGCATCATCATCTCGGTCGTTTCCTCCGTCGCGCTATCGACCGAAATGATCTCGAAATCGATACCCGAAACATTATCATGGATCGAACGAAGACAGAGCCGGAGGAGTTCCGGACTCTTATAACTGTTCACTGCGATGGAAAGCTTCAGAGAAGACATAGAGTCGGATGCTTCGGGAATGGAACGGCGCTTTTGAGAACGAGAACCGAGTATCCGGAAACTCTCTGGACAGGCTCTTAGGGAATGCTTCGAAAAAATTCCTGGATACGATCGTAATTGTCACCCCGCGGGAAGAGCACATAGCCGCGCTCCGCATTGAACTCCGGAGTATAGAGCAGACCTTCTTCGGAATCTTCAAGCACTTTTTGTGTCAGAGAAACATCGCCGCCGATTTTTTTATACAGGTTATAGAGTCGTTCGAGCTCCCATAATTCCATATCGGTACGGACATTGTTCCCCAGGCTTTCGAGAACGGCACCCACTTTCGAAAAATCCGTCAACACGCCGGCAGAAAGGGCTTTCTTCTTTATTTCCTGGATGACGACCTGCTGTCTCCGTGCACGTTCGAAATCACTCGTCTGATACCGTGCTCGCGCATAACACAAGGCCGTCTCTCCGTCCAAATGATTGATGCCGACGGGAAGTTTGAACAGACCGCCACACTCCTCACTCTTGTTATAACAGAGCGGGTATGACTTCACGATACGGCGGACACCGCTCGGATTGACATGGTATTTGTTCTGATACTGGAGCGGATTGGTCGGTACCGTATATATATACGGATCGCAGACCTGCGGCTCATGAAACTGAACTCCTTCCAGGAAAGGCTCGGTCAAAGTCACATCGATACCGTCAAGCGAATTCACGAGTTCGGTGAATCCCTTGAAGTCGATCGTCACCGCATAATGAATCGGCTGTCCGGTAATTTCGGAAATGACGGCCTTCATATTTTCGATCCCCCCGGTCTCGCCTTGTTCGCGACCCAAAGCATAAACGGCATTGATCTTCCGGTGTTCCGATGTTTTGGGAATCTGTACATAGAGATCGCGCGGAATGGAAACGAGCGATGCCTTCGTCTGATCTATCTGATCACCATCCTTTTCGGAAGAGGGGTGAATGGAGAGCACCATGATAGTATCCGCGAGCGTGCCGCCGCCCGTGACTCCCTCGCCCCGCATGCCGAGCAGGAGCACATTGATCCGCCCGTCCTTTTCGCCCTCCAGAAGATTGTTCGCTCCCGGGAGAGACTTTATGAGATTTCCAAGCAAACTGGTATTTCCGAAAGAGATTTTTCCCGCCAAACTATCCAGCTTGAAAAAGGCGACCGCTCCCGCGGCGACGAAAAAAACGGCCAGTATGATGCCGATGATCAATCCCTTGTGACTTTTCTTTCCCCCCTCACCGAAAGACGCTACGCTTTGCGACTTTTTATTATTTCTGAAAAACATGCTCGAATTGTTATTGGTTTAATCGATTCATTCATGGAAAATTTTCCGCAGAATACGTGCGCTTTTTCCCCAAGAAAAAACCGTGAGTCGTTCCTTTCCACGCTCCGAAAGACGTAAACGTAAATTTTCGTCAATGATGACATTATACAACACCTCAGCCGCGGAAGCAACAGTCCCTCCGTCGAAGAAAAGAACCGCATCGCCACCGACTTCCCTCGATGGAGGGATATCCGAAGCGATTACCGGCGTCCCCTGAGAGAAGGCTTCCAAGAGAGGAATGCCGAAACCCTCGTATCGGGAGGGAAAGGCGAATACGCGCGCGGCCGCATACAGAGCCGGAAGATCCTCAGTGTTCACATATCCCGGAAACATGACGTCTCCTACGGTATCGGTCTCCTCAAGTGCATGCTCGATCTCCATATCATAGCGATACCCGAACCGCTTGCCGACCAATACGAGCCTGAGATCGGGAATCCGCGAGCGTACTTCCGCGAATACTCGGACGAGAAAGGCGATATTCTTCCGTGGCTGCATGGTGCCCACGGCAAGCACAAACTTTCCCGGCAGAGAATATTTTGCACGGACACGGGCAATTTCTTCTGTAGTCGATTGGGATAAAAACTCATCTCCTACGGCATTCGGTACTACGACGATACGTTCTGTTTCGACGCGATACCGTCTCATTATTTCCGCCTTGGTGAATTCCGAACACGTGATGATCTTCTCGGCGATCCGCAGTGTCCGAGGGATGAGCAATGCCAAAAAGAATCGGTCCTTCCAACCGATGAGTTCCGGAAATACCTTGAAGGAGATGTCATGGATATGCGCGAAGACCTTGGTCCGCTTCGGCACGAAAAACGGGAGTATGTACTGCGTATGGAATCCGTCCACGAGACGGGAGCGGAGAAATTTCGGCACGGTGAGAAAATTCCACATGTATCGGTTGGCTGATCGGAGAGAAATAATCTCGACATTCTCCCTCCCTTCCGTCCCGAGTTCTTTTTTCAGTCCATCGATTTTTTCCACATCCGTCTCATCGGTCAAGAGGAGAAGCGTCGCATCCCGTTCGATCCTGACAAGTTCCCGTGTGAGGTATCGGAATACCATTTCGTCCCCCGTCCGTTTTTTTCCGAGGAGCCGTATATCGATCGCGATAACCATACTAGTGAGAGGTTAGAAGTTAGGTAAGAGGTGATGAGGGAGAGAAATCAGGATTTGGAATTGACCGCATGTGAAAACCAGACCAGTACCGAGAAAAATATCCAGAGCGACCCAAGCAGAAGTCCGGAATTGAAACTATTGAATACGGTGATGGCGACGAAGGAAGCAATAAGGCTGATCGCGATCACGGTATCATCCTTCTCATCGTATTGAATGATGTATTTCATAAGCAGTATCAGGAAGGAAAACCAGAATATCATGAAAGCGAAGAAACCGAACACTCCCGAGCCGAGCCAGACTTCGAGAAAGACATTACTCGCATTCATACCCGCTCCGCGTCCGTCGGTGCCAAAGAAGTGACTCGTATTCCCCCAGCCGATACCGGTGATCGGATGATCTCGTATGAGCATCCATGCCTCCCTATACAGATTTTTTCTGACACTGATATTCGGATCGTCACGGAATGTTTCGGACACGAACCGTCCGTTCACCCGCTCCGTCCCGATTTCCTCAAGATCGATGTGGCGGCAACCGTATGCGTCGAGCGCCTCGATACCGGAAATTTTTTCCGGCAACATCACGTCCGAGGAACAGGAAACCGTAATCTTCTGCAGCCCCGAAGCGATGCTCCCTCCGCGGTCAAGCAGGTTGAAATTCGTCAGTCCGAAGAGAGAGACGGTCAGGGTGGCGAGAAGGATCGGCACTCCGATAAAGAGTTTTCCGCGCACGCCCCTCCACAGGACTTCCGTATTCCACAGGCGAAGCGCCTCCACTATGCCGTTTCGCCAGAAGAAGACGCTTCCAGCAACGATTATCCCGATCGCCGCCGCGAGCCAACCGCTCCGCGCCACGGTCAGGATGAGAATCATAAAAAGGAAAAAGAGAAAAAATCCGAACGAGAATTTCCTCGCAAGAGAGGCTCTGCCATGGAAAAAGAATGCCAATCCGAATGGGGTCATCCCGGCTACGACCGCTGCGAGCACCCCGCCGAAGAAATCCGCTTCTGGAAATGTCCCATTCGGACGACCAGGCATCACTTCGAAATGAGGGAGATTCATCGTGAAACGGATATTCTGCCAGAGTGCATAGCACACCACGACAAATATCGAGGAAAGAAAAAATGAGACGGCTATACCGGCATCCGAACTCTTCTTCAAAAACACCCGGCCGAGGAAATAGAGGAGTCCGAATGAAAGAAGGATGAACGACTGCTTCAGAACGGTCGAATGAATGAGCGATGAGGGAAGGAACGGAATCATGATGAAGCCGGAGAGGAGGAATACCGCCATCACGATATCCTGCCAGCACCATCGGTAGAGTGGCCATTTGATCCGCTTCGTGACGAGTCGCACGAGCACCGCGAGAAACAGGATGACTGCGAAGAATTGATAGGGGCGAAGATTGATGCCGAATTCTACGGGTGCGAGACTGATCGTCTCAATCGGCAGCATGCCGACGAGCAAGGCGAAAACGAATCCTGATCGGTACAGGGCGAGCAGGAAAAATAGAACGGAAAAGAAAATGAAGTCCCACAGTCGAAGCGGAAGGACCTGAAGATTTGAAAGGATGATCAATACGAGTACGAGAAACACATTACCAAAAAGCATCACTCGAATTGGCGTCATTCGCACGAGTATCTCATCGCCAAAATCCTCGATTGTCTGAAAAATATTTTTCATATTCTTTCGCATACGATTTACTGCATGACGGCTCGCACGAACTTGTCCCAGGTGAATTGCTTCGCCCGTACCGATCCCTTTTCACGGAGATCAAATCTCAGATCCGCGTCATCGAGAAGAAGCCGCATCTTCTCGGCGATCTCATCGGTATTCTTCGGATCAACGAACAAAGCCGCGTCGCCGCACACTTCCGGCAGAGAAGAAACGTTCGAGACGATCACCGGCGTTCCCTGCGACATCGCCTCAAGCGGCGGCAATCCCAATCCCTCATACAGCGACGGGTAGACGAAGAAAGCCGCACCGCGATACAGGGCCGGCAAATCTTCATCCAGAACGAATCCGAGAAGCTTCACGTTTTCTTCCAGTCCCAGCTCTTTGATCAATTCCTCCACATCGAGCGCGAGCGGATTATTTTTTGCATGGATCTTCCCGGAAATCACCAGTTTCGGAATCTCCGCATCCTGTTGACTGTTAGTTGTTAACTGTTTATAAGCTCTCAAGAGCTTTTCTGTATTTTTCCTCACCTCGAGTCCCCCGCCATGATAGATATACCCCCGTTTCAATTCGTATTTCTTCAGGACCACATCAAGTTTCTCCTCGGAGCAGAGCGTATCGAATATAGGGGAAAGTCCCGGGGAGGCGACCGTTATCTTTTCCGCTCGGATATGAAGGATTTCCATCAGATCTTTTTTCGTCGACTCGGAGACGGCCATGATATGAACCGCGTTCCGGATCCCTTTTTCGATCAGCTTCCAATGCCATTTTCTCGTCCATTTGTTCAGATACTCCGGAAAAATCCGTGGAATGATATCATGCACCACCATGCGATGAAAAAAGTGGGAGTTGAGAGTTGAGAGTTGAGACAACTGAAAAATCGTCGCACTCTGGTACAGACTGATAAAGACTTCGCAGCCGTCCTTGATCGCTTCCCTCGCCACCTGCTTTTCCCAAAGTATTTTCCGGATCGCGTCATCCCGTCTCCACCACCGTGGCAGAAAAAATTTATTTTCAAAATTTGATGGCAATGAAAAGGTAATTGGTTCTTCGGTATAAAGGATGATTTTTGAGTTGTGATTTTGGATTTTAGAAATTAAATCATTTTTTTGGAATTTGGAATTTGTCCGCCAGCTGGCGGATTGAAACTCCACTAATTTCTTCAAGAAATGAGTGGTCACCTGCCCGATCCCCGTCCCCGGCTTCCGGAGGAATGATGCGTCGATTCCGATTTTCATGCGAGTATTGATGAGAAAGATACCTCTCAGTATACCAAAAAATGGAGAAAAAACATAAAAAAACGGGCATGCGCATCATATGTGCAGCCCGTCGAAATGAAACCCTGAGTCATTACCGAAGCGATCGGTGGAAAAATGATTTCATGATTTCCTCCCCTTCCTTCGCTGATCGTACAGATGCAGGCAATAGGCGAGGATCGCTCCGAGAAATATCACCAGGACGATCGGCCCGACCGTGGCAAGAAATACTTGCATGGCACACCTCCTTCTCTCGTATCGCTCGTTGTGAAAAGAACGGACAACCTGTTATTTCCTCATATTCCCTCAATGGACGGCGCTTAATTTTTCTTTCGCCTCAGAGCCTATCTAAATTCTCATGTCGCAAATGAAATTTCATCATTTTGAGCGAAAATTCTGGATAAGTGAGGAGGGCTATCATGATAACCCGACGAGCTTTTCAGGA
>CAZIBB010000032.1:9657-10884 GCA_964537075.1 uncultured Bdellovibrionales bacterium | reverse complement strand
TATGAAATACGAAAAAATCACCCTGAAAAACGGTTTGCGCGTGATCCTCGCGCCGATGAAGGAAACGGAGACGGCGACGGTGTTTGTCTTGACGGGCGTGGGATCGCGGTTCGAAACACGGAAGGAAAACGGCCTCGCGCACTTCCTCGAACACATGTTCTTTAAGGGAACCGATACTCGTCCTGCCACACTTGATATCAGTAAGGAACTCGATGCGATCGGAGCGGAATACAATGCGTTCACGGGAAAGGAATACACGGGGTATTATGCCAAGGCAGACAAGAAACACTGGATGACCGCACTTGATGTCGTATCGGATATTTTCCTCCATGCGAAAATCGAGCAGGAAGAAATTGATCGCGAGCGAGGGACGATTCTCCAGGAAATCAATATGTATGAGGATATGCCGATGCGTCATATCGGCGACCTATGGGAACAACATTTGTATGGCGATACGCCACTCGGTTGGAGCATTCTCGGACCGAAGGATAATATCAGGACTTTCAAACGAAAGGATTTTATCAAGTACCTCTCCCGCGGATATGTCGCGAAGAATGTCGTCGTGGGTGTCGCAGGGAATATCGATTCGAAGAAGGTGCTCGTGGCGATCAAGGAACGATTCGCCGGTATGCGAGAGGGAGACAAGCCGACCTATAAGAATTTTCGGGAAAAACAGTCTGTGCCGGAAATACTCCTCGAACACAAGAAGACCGATCAGACGCATATGCTTCTCGGCGTACGAGCGTACCCGATGGATCACAAGGATCGATATGCCACCTCGGTACTCGGAGTGATTCTTGGCGGGGGAATGTCCTCACGACTCTTCATGTCGGTACGCGAACGGCGCGGTCTCGCGTACAGCGTTCATACCGGAGGGGAGACGTATTATGATGCCGGATACCTGGCGACGCAGTGCGGTGTGGAACACCAGAATCTGGAAGAAACGATTCGTGTGATTCTCGATGAATATAAGTTGATCGCAACGGAACTTGTCGGCAAGGATGAATTAAACAAGGCGAAGGAATTCATCAAGGGGAAGATGGCGATGAGTCTTGAGGGATCGGATGAGGTAGTGGAATATCTCGTCTCGCAGGAAGTGTTGCGGGGGAAAATCGATTTGCCTCACGATAAGATGAAGAAAGTCGATGCCGTGACCGTTGAGGACATCCTCCGCGTAGCGAAGGATATTTTCGTCAATAAAAAGCTGAACCTCGTGGTCATCGGACC
>CAZIBB010000032.1:0-9557 GCA_964537075.1 uncultured Bdellovibrionales bacterium | reverse complement strand
TATGACTATCAATGAACGCGTCGATGCAGGGACGAAACTGCTGATCAGGGCGGCACTTATCGTCGCAATCATCTATCTGCTCTACCTCGTCCGGAGTGTGGTGCTCTTGGTGCTTCTTTCAGTACTTACCTCGGCAGCTCTCGTACCGGCGATCGCCAAGCTTCAGCGGTTGAAACTCTCTCGAACGGCGGCGGTGATTATCATATATATGTTTCTGTTTTCAGCGGTAGTCACTCTCATCGCGGTGTTGCTTCCGATTTTTTTCTCTGAAACGAAGGAATTTCTCCGACATTGGCCTGATTATGCGAATCGCCTAGATTCTTTTCTTGGCGGCCTCGCCGCATATCTGGCGAGTATCGGTATCGATTTCAGCAAGGATCAATTCATTCAGAATATCGAGAATATTATCTCTTCGGGACTGACAAATATCTTTTCGACAACCATCGGTCTTTTCCAGGGATTCATTCATGTCATCGGGTTTTTCTTCCTCGCCCTGTATCTCTCGCTTGAGGAACAAGGTATCGAAAAGTTCTTCCTTCTCCTGACACCGAAGCAATATCATACGCAGGCGCTGTCCATCGCTTCCCGTATGCAGGGAAAGGTGAGTCAGTGGCTCTTCGGGCAGATGATACTCATGCTCATCGCCTTCGTAATGTATTATATAGGACTTTCACTCCTCGGCATTCCATACGCTTTGGCCATCGCTTTTTTCGGCGGACTCATGGAGGTTCTCCCTTATATCGGGCCGGTGCTCGCGGCTGTTCCGGCGATTATCATCGGTCTTCTGGTCTCTCCCGTGCTCGGATTTTCAGCGCTTGTCTTCTATGTGATAGCGCATCAGGTGGAAGCGCATATCGTCGCGCCGCAAGTGATGAAACATTCCGCGGGGTTGAATCCGGTGGTTCTCATTTTTGCCATTCTGATCGGCCTTGAACTCGGCGGGGTATTGGGTATTATTCTCTCCGTGCCGACCGCCATGGTACTCTCTGTTTTCGTGGATGATATATTAGTCAGGCGAAACGCTTGATAAGAAAAACACAAAACTCAAAACACAAATGCCAAACAGAACACAAAACACAATATAAAAAATACAAACTTTGTAATTGAGTGTTTGAGTTCTGGGTTTTGACGGATTGTGCTTTGTTTGGATTTTTGTGCTTTGATTAATGTGCTTTGATGAAATCTTATGAATTCTGGTACTCTCTACATAGTAGCTACTCCTATTGGCAATCTGGGGGATATTACTTTGCGCGCGCTCGAGACTTTGAAGCTCGTGGATGCAGTACTCTGCGAGGATACCCGTGTGACCGGCAAGCTCCTCGCGCGGTACGAGATACGGAAATCCATGATATCGTGTCATGAACACACCGATGATGGGAAGCTCGCGCATATCGTGGAGAGATTGAAGAATGGTGAGAGTCTCGCCTTCGCATCAGATGCCGGGACGCCCGGACTCTCCGATCCGGGAAATAAATTGGTTTCGCTCGCGCTCGCCTCCGACATCCCGGTGGTGCCGATTCCCGGTGTGTCCGCCCTCGCCGCGATCGTTTCGGTCGCCGGTATCGATATGCGCGAATTCGTGTTCCTCGGATTTCCACCGCACAAGAAAGGCCGCGAGACATTTTTCAAGAAAGTAGCGGCGATGGAGTATCCGGTCATGTATTACGAATCCCCACATCGGGTTATCAAGAATCTCGACTTGCTCGAAACATTCGCGCCGGAGAAAAAAGTCATCATCGGTCGCGAGCTAACAAAAATGTTCGAAGAAGTGCTTCGTGGTACCGTAGAAGATATGCGGAATTACTTCACTGCCAATCCTGGGAAGCAGAAGGGGGAATTTGTGGTGATCGTTTATCCCGTGAAATCCCTGTAAGGCAGGGTATCCGCTTGAAGCGGGTAATTTCACAGGGTGAATTAAAAAAAATGACCCGGGTGCACATTGGCAGCCGGGTCGGGGGCGGGTGGGGTCAGGAGACGCTTCACCCCTGTGTTACTCTCCTAGAACAGAGTCATGACCCAGGAGATTACCCTGATCAGGTATCCGCCGAACACCCACAGTAGGGCGAATCCGGCGAGTATGCCTATGGCCAGGAGCGGGCTGGGCAAATTTTCGATGGAGAGAGGATTTTCATCCTCCTTCATATTGACTTGATTCCAGCCTTGGGAATGCTTGTTCATTTTTTCTCCTCCTACGGTTGTTAAACACTCTTTTTATATTATACACCTAAATATGAGTATTGTCAATTGCACGCATGGGAAATGGCTCTATAATGGGAAAGATAGAGAGTAAGAAGAGAACGGCTGCTTTTTCATTTCCTTAGCTCTCCTATATTCTCTTTCCTCATCTCCAACCTCTAAACTCTCATCTCTTCCTCTTATGACCAAGCCATTTTATATTACGACGACGCTCCCGTACGTGAACGGTCTCCCACATATCGGTTTCGCCTTGGAGGCGGTGCAGGCGGATGTGATCGCGCGGTATCAGACACTTCTCGGAAATGAAGTTGTGTTCAATATCGGTACGGATGAGCATGGAGTGAAGATTTATGAGGAAGCGGAGAAGAAAAACATGACCCCCCAGGAATTCTGCGATGAGATGTCGGAACATTTTCGTGATTTGAAAACGCTCCTCAATATCAATTACACGAATTTCATCCGAACGACCGATGCGCATCATATCGAAGCGGCGCAGGCATTCTGGAGGAAGTGTCTCGCGAACGGGGATATTTATAAGAAACAGTATCAGATGAAGTACTGCGTCGGTTGCGAGCTTGAGAAAACCGACTCGGAATTGGTGGACGGGAAATGTCCGGATCATCCGAATCGTGAGATTGAAACGGTCGAGGAGGAAAATTATTTTTTCCGATTCTCGAAATTCAAGGAACAGATCCTCGCGCTCTATGCGAACGAGAATGGTTTCGTCTATCCGGAGAAGCGATTGAATGAAATTCGAGCATTTGTCGAACGCGGACCACAGGATTTCAGTATTTCTCGATTGGCAAAGAAAATGCCCTGGGGGATTCCAGTGCCGGATGATTCTGAACATGTGATGTATGTGTGGTTTGATGCTTTAGTAAATTATATTTCGACGATTGGTTGGCCGGACAATACGGACACTTTCGAGAAATTCTGGCCAGGAGTGCAAATCGCAGGTAAGGATAATCTCCGTCAACAGTCGGCCATGTGGCAGGCGATGCTCCTCTCGGCGGGTATCGCCCCATCGAAACAGATTCTCATCCACGGGCATATCACGAATGCCGGACAGAAAATGTCGAAGTCGCTTGGAAATGTCATCGCCCCTGACGCCTTGGTGGAGAGATTTGGAATTGATGGCGCGCGCTATATACTCCTCTCGGCCGCGGCTTTCGGTGAGGATATCGACATCACCTGGGAGCGCATGAGCGAAAAGTATAATGCCGATCTGGCAAATGGTCTCGGTAATCTTACCTCTCGCCTCATCAAGCTTTCAGAAAAGCTTGATGCAGGGAACAGGGAACAGAGAGCAGTGAACAATGAATACCCTGAAGAACTTCAGAAATTGATGGATGAATACCGGATCACCGAGGCTTTGGAATGGATTATCGCAAGGACGCGGGTACTCGATAAGCAAATCGCCGAGGTGAAACCATGGGAGCTTGTGAAAACGGATATTGTGGCCTTTGAAAGGGAAATGAATAGATTCCTCATGGAGCTTTCTTTCATCGCTTCCGCCTTACGCCCGTTCCTTCCGGAGACATCGGAGAAGATCTTGAAGGCTTTGCAGGAGGGGAAGACGGAACCTCTTTTTAAACGGATTTAAAAAAAAGCACAAATGATCAAAACACAAAGACCAAACAAAGCATAAAACACAGAAATTAAACGGAATCGGATTTGTGTTTTGATAGTTTGTTTTCCTGTGTTTTGTCTGGTTTTTGTGATTTGAGCTTTGTGTTTTTACCGATATGATCGATATTCACGCACATTTGCATGACGCCGCCTTCGATCTCGATCGAGATGAAGCGGTTCGTCGTGCCAAAGAAGCCGGCGTAGAGAAAATAATTACGATCGGGACAGATGTCGAGGAAAGTCGGAAGGCCGTGTCATGCGCAGAACAGTATGAGAATGTGTATGCGAGCGTGGGGATACACCCGGAATTCTTCAATGAAATTGAAGAAAACACAAAACTCAAATCACAAAGACCAAACAAAACACAAAACTCAAATCACAAATTTCAAGAGGAAATCGAGGAACTCAGAGAATTGGCAAGGCATTCAAAGGTGATGGCGATCGGGGAATGCGGGTTGGATTACTATGCACGCAGTGAACAAGGAGCAGTGAACAATGAACAGAGAACAAAGAGTGAGGAACAAGGAATAAGAGGAACAGCGGACGCACCCGCCAAAGGCGGGCAAGCCGTTACGCTTGGCGGAACGACCGTTGTTTCTGAGAGACAGAAAGCTTTCCAGAAAGAAGGATTTATCGCGCAGATCGAGCTCGCTTCGGAATTGCAATTGCCGCTCATCATCCATTGTCGTCCTTCGATAGGGACTGTCGATGCCTACGAAGATCTTTTTCTTATTCTAAAATCATCAATCGTAAATCTTGAATCGGCAATTCTCCATTGCTACATGGGTGATACCGAGGTGACGAAGAAATTTCTTGAATTATCGAACGTCTATTTTTCTTTTACGGGGAATATCACCTATGTGACGAAAAAGGTGCTTACCGGCACGAAAGACGATCTGACGGAGGTTGTGAAGATGATTCCGATTCAGAGATTATTGGCTGAGACGGATTGTCCATATCTCGCGCCCGTACCGTATCGTGGGAAACGGAACGAACCGGCATATATGACTCTCGTTTTCAAGAAAATAGCGGAAATAAAGGAAATGTCGCTGGAAAGTGTGGAACAAACGATAAACATGAGTGTAAAAAAGATTTTTGCGTTATAATCTATAAGGAGATTTCCTCTAATTAATAAACGAAACGAAATATGGGAGAAATGACAAATTTTGGCGTATCTGACGTGTCTCAGTCGCCACAAGCGGAGCGGTCGTCGGTTCGCGGTGCGGATGATGGTCTTCGCGAGGGAGTTGCTGTCGCCGAGGAAGAAGAGAGGGCAGCTGAAAAAAGAGAGAATGCGAAGGTGCAGAGTGATCGATGGGGAGCTATCGAGGAACTGAAGAAGAAGAAGGCCGACGAATTGGCAGTGGCGATCAGGGCCGGCGATATGGTGCTGGCAGAGGAAATCCGTCGTGCTATACAGGTTCTTGAGGAACAGAAGGACAAAGCCGCTGATAGACTTATGGGTGGAGTCAAGCAGGATACTGATTCAGTGGTTCAGTAGTATTCATTTCATTTGAACCCGTGAGAGATTTTGGTGAATAATCTCAAATACGTGGATTTGTCTTGGCAGCTTTAATGAAGGGCTTTTTATAGGGGTCATTATCTCTAACGGGTTTGACGGTAACCGGAATTTCTCGTATTATGGAGTCGGCTTGTTTCCCTTAAACAGCCGACTTTTTTGTTTAAGACCCCTTTTTGATATAACAGCGGACTCCGCCAGCCGGCGGATCAAAAAGCGCCTGCCTGCCGGTAGGCAGGGAACGACCGTTATTATTCAATGTATGGAAATTTCAATCGCAGCGGAAGAATATTTCAAATGGGCCGGGTTTCCGATCACGAATGCTTTCGTGATCACACTTCTCGTTGGGATTATCCTCATCACTTCGCTTTCCCTTCTTTCGAAGCGCCTGCAGACGGTTCCACGCGGTTTTCAGAATGTCGTGGAGGCGGTGATCGAGGCGCTTCTCAATCTTGCAACGGATATCATGGGTGATCGTGAGATAGGGCGGAAGTTTTTCCCTTTGGCGGCGACTATTTTCTTTTTTATCTTGCTTTCGAATTGGATCGGACTCCTGCCGGGAATGGGGACGGTTGGTTGGTCCGTCATGCATGATGGTCATCCGACGATTGTGCCCTTTATCCGGAGTGCTTCCGCAGACCTGAATATGACGATTGCTCTTTCTCTTATCGTCGTTTTCACGATTCAGTTTGCTGGTATCGCCGCACTCGGACTTCGGGGATATGCAGCGAAGTTTTTTATCAGTCCATTTCATAAACCATATGGATTGGGGACTATCATGGGGCTTCTCGAGATGGTGAGTGAGGTAGCCAAGCTCTTGTCTTTTTCTTTCCGGTTGTTCGGAAATGTTTTTGCCGGCGAAGTACTTCTGACGGTGATGCTTCACCTCGTTCCGTATTTCGTCCCGTTGCCGTTCCTCTTTCTTGAAATCTTCGTTGGATTTATCCAAGCGGCGGTATTTGCGATGCTCTCGCTCGTTTTCATCAAGATGGCACGAACTCCCGCAGCCCACTAATCAGTGAACAGAGAACGATGAACAGAGATCAAGGGAGTGGGATTTAAGGAACGGGGCAGAAGATGATTTTTTTGTTCGCTGTTCGTTGCTCATTGTTCGTTGAAGAGAGTTGGACAGAAGTCGAAATTTCCCCTATAATGAGTCGTCGTTTAGTGTAATTATAAGTAATCAAATAACATAAGGATTATGGACATTGAAGCAGCAAAAATGATCGGAGCAGCACTCGCCATCGGTATCGGAGCGATCGGACCGGGCGCCGGCATGGGAATTCTCTTTTCAAAGGCATTGGAAGCGATCGGACGTAATCCGGAGGCTCAATCGAAGATTCAAATGACGATGTTTCTCGGTATCGCCTTTACCGAAGCCATCGCGATTTACGCTCTCGTTATTTCGCTCATGATTCTTTTCCGCTAACTACAAAGAACAGCGAACAATGAACAGGGAACAGTGGCCAAAAAGGCTCACGACCCCCCATTCTTTTGTTGATTGTTCGTTGATCACTGTTCACTGATTCCTATGGAGGCATTATCAAATCTTGGTATCGATTGGAAGCTCCTCCTCGCACAGGTGGTGAATTTCGCGATTCTGTTGTTCGTGCTCAAGCGATATGCTTACAAGCCGATGCTTCAGATGCTCGATGACCGGACATCAAAGATTGAACGTGGGTTACAAGATGCTGAAGCAGCAACGATCAAGTTGCATGAGATAGAAGAAAAGGAAAAAGCTGTTCTTTCCGAAGCTCGTGCCGAGGCGAAGAAATTACTCATGGATGCTGATGAGTCTGGGAAGAAGCGTGATGCGATGAAAATTGTCGAAACGGAAGAACGAGTGAAGAAACTTCTCGCCGATGCCGAGGTAAAGATTGATCTCGATCGAGCGAAAATGCTTACCGAGGCGAAGAAAGAGCTTGCAGAAACCGTCGTGATGGCAGTGGAGAAGATTTTGAAAGAAAAGAGCGGGAAATAGGATTTCCCGCGTAACAAGAAATTGGTAACTGGAAATCAGGCAAGTGAATCCCCAGTTACAGATTACAGATTACAGATTACTAGTTACCCCCATGAGACTTTCCATTCCACAATATGCGACAGCACTCCTCGAGCTTGAGAAAGAGGGGAATGCAACCGATACGGCTTCGCAGTTTTTCGCTTGGCTCACTCGTCGCGGAGAAGGAAAGAAAATGGGAAAGATTATCAAGGAAGCTGAACGAATCTTGAGGGCGCAATCAGGAATAACGGATGTCGTGATTACCACGGCGTATGAAGTCGATGGTGCAACACGGGAAATGCTTTTGAAGCAAGCGAAGGATGTGTTTACTTACCAGTCAGTTGATGCGCGATTTGTCACGGATGGAAGCCTTATCGGGGGGATGAAAATGCGGAGTGAAACCGTGCTCTATGACGCGACGGTTTCGACAGCGGTACGGAAATTACGAGCGACTCTTGCGAAATAGTACCCTGTATTTAAATAATCAGAGAGCATACAGCCTAGAGCACAGAACAATCAGAGAAAAAAATTGTTATCTGTTCCATGTTATATGTTATGTGAACGAAAAATATGTCCAATCCACTTATCGAAGAATTGAAGAAGCAGATCGCCGGCTTTGAAAATGTCGCTTCACGCGAGGAAATCGGCACCGTACTCGAGGTCGGTGATGGTGTGGCGCGGGTTTCGGGATTGACGAATGTAGTGTCTCAAGAAATGGTGGAGTTCGTGACCGCGACGGGCGAGACGATCGTCGGTGTGGTCTTGAACCTCGAAGAGGATGAGGTGGGTGTCATGCTCCTGTCGGAAACAGGTTCGCTCAAGGAGGGTGATGTGGTCAAGCGCACCAAACGTATCCTCTCGGTACCGGTTGCGGATAAGGTAGTGGGTCGCGTGGTGAATGCGCTGGGTCTTCCTATCGATGGCAAGGGAGCTATCGAGGCGATCAAGCATTATCCGATGGAAAAGATCGCGCCGGGCGTCATCACGAGAAAGTCCGTGAATCAGCCGATCCAAACGGGTATCAAGGCAATCGATGCGCTTATTCCGGTCGGCCGTGGTCAGCGGGAACTGATCATCGGCGATCGTCAGACGGGGAAGACTGCTATTGCTATCGACACAATTATCAATCAAAAAGGACAGGACATCATCTGTATTTATGTCGCTATCGGACAGAAGGAGTCCAAGGTGGCTCGCATCGTGGCAGAGCTCGAAAAAGCCGGAGCGATGGAGTACACGACGGTCGTCGTGGCAGGCGCTTCGGATCCGGCTGCACTCTCCTATCTCGCGCCGTACGCCGGCTGCGCGATCGGGGAATACTTCATGGATCAAGGGAAAGACGTGCTCGTGATCTATGATGACCTCTCGAAGCACGCGTGGGCGTATCGCCAGATATCACTCATTCTTCGCCGTCCGCCGGGACGCGAGGCATATCCGGGAGACATTTTCTATGTGCATTCGCGACTCCTCGAGCGCAGTGCGAAGCTTTCCGAAGAATTCGGAGGTGGATCATTGACCGCGCTTCCGATTATCGAAACGCAGTCGGGTGATGTATCGGCATATATCCCGACGAATGTCATCTCCATCACCGATGGTCAGATTTATCTCGAGTCAGATTTATTTTACAAGGGTATCCGCCCGGCATTGAACGTCGGTCTTTCGGTTTCACGCGTGGGTTCAGCTGCGCAGATCAAGGCGATGAAACAGGTAGCAGGAACGCTCCGTCTCGATCTCGCACAGTTCCGTGAACTTGAAGCCTTTGCACAATTTGGTTCCGATCTCGATGAGAAGACGCGTTCTCTCATCGAACGAGGCCGACGCGCCGTGGAAATCCTGAAGCAACCGCAGTATGCACCGCTTCCGGTGGAACGCGAGGTGGCTATTCTGTATGCGTTGACACGAGGACACCTCGATGACGTGAAAGTGGAGGAGCTCGCAAAGTTCGAAAAAGAATTTTTCATGTATTTCGATACGACCGGAAAAGAGGCGCTCGATGCGATTATCAAAGAAAAATCGTTGACACCGGAAGTGGAGGAAATGTTGAAGAAACATATCACTGCATTTAAACAGGGATTTGCAATTTAATTGGAGATAAAACACAATTTCCAAAGCACAAAAAGCCAAACAAAGCACAACTTTCAAAACACAGGATCCAAACCTGTTAAGATGATGTTTGTGCTTTGAAATCTAAGATTTGTGTTTTGTTTGGTCTTTGTG
>CAZIBB010000031.1:2681-10927 GCA_964537075.1 uncultured Bdellovibrionales bacterium | reverse complement strand
CGAGAGAAATTCTTATTTTTGAACACTCGCGGTGAGAATTTAGACAGTTACTTAGTTTACATTTTATGAATCTGTGTATCGTATCAAACCTCCGGCATTTCATCAAGTGTTTCCCACCGAAGAAGACATTAGACCTGTTGGCAGGAATGTGAGAGTATGGAGAAAATTCATTCACGATGTCATATATCTTCAAGCTGAAAATAGAACAGGAACATTCAGAACTGGTTCTCCTAGAGGGCGAGTATGTAGTGATGTCTCGAACGTGGCCGGAGGAACGAGGGAGTGGGCGGGCGATACTCTCCGCTCTCGACGATATACTCTCCGAAATGAAGATCACGCCAGAAATGGTGGATAACTTCAATATTGACTCGATCCTTCCTGAAACCTATACTTCTTATAGGATAGCGAAAACGATTGCGGTAACGTACGGGTTCGCCGTCCAAGCTTCGCAAAAAAATAAGAAAAAGGAAGAAGGTGCGGAGCTGTAGAGTCTCTCTGAGATTCCAAAAGATAGCAGCTTCTCCCAGCGATTCTTCTGAAAGTTCAGTTGGTGTTCATGTTCTTCATTTTTATAATGATCAATATTTTTCTCTAAAGCTGTATTCAAGCTCTTTTTTGGCTTATCCTGATATGAGTTGACAGGTATTTAACGGTTTGCTACTATTCATTCTACGTTTCTGAAAAGTGAGTTTATTTAAAATCTCATGTCGAGCTTGAAAATTTGGGATTTCGAGCGAAAATTCTGAGAAAGTGAGAAGGGCTATCTAGATAACTCGACGAGCTTTTCAGAATTTGCAGCCGAAATACCGAAATTTCAGCCGACAAGCGACAAAAATTTCTTTTTTTATTCGCGATGAGATTGTAGAATAAACTCTTTAGGACTTATGCGTTTAGCGCGATTCTTGGACCTATAAAGTGGGCAAGATCTGTACTTGAACGCACGAGGCCTAAAGTGGGGGTTTTATTAGGTAAGCAACAACGAAATGCGATGGGTGACGCATTTTCGAACAAGTAAATAGTTATCCGACTAATCTCATTAGTCTTTCTTCCGTTTTTGTCATCAAATTGGAAGGGGGGTGCGATGAGCGCTTTTTTATGTCCAAAGCGCAAAAGGTGCTGAAGGTGAAAGATACGTTTGGTTCAACTTCTTCGCTTTCGAAGCGGAAGTTCTTCCGAGACCGCATCATGGTGTCATTGCCGAATCTGATTGAGATTCAACAGGATGCCTATCAGTGGTTTTGGGACAAGGGTTTGACGGAATTGTTTCAGGAAATCAATCCGATCACTGATTTTACAGAAAAAGATCTGGAGCTTTCCTTCTCGGATCACTATCTCGATGAGCCGAAGTGTTCGCCGACGGTAGCTAAGGCAAAGAACATTTCTTTCGAGGCACCGCTTCGCGTGAAGGCGACGCTCGTCATCAAGCAGACCGGCGAAGTCAAGGAACAGGAAATCTATCTCGGTGATTTTCCGGTGATGACCGAGCGTGGGACATTCATTATCAATGGAGTGGAGCGCGTCGTCGTTTCGCAGCTCATTCGTTCCCCGGGTGTGTTCTTTACTATGGAATACAATAAGGGGAAGAAACTTTTCGGAGCGAAAATTATTCCGAATCGCGGAGCTTGGCTCGAAGTAGAGACCGATTTTGACGGAGTGATTTCCGTGAAGATTGACCGGAAACGAAAGCTCCCGATCACCGCTCTGTTTAAGGCTTTCGGATTAGATGAAAAGGAAATGCGCCAAGCATTCGTCGATATCGACAATGGTGATACCCGTTTTCTGGAAGAGACTTTCGCCAAGGATCCATCGAAAACTCGAGGTGAAGCATATCGTGAAGTGTATAAGCGTCTCCGCCCGGGTGATTTGGCGACGGAAGAGAATGCCAAGTCGATGATCGATGCGATGTTCTTCAATTTCGAACGCTATGATTTCGGTTCGGTCGGTCGCTATCGTCTGAACCAGCGCCTGGAAATTGATCGGGAAAATACCGAGGAAAATCGCGTGCTCTGCGTGGATGACCTCATCCTGATCGTCCGTGAAATTATCCGTCTTTCCAATGATCCTGCCGCCAAGGCCGATGATATCGACCATTTGGGAAATCGTCGCGTGCGTGCGGTTGGAGAACTTATTCAGAATAAATTGCGTGTCGGTGTCTATCGGATGGTACGCAATGTGAAGGATCGCATGAGCACCTGCGATATGGAGTCGGTCGTCCCGGGACAGCTGATCAATCCTCGCCCGGTGGCGGCATCGGTCAAGGAATTTTTCTCGTCGTCCCAGCTTTCGCAATTCATGGATCAAGTGAACCCGTTGGCTGAGCTCGAGCATAAGCGTCGTCTGTCAGCGATGGGACCGGGCGGACTCACTCGTGAGCGCGCCGGATTCGAAGTGCGCGATGTGCATCCTTCCCACTATGGACGTATCTGTCCGGTAGAAACACCGGAAGGTCCGAATATCGGTCTCGTGGGACATCTCGCGAGCTATGCCCGTGTGAATGAATACGGATTTCTCGAAACACCGTATCTTGTGATCAAGAAGGTGGTGGCAGCTTCGGAAAAAGATCTTCTCCATCGTATTCTTGCTGAGGATATCGATGGTATCGCGAAGGCCGGTGAGAAAATCGATGAGGCGCTCGCGAAGAAAATCGCCGCGAAGAAAAAAGGATCTGATGTTTCCGTGAAACCATTTATCACGCTCGAAATCGAATATCTCAATGCTATCGTCGAGGACAGGAAGTCGATCGCTCATGCCGGTATCGATCTGGATGATCATCGCAACATACTGAATGATGCCGTCGAAGCCCGTATGAAGGGCCAGCCGGGTATGGTTGATACGGTCGATCTTGATTATGTTGATGTTTCGGTGAAGCAGTGTATCTCCATTGCGACCGCGCTTATCCCTTTCCTCGAACATGATGATGCGAACCGCGCCCTTATGGGTTCAAACATGCAGCGTCAGGCGGTATCGTGCGTGAAACCGCAGGCTCCGGTCGTCGGTACCGGTATCGAAGACAAGGCGGCTGCCGATTCCGGTCAGGCCGTTATCGCCATAAAGGATGGCGAGGTTATCGAAGTTGATGCGAGCCACGTGATCGTTCGGGAAGCCGCTCCAGCCGGATCGAAGAAGGAAACTTTCGATCGTGAATATGACTTGCTTTCTTTCGCCAAGTCGAACTCGTTCACGTCGATGAACCAGGTGCCACGCGTCATGAAGGGACAGATGATCACCAAGGGGGATCTTCTGGCCGATGGTGCTTCGACCGATCATGGCGAACTTGCTCTCGGACAGAATATGCTCGTCGCGCTGATTCCATGGGAGGGATACAATTATGAAGATGCCATCATCCTTTCCGAACGAGTCGTGCAGGAAGATCGGTATAGCTCGATCCATATCGAGGATTTCTCTATGGATGTACGTGATACCAAGCTCGGGCCGGAAGTCGTTACCCGTGATATTCCGAATATCGGTGAGGATCGCCTGAAAAATCTCGATGAGACGGGCATCATCCGCATCGGTGCCGAGGTTTCATCCGGAGACATTCTCGTCGGAAAGATCACGCCGAAGGGTGAGGGTGATCTGACGGCCGAGGAGCGCTTGCTCCGTGTCATTTTCGGCGAGAAGTCACGTGATGTGAAAGATTCTTCGATGTATTTGCCGCATGGTGAACATGGGAAAGTCGTTGATATCAAAATCTTCTCTCGCGATAAAGGAGACAAGCTTCCGATGGGAGTGTTCGAACAGATCCAGGTGTCGGTCGCGCAGATGAGAAAAGTCTCCGTCGGAGACAAGCTCGCCGGTCGTCACGGAAACAAGGGTGTGATTTCTCTCATCGCTCCGGTGGCAGATATGCCGTGTCTCCCCGATGGGACATCGGTTGATATTATTTTGAACCCGCTCGGTGTGGCGAGTCGTATGAACATCGGTCAGATCCTCGAGACGCACCTCGGTTGGGCGGCTTCGAAGCTCGGCTATAATGTCGCGAGTCCGGCACTGGATGGCGTGTCCGAAGAGGATATCAAATCCGAATTGAAAAAAGCAGGTCTTCCGGAAAATGGAAAAATTCGTCTCAAGGATGGGAAGACCGGCGAATTCTATGACAATGAATCGACGGTCGGTATCATGTATATCATGAAACTGAATCACCTGATCGAAGACAAACTTCACATGCGAAGCATCGGGCCCTACTCGCTCATCACGCAGCAGCCGCTCGGCGGAAAAGCACAGTTCGGAGGACAGCGCTTCGGAGAAATGGAAGTGTGGGCACTCGAAGGATACGGCGCCGCGCATACGCTTCAGGAAATGCTCACGATTAAATCAGATGATGTACTCGGACGATCGAAAGCCTATGAATCTATCATCAAGGGCGAACCGATCCGCAGTCCGAATCTCCCAGCATCGTTCCATGTATTGGTGAATGAATTGAAGGGTCTCTGTCTCGACGTCGAACTCAAGGGAGTACGGTCAATCGATGAGGATGACATGGAGATTATCCCCGTAGTTGATGAAAATTTCGGGACGGAAGCGGGAGAAAAAGCAGAAGCCAAACCAGAAGTCGTCGCATAATTTGTTACTTCAACCTAAGGACTTACACCTTTGAATGCATCCGCCAGCTGGCGGAGAAGAGATGCGTCAAAGGTGGAAGTCCGAAACATATCAAATATGGATCAGAGTATTACAAAGGTTAGCGACTTCGAATCGGTGCGGCTGACGCTGGCCGGTCCGGAGCGCATTCTCGAATGGTCTTTCGGTGAGATTACCAAACCGGAAACCATCAACTATCGAACCCAACGGTACGAACCGGAAGGTCTTTTCTGTGAAAAGATTTTCGGTCCGGCCAAGGATTGGGAATGTTATTGTGGCAAGTACAAGCGCATCCGTTATAAGGGAATCGTCTGTGACAAGTGCGGGGTCGAAGTGACCCGTTCCGTTGTTCGTCGTGAACGCATGGGGCATATCAAACTCGCCGCACCGGTTTCACATATCTGGTTCCTTCGCGGTGTTCCGTCGAAGATCGGTCTCGTACTCGGAATTTCTCCGCAGGAATTGGAGCGCGTGATTTACTTTTCTTCGTATATCATCACGGACGTCAATGATAAATTGAAGGAGTCATCCGTCGATCAGTTGGAAAAGGAATACAAATCAAAGCAGAAGGAACTCCGGCAGCAGTATCAGGATGCGAAGGAGCTTGAGAAGGCATTGGAAGAATTGAAGGAACAGTATCGCGATACCAAGGATGATCTGAAAAGCCTTTTCCCGCATCAGATCCTTTCCGAAGTGGCGTATTTTAATCTCTCGACCCGGTTCGGGCAGGTGTTTACCGCCGGTATCGGTGCCGAAGCCGTTCGCAAGATTCTCGAGAAAGTAAATATCGGCGAGAAGATCGAACAGTTGAAAGGTGAACTCGCGGAAATCGGCGAAGGTTTGGATCGCAAAAAAACACTGCAGCGGTTGAAAGTGCTTCAGGGTTTTGAGAAGTCCGAATTGAAACTGGAATGGATGCTCCCGACCGTGATTCCTGTGATCCCGCCGGATCTCCGCCCGATGGTGGCGCTTGATGGCGGACGTTTCGCGACTTCCGATCTGAATGATCTCTATCGCCGTATCATCAACAGGAATAATCGCCTGCGAAAATTGCTCTCGATCGGTGCGCCAGAAGTGATCACCCGGAATGAAAAAAGAATGCTGCAGGAGGCAGTGGATGCGCTCTTTGATAACAGCGCCCGTCGTGGTCAGGCTTCGACTGCCGCCGCGACCGGACAGCGTCGCGCCCTCCGTTCCCTCGCGGATTCGCTCAAGGGGAAACAGGGTCGTTTCCGTCAGAACCTCCTTGGAAAGCGTGTGGATTATTCTGGACGTTCCGTCATCGTCGTCGGTCCGAAATTGAAACTCCATCAGTGCGGATTGCCGAAGAAAATGGCGCTCGAATTGTTCAAACCGTTTATTATTCAGAAACTGATCGAGAAGGAACTCGCGCACAATGTCAGAACCGCCGGCCGCATGGTGGATTCCGATGCCGAGGAAGCATACGAAATCCTCGATGAGATCATCGAGCACCACTATGTCTTGCTTAACCGCGCACCGACTTTGCACCGACTTTCCATTCAGGCTTTTCAGCCGGTATTGATCGAGGGAAAGGCGATCCGTCTGCACCCGATGGTATGCTCCGCTTTCAATGCGGACTTCGACGGAGACCAGATGGCCGTGCATGTGCCGCTGACCGACCAGGCCAGAAAGGAAAGTGCTGAAATCATGCTTTCCTCGAAGAACCTCCTGAAGCCTGCTTCCGGAGAGCCGATCGTCACTGCGACACTCGATATGGTGCTCGGCGGGTATCACCTCTCGCATTTGAAATCAGGCATGCTCGGTGAAGGAAAATCGTTCGGGACGATGGATGAAGCGATTCTCGCCTATCAGAATAATCTGGTGGCCGTGAATGCCAAGGTGTCGCTTCTGTGGAAAGGCGAAATGATTGAGACATCGGTTGGACGTATTCTCCTCAATGATATCATCCCTGAAAGCATGCGCTTCGTGAATTCTGAAATGACCAAAAAGGATTGGAAATTCCTGATCGCGAAGATGATCGAGGAGCTCGGAGGAGATGAGACGGCGAAATTTGCCGATCGTCTGAAAGATCTGACCTTCCGTGCCGTCTCGAAATCTGGTATCAGCTGGGGCATGGATGATTTGAAGACCCCGGTTGAGAAGAAGGCTATCATGGCAACAGCCGAAGTCTCTGTCCTCGAAGTGAAGGAGCAGTATCGAACGGGACTCCTGACGAATGAAGAGCGACGAAATCGTGTTATTGAAATCTGGAACGAAGCGAAGAACAAAATCACTGATGCCGTGCGGGCATCGCTTGACAAGGAAGGACCGGTCTATTCGATGGTGTATTCCAAGGCAAGGGGTTCTGAATCAGTCGTCGTGCAGATGACGGGTATGAAGGGACTCGTGGCGGGTGCGACCGGTGAAACGATCGAGCTTCCGATCCGGAGTTCGTTCAAGGAAGGATTCAATGTGCTCGAATATTTCATCTCGAACCATGGTGCGCGTAAGGGAAATGCCGATACCGCACTTCGTACCGCGACAGCCGGATACCTCACTCGTCGTCTCGTCGATGTGGCGCAGGATATCATCGTTCGCGAAATAGACTGCAAGGATACGGAAGGTGCCTATCTCTATCGTGAAGATTCTGATTCTGTCGGTATCTCTTTCGCTTCCCGCATGGAGGGTCGCGTGGCCGTCGAGGATCTTGAGATAAAAGGAAAAACCGTTATCAAGAAAAATGATCTTATCACCCGTGTTCAGGCGAAACGATGCGAAGAAGCGGGATTGGAGAAGGTGAAAGTGCGAACGATTGTCACCTGTCAGACTCGTCGCGGCGTCTGCCAGAGCTGTTATGGTATCGATCTCGGACGTGGTCATATCGTCGCCCTCGGAACGGCCGTCGGTGTGGTGGCTGCTCAGGCCATCGGTGAACCGGGTACGCAGCTCACTATGCGTACCTTCCATTCCGGAGGTATCGCCGGATCCGATATCACGCAGGGACTCCCTCGCGTCGAGGAAATTTTCGAAGCGCGTACTCCGAAGGGTGAGGCGCTGATGGCTGAAGCCGATGGAGTGGTGTCGAAAATCGAGAAAGATCACGAAAAGAAAGTGAATACGATCTTCATCGAAACGGAGGATAAGCGCGTGCTCGAATACGCCATACCGGGGAATATCAGTATTAAGGTGAAGGTAGGGGATCTGGTCGGTAACGGCACGGCACTTTCCGAAGGCCATATCGATTTGAAGAAACTCTATGCCGCGCTCGATCGCGAGGCGCTTCATCGCTATATCATCCGTGAGATCGAGGAGATCTACGCCTCGCAGGGTGAGGGTATCAATGACAAACATATCGAGGTGATTATCCGTCAGATGCTTTCTCGCATTCAGGTGCTCGACCCGGGCGATACGGAGCTCTTGCCGGGAGACGTCGTCGAACGCGCTCAGTTCGAAGAGGCGAATGACAATACGAAGAAGACGAAGGGAACACTCGCCGTCGGTGAGCCGACCGTTCTTGGTATTACCAAGGTCGCCCTTTCGACGGAATCCTTCCTCTCGGCCGCATCATTCATGGAAACAGCCCGTGTTCTCATCAATGCCGCTGTCGCCGGCAAGGAGGACCGTCTCCGTGGTCTCAAGGAAAACGTGATCATCGGTCGCCTGATTCCTGCGGGAACCGGCTTCCGTGACATGTCGAAGAAATA
>CAZIBB010000031.1:0-2581 GCA_964537075.1 uncultured Bdellovibrionales bacterium | reverse complement strand
AAAAAAGCGGTTCCATACGGGAGCCGTTTTTTTATGGAAGAGAAAACAGCGGTGAAACCCCTGTTTTGAGGCTCCAGAAAAGCTATAAATAGGTATTGAATCGTTGTGTTTCATCTGCCTCTGGCTGGATATTTTGAGGAGAAATATCAGATGAAGCCATTGACTTGTGGCACAGGGGGAATGTTCAGAACCTTCTTTCTGATTCTTCGATCAGTCGTCGTTCATCATATACGGAGCGGGATATCTTGTTATGGTATCCGGGGAGGTGTATTATTGAGATGGGTTTTAGCGTATAAAAAAAGAGAAAATAAATATGAAAATTTTTTTGATGGTATTTAGTTTTTTCTCCTTCTTCTTTTCGACCCAATCAGCCTTCGCTGCAGTGGGTGATGTCGAGGGGTGGGCATGGGGTGGCGGCGTCACCGTCAACCCGATCGGATATGATGGTATCGGGTGGATCAGCATGAATAGCAAGGATTGCGATACAGATGGAAATGGATTGATCGACAATGCTCTCTGCGGAGTAACCGGTACGGCTATACCTCTCTATGCCGTCAATATACCGACCGCTGATGGGAATCTCTTTGGCTATGCCTGGAGCGAACACTATGGCTGGATCAGTTTTAATGCGGCTGATGTGATAGGGTGTCCAGCAGGAACTTGTGATGCACGGAGAGTGGGCGATGATATCCTGGGTTGGGCGCGCATCCTCTCCATTCGTGATGCCGGAGTGAATGCCGGAGGATGGCAAGGCTGGATCAGCCTCAATGATGCGAACACCGGAGGCAGTGGGTATGGATTGGAAATCTCCAAGATGGATAAATCAGGAGCGACACCGACCTATGCCTACTCGGACGAGCTCGGATGGATTGATTTCAGTCGGGCAGGATATGAGGCTGATTATAAAATCTGCCCGTCAAGTCTGACGATAACGGAAGGACAAAGTAGTACGCTGCGCGCGTTCTATAATGCGAACGGCTTGGTTGATTGTTTTAATACGACTGGTGCCACTGATGTTACCGGTTTGGCAACATGGAGCTCTTCGGCTCCTGCGAGGGCGACCGTCGGTGCCAATACCGGCCTGGTGACCGGTGTCACTGCCGGACTTTCGATCATTACCACGAATACCTATCTTGGGAAAACCGCCCCGGCTGTGAATGTGAATGTGATCTGTGCCTCCGATTACACAGCGCTCTGCAGTGCCGCATCTCCGGCACAGTGTCCGACTGAGACGATAACGATTACTGATCGATGTGGATCAACGACGAATACCTGTACGGGGACGCGCAATTGTAATTTCAATTGGATTGAAGCGGCACCGTAAACCGGTGAATATGAAGATAACAAAAAAATAACAACAGAATCACTATGATCCTCCAATCAGAAATCGATCAAATGAATCGTCACCGGAGACTGAAGATTCTCCTCATCATTCTCTCCGTGCTCCTGGTCGCGGTGGTGCTCTTCGCCGTCATCAGAATGGGAAAAGAAGATATCCCTGTCCCCGCACCGACCCAGAATACCATGATGGAGCAAGTGACCAGGACTTCCTCGGAGGAAGTCATGAAAAAACTCAATGAACTCAGTTCGAGATCGGAAGGAGAAACTCCGACAGCCGCTCCTCCAGAGGAAGAGATACGGAAGAAACTCGATGAACTGAGCAAAACACCGGAAGGAACGGCGCCACTCACACCCTCCCAAGAAGAGATCATGAAGAAACTCAATGCATTAAAGTAAAATAATCGATAATCAAAAGAGTTATGCGCAAACTCCAAACCATCGCCACACAAAGTGTCTACTGGCTGAAAGTCATCACCCTTGGAATTGTCCTGGGAGTGGGCATACAGTTCGCACAGGCCTGGACCAATCCGGGAGCAACCCCTCCGGGAGGCAATGTCTCGGGGCCGATCACGACGAGTGGCACCGGGCAGATCAAAGCAGGCAATCTCGCTCTTAATGCAGGAGGAACCTATGCAAATGCCCTTCTCATCCCCAATGGGAATGTCGGAATAGGGACACTCTCTCCAACGGCGAAGCTTGAGGTAAATGGTGAAACAAAAATAGGTAGCACTGGCCTTGGTTGTAATACTTCAAGTGAGGGGTCACAGAGATACAATTCAGCTTCAAAAATTATGGAGTTTTGTAATGGAACTGAGTGGGCTGGGTTTGGTGGTGGTACAGTAGCATCTGGAGAGCAACTTTTTACCTCTAATGGTACTTTTACAGTTCCTGCAGGAGTAACAAAGGTATGGGTTAGTATGGTTGGAGGAGGCGGCGGCGGTGGTGCTGGAGTCTCTGGTTCCGGCACAGGCGGCACAGGTGACACAGGAGGCAATTCATCTTTTGGGAGTACTACTGTACAGGGTGGCACTGGTGGTCGCGGTGGTGGGTATGATGGTGGTTATGGTGTTGGGGGTGGTACTGGAGGTATTATTGGAGGAGCTTCAGCTAATGGTGAAAATGGTGGAAGTGGTGGAAGCAGTTCTTTTGGTATAGGGGGTATTGGTGGAACGCCTGTTTCTGAACACGGACCAGCGACGTCTAAGTCAGGAGGAGTTGCTGGTGGGGGTGGGGGTGGAGG
>CAZIBB010000030.1:0-11846 GCA_964537075.1 uncultured Bdellovibrionales bacterium | reverse complement strand
GCTGCGTAATACCACTTTACTACAGGCCCCTCACATGGATTCGATAAGACTGTTTTGAATCCTTTTCTTTAAATGAGTATATGCACCCGAATGCCTTTTGAGATTCGTCTCACGATACTTCGCATCTCTTTTTGACTGATATGCTTCATAGTAAACGATCTCAAAAGGCGCTTTGTTCTTTGTAGCAAAACTTTTTCCAGTATTATGCTCTTCAAAACGTCTTTTCAAATCATTGGTATAGCCAACATACAAACTAGCATCTTTTTTACTTTTTAGCACGTATACATAAAACATAATCGAATCCATGTGAGGGGCTACAGGCCCTTTACAACAGAAGAATCCTAGCAAAAACAGACTCCTTCATCAATGTTTAGAGACGTTCCACCTCTGTTACCTCGTTTTCGAGGACGCTATCACCCTCACCGAAAAGAAATTTCGTCCGGAATTTTTTGCCCGCGAGAAAAACCGGGATCCAATGGATATCATCTGGCCACATCGCATCATAAGGAATAGCATCGATCGTGAACCATTGTGGCCTCATTTCTTCCGTTTCCACCGGTTCGCCGCTCCACGTATCGACGCGGAACACATGCACCTCGAGAATCTCACCCCTTTTATCATGAAACTCGAATTCATGAATTCCTATTTTTTCCATCGTCTCGATTGTCACAGCACACTCCTCCTGCATCTCGCGCTTTGCTCCATCCTCGATCAATTCCCCCATTTCAACTTTTCCGCCAAACCCATTCCATCGTCCCATACCGAATCCTCGCTTCTTCATTCCGAGAAGAATCTTGTCATCGCGAACCGCCAAGCAAAGTGTGAGAATTTTTTTCATAGATGGTTGAACAATTACTGCTATTGTATCATAATGGACAAATGTCACATGAAACCGATATTTTTTAATTCTTTTTCTTCACTCTATGAATATTCAGACTTTCTTATCCGCCATCATCGAAAACAACGGTGTAGCAAGGCATATCATCACTATTCTCCTTATTCTTCCCGGGGCATTCATTCTTCATCGTTTTCTTCATGTATTCATCGAACGGCTCGTCCGTCGAACAGTTATTCCTTCAGAGAGCATCTCTCCTGAAGCGGAGCGTAAGCGTGAAGATACTCTGATAGGCGTTTTTCATACGACCATGAAAATTCTGCTTATTATCATCGTCACACTAATGATTCTTTCTGAGCTCGGCCTCAATATCGCTCCGATGCTTGCGGCCGCAGGCGTCGCCGGTATTGCTTTTGGCTTCGGTGGGCAGTATCTCATCCGGGATGTGATCTCCGGACTTTTCATCATTCTCGAAAACCAATTCCGCATCGGTGATGTGGTCACTATCAATCGCGATACTTCCGGCCTCGTCGAAGGCATCACACTTCGCCTCACGACACTCCGTGATCTCGATGGAACGGTGCATCAGATTCCCAACGGGGAAATCAGGCAGTCTGCCAATCTTACCAAAGTATATTCTCGCGTCCACCTGAATATCGGCGTCTCATACGATTCCGATATCGAACATGTCGAACGCGTTGTCAATCGCGTCGGTCAGGAACTTGCAGATGACCCGAGATGGAAACCATTTATTCTCAGGGCGCCGCAATTTCTTCGTGTCGATGACTTCGCTGACTCCGCTGTGATGATAAAAATCCTTGGTGATACCGCACCACTCAAACAGTGGGATATCATGGGTGAATTCCGCAAAAGACTCTTCATCACATTCAAAAAAGAGGATATCAAAATCCCCTTCCCTCAGCGCGTCGTCACCATGAAAAAAGACTAGGACTCTTCAAGGATTATTCTTTTCTCAAAGCCACCGCGCTCGTCACGTTTCCCCTTCTGCGCGAGAGCGATTTCTTCATACTTCCAACCCTTCAGCTCGAGCAAGGAATCAATCACTTCAAAAATATCCGCCATCTCTTCGATATTTTCCGCCTCCAAAAATTCTACTACCTCTTCGGATAACTTTTCTTTCAACTTTTTTTCATACTCCTTATCAGTTGCGATATGATAGAGGGCTTTGTCGCCCTTCGACTCGATAATTTCAACAATTTTATCACGCACTAACTTATCGTATCTCATATACGTTATATTATCGGATGAAAGAATTGATAGGAGAGATCATTGTACTCGATCGTATCATATGCTCGGATACCGTCTTCTTGCCACAGAGCGAAGAATGCGATGCCTGTATCCAGGGCGAGGCGACTGCAGACGGTACAGTATGGATCGCCTGAAAAAAGGATTTTTCCCTCCGTATCAACCCGGGCGAAATACAGCGTCGACCCGATCAATTTCTCCGGATTCTTTTTCACTGCATCAAGTATCGCTCGCCACTCGGCATGGACACAACAAGTCCTGTCCGACTTCGGCTTGCGAATATTTTCCGGATATTCGAAATGACATTTCGTATTTCTCGAATCATCCTGTGGAGGCGCATTGTATCCGGAGCCGATAATCTCATTATCCTTCACGATCACCGCGCCACATCTGTCACGCTTGCACAGTGCCAGAACAGCTATGATCGCCGCTTCATGAAACCATTTTTCTTGTTCAGAATGATTCATAATTTTACAGTATCAGCATCGAATCGCCGAAGGAATAGAAAGCATACTTTTCCCTGATGGCTTCCTCGTACAATTGTATCAGATTTCTCTTCGCGCCCTTATCCAAAAGGAACGCATCGACGAGAAGCATGAGGGAGCTTTTCGGAATATGAAAATTCGTGATGAGAATATCAGGGATTTCGAAATGGTACGGTGGAGAAATGAAAATGTCAGTTTCCCCATCATAGAGCCCCAATTCACACTTAGAGGTCGAACCTCTCAGTTGAGTGGCGGACTCGATGGATCGGAGGGCGGTCGTCCCGACAACTGCTATTTTCGGCCCATCAACTAATTTGGAAGCCTTGCTTCCAAATAAGGTATTTACTTTATCGATGGTTGTTTGTGGGATGTTTACATATTCTTGATGGAGTTTTTTCTGTGCGAAATTTTCATCCTTTAATTTCGCAAATGTTCCAAGGCCGACATCAAGCGTCACGGATGCGGTATCAATATTTTTTTCTCGCAAGCTCTCAAACACTCGCTCCGTGAAATGAAGTGCAGCGGTCGGAGCGGCGACGGATTTTCCCACTTCCGCAAAAATAGTTTGATAGCGGTCGCGGAGCTTTTCCTCATCCCTCAACCATCCTTCTATTTTCAGATATGGTGGAATTGGTGTTTCCCCAAATTCATTCAGCAGCTCATCAAGTGATTTAACAGGGGTTGAACCGCTGTTTGAAGGCTTGAGTACGGCAAAAAACTTGTTTTCTGCCTGCCTGACCATTTCGAAATACTGTCCGTTTGGGAAGAAAAGTTTCCATCCGACACCACATTTCCGATCAACGAGCACGGGTATGGTATCATCCCCTTCGCGCATTTCATTCACGAGCACGAACACCTCGATTTTTCCGCCCGTCGCTTTCTTCAAATGGAGTCTCGCCGGCACGACGCGCGTATCGTTCATGACGAGAAGCGTTTGTTCCGGGAGATATTTCGCGAGATGATAGAAAAAATCATGCGTGATAGTATCGGTCTTCGTGTCATACACGAACAACCTCGCGCTATCACGAGGCTCCACCCCCTCCTTTCGAATCAATTCTTCCGGAAGGTCATAATCATATTGCGCCAAGTCTGAGAGATTCATACTGAAGATGAGTCGCGTAATCGGAGCACGCGGAGATGATTGATGAAATAGAGTCCCCCGGTCGCGATTACGAGGGATGAGATGACAAGCGGCGCATGCGGTGAGAAATAGGCCGCCATCACACCGGCCAGGAGCGGCGGCAGAGTATTGGACAATGCCGAGACGCTCCCGTTGATACCGAGTACTTCGCCCTGCACCGTCGCATCGGCCGACCGCGAGATGAGCGCCATCATGTTGGCCTGAGTGAGCCCCACGGCCATCGCCAAGACGGGCGCGACCACGTACAGGAGCCTCGCGTCATAGAGGGTGGTGATCGTCAGGATGGAGAGCGCGACGAGGAGAACGGTGTTTTGGATGATCTGCTTCTCTGAGAACCGCTTGGAAATCGCCCGGGTGAGTATGGTCTGGGTGAAGATGATCCACAATCCGATATAGGCGAAATAATTGCCGATATTCGCCTCGGTAAATCCGAAACGATAGAGGAAGAATACGCCCGCAAAAGTCATATAAAAAGAGAATCCCCCCTGAAAAAGAAAGTTCGTGATGAAGAGCGGGCGAATAGATTTGAGCGAGAGGGCGCGCTCGATATTTCGGATGGCGCGGAAGATCGAAAGTTTTTTCCGATCATTGATATACTGATTGGTCTCGCGGAAGAAGAAGAGGACGAAGAACACGTTGAGAATTGCGAGACTGGCCGCGAAGAAAAATGGCGTGGTCGTCGTAAACCACGAGGCCAGGGTGCTATCGACGAGGCGTCCCCCGATAAAGGGCCCGAGTATCATGCCGAGACCGAAGGCCGCGCCGATCAGACCGAAATTCTTCGAGCGGTCCTCGGGTCTGGTGATATCGGCGATACCCGCCTGCGCGACAACGATGCTCCCACTCATGACGCCGCTCATCATCCGGGCCAATACGATGAGCGATACGGAACGGATGAGCACCCCGAGCGCGAAGAGCACGTACCCGACCGCATTGCCGGAAATGGAGATGAGAAGGAGCTTCTTCCGCCCGTATTTGTCCGAAAACTCTCCCATGATAGGTGAGCTCAGGAACATCCCGAGGGAAAAGAGCGAGAGGATGATTCCCATGTAGACATAACCCTCCCGAAGCGAGACGCCCGCCCCGAGCATATAGTGCGGCGAGGTCGGATCGGTGAAGAGAAAGGGCATGATGGGGATGATCATCCCGAGTCCCAGCATATCGAGGAAGATCGTGAAAAAGAGCGTCGCGAGTGCCCTGTTCCGGGCGAAAAAATTCATAGTTTTTTTATTTATAATTCTCTCCAAATATTTCTTTCTTTACCTTGGAAATTTCTTCTTCGGTTTCAAGAAAAATACCTTTGTGAATTTTATAGAGAAGTGGAATTACGCCACAGGTTTTGCACTCGCCCCAAGCACAATTTCCTCCATTCTTCTTATTCAAATCACGACACATCTCAATTTCTTTTTCAAAAATCTCATCGTTCATACTATTTTCTTCAAATCACCGCTAATAACTATCGGCCACATACCGAGAATTTCTTCCTTGTAGGATACTTCCGGAATTGGGTTCAGGAGGTAGATCGGTTTCTTGAGATGGAAAGCCAAGCCCATTTCGAGCAAGGTGTTCGGCCCTATATATGCCGCGATGTTATTCTTATCATAATTGCATACGAGAATAGCATCCGCCCATGCGACTTTGTCGAAATGCCAGTGCATCGCCTCAGCTTTCCGTTTCCAGATCCAATCATGGTCATCGGCAGCCGCTTTACGGAGGGCATAATACTCCTTCACGGGAATCATTTTTCCCTCACCGTCCGCGACTTCAAGCGGCGGCAATTTCACCTCGTGCCCCATCGATTCCAATTCCTTCCGCGCCGCGTCCATCTCATCGATGAAGGCGATACTCCCGCACAACGTGATTTTCATACGCCCTCTTTAGGTATTTTTCCCATGACACTTCTTATATTTTTTTCCTGATCCGCAAGGACAAGGGTCGTTTCGACCGACCTCGTTTTGAGAAATAATTTGGACTTGCGGTTCGAGCGATCCGTCGGAAGGATTGTGACCGGCGTCGCTTTGTTTTGCCGCGCCAAATTGTGGGGTATCTTCTTCTGCACCATGAAATTGTATATTTTGGCGAACAGCACCCGTCACAGCGGTCGTCGGAGCGACCTTAAACACGGTTAAGAGATAATTCTTCCGCATCGTATCAAGGAGTCCCATAAAGAGATTGAAAGCCTCGCGCTTGTACTCAACGAGCGGATCACGCTGACCATACCCACGAAGTCCTATTCCTTGGCGAAGATAATCGATCTCATCCAGATGATTCATCCAAAGCGTATCAGTCGAGCGCATAAGGAGTGCCTTCTGCACTTGTTCCCATGTTTCTTTTCCGAAGGCGGTTTCTCTCTCGAAAAAGTATTTCTTCGCCTCCTCTGTGAGTTTCCCGCGAATGAGTGTCCGTTTCTCGAGTTCATCCTTGGAACGATCATCGCGGATTTCCTCAAGTATCTTCAGAAGAGCATCTTCTTGAACAAGAGGGAAAAGCCCTTTCATTTCCATAATAATTTCATGAAGATTCCATTCTGATTCTTCCATCGCCGTATGAAAGCCGATCATCTTCTCGAATTCCTCGTCGAGAAGGTTTAAAGTTTCCGTGCGCATATCCTTGGTTTCGAGGACGGCACGACGGCGACGATACACGACTTCGCGCTGTTTGTTCATCACATCATCGTATTCGAGCACATGCTTTCTGATATCGAAATTGAATCCCTCGATCTTCGTCTGCGCGCTCTCGATGACCCTGCTGATGATGGCGTTCTGAATCGGCTCATCCTCGGGAATATTCAGGCTCGTCATCATGCTCTTCAATTTCTCCCCGCCGAAGCGACGCATGAGCTCATCCTCAAGCGAGAGATAAAATTGCGATTTTCCCGGATCACCCTGACGACCCGCGCGACCACGAAGCTGATTATCGATACGCCTAGCCTCGTGCCGCTCGGTACCGATGATAAATAATCCGCCGACTTCCTTCACACCGGGACCAAGCTTGATATCCGTCCCGCGACCGGCCATGTTCGTCGCGATTGTGACCGCGCCAAGCGTACCGGCATTGATGATGATACTCGCTTCTTTTTCATGCTGCTTGGCATTGAGTACCTGATGTGGCACGCCCTCCCGCTCCAGGAGCGCCGCGAGATATTCGGATTTCTCGATGGCGATCGTGCCGACGAGTACCGGCTGACCGAGCGTATGCGCCTCCTTGATGCGCTCGACGATCTTCGCGAATTTCACTTCCTCGGTCTTGTAGACGATATCGCCCAAATCGACACGGATGAGGTTGCGATGCGTCGGGATCTCGACGACATCAAGTTTGTACACCTTTGCGAATTCTTCTGCCGAAGTAGTCGCCGTACCGGTCATACCGGCGAGTTTTTTGTACAGACGGAAATAATTCTGAAAGGTAATCGTCGCGAGCGTACGGGATTCCCGTTGTACGGTTACACCCTCCTTGGCTTCGATGGCCTGATGGAGTCCGTCGCTATACCGACGCCCAGGCATCATACGCCCCGTAAAATCATCGACGATGATGACTTGTCCGTCGCGCACCACATAATCGCGATCATTTTTCATGATCACTTCGGCACGAAGGGACTGTTCGAGGTGATGTACGTATTCGATATTGCCATCCGCATAGATATTTCCCGCACCGAGGAGTTCTTCCACGCGATTGACGCCGGCATCTGTCAGCGTCACGGTTTTCATTTTCTCATCGACTTCATAGTGCTCGATCGCTTTCAGTTTCGGAGCGATGTGAGCGAACCGCTCATAGAGTTTGGTCGATTCGGCATCGGGAGCGGAGATGATGAGCGGCGTACGCGCCTCATCAATCAAGATGGAGTCCACTTCGTCGACGATGGCATACGAGAGTTCCCGCTGAACCATTTCCGAAAGATTCGTCACCATATTATCCCGCAGATAATCGAAGCCGAATTCATTATTCGTCCCATAGGTGATGTCCGTCTGATAGGCCTCCTGGCGGGTGATCAGGTGGAGATTTTTCATCTCTACCGTCGCCTCATTGTCATCATCAGCGACATTTGGCTCGAAGCGATAGGAAACCGTCTGCTGATTGATACAGGAAGTTGAGAGGCCGAGAAAATGGAAAATCTGACCCATCCAATTCGCATCGCGCCTCGAGAGATAATCGTTTACCGTGACGACGTGCACGCCATTTCCGGAAAGCGCATTGAGATAGATCGGCAATGTCGAGGTCAGGGTCTTTCCTTCACCCGTTTTCATCTCGGCGATCTTGCCCTCATGTAAGACGATACCGCCCATGATCTGCACGTCGAAGTGCCGCTGACCGATCGCGCGATGCGCACCCTCGCGCACCACGGCGAACGCTTCCGGAAGGAGATCCTCCAAGGACTCTCCCTTGGCGAGTCGCTCACGGAATTCCGTCGTTTTCATCCGGAGGGCTTCATCGGAGAGAGAGCACAGGGATTCTTCGAAACTATTCACCTGGTCCACCAATGGCTGCAATTTTTCTACTACTCGCTCATTCGATCCAAAGAGTTTCGTCAAAAAGTTCATAATTTTTCCTTTAGAATAGCCAGATACCAATCGATTTTACCACCAAAAAAAGCACCCGTCAAAGGCGCTTTTTCTTTTTTCTGAGCTATTTTTGAGCCACAGCGGCCATTGGTAGGCCTTCACAATACACATCCACCGAGACGAGATTGACATTCGTCGGTTCCTCTGCGCTCGCCTTTATGAGAAGCTTCTTCAATTCAGCGCTCACATTGTTCAGTACGATGGATTGGAGTGGCGTTCCATCGGACCATTTTTGAATTTTAGGAGGCAGTTTCGCACGATCTACATCAGCCACTTTCAGGACAAGGGTTTTCTTTCCATATACTTCTTCTTGTTCATACCAGCCCCTCACTGAGGCGTTTCCCTCATAGCGAGTCAGCTTGCAATTTCTCGCATCCCCTGAAGAAATTTCTTCCGATGGCTTATTTGGCAATTGAACGGCCATCTTCGTATCCGCAGAAGGGGCTAATTTCTTTTTCACATAAACAGCCTTCGATATCGGATTCGTATCAAGCAAATTCATATCAATTATCTTGAACCACACGCCCCAAGCGATGAAAGAGGCGAGGACAACGCAGAGAATCCAATGGAATGCTTCACAAGTCTTCGGCATACGTCATTTGTTTTATGAGAATTTATTTTTTGTTTAAAATCGGGCGGACTCATCAATGGTGACTTTCTTCTTTATCGAACGGGCACCGCGACGACGAAGATCGCGCACTTTCTCCTTATCACGAACCACTTCGCTCAAGAGTTTCTCCACCACCATATCGATGGAACCCTCGACGCTCACGCTTAATTTCTCCGCCCGATACAGCTTATGCGGATCATGAATCATCACCTCTACGCGATATTGCTTCTTCTTATTCTGACCGACCTCCACCTCGACATTCGATACCGGGTCAACCAATTTTTCCACCACGGCCAATCGTTTCAGGATATACATCCGCTGTTTCGCATTCAACGCCACTCCATGAATAAGAAATCTCGTGCTCATACGCATAGTCGTTACCAGTTTATTTCCAAGGATCCTTTTCGCTCCTTTAGTATACTGCGTATTTTATAACTGGCAATACCCTACAAACTACCAGACCTAACTTCGATTCGTCAGACCCTTTCGAATGCGTTCGTACTCCGGCGAGAGGCTTTTCACCTCCTGCCAGAATGCCGGGGAGTGATTGAAGTGTCGCAGATGACAGAGTTCATGGATAATCACATAATCCCGTTCTTCCGGAGTGAAAAAAGCGATACGATAATGAAAGGAAAGGTTGCCGGATCGAGAACAGCTTCCGAAACGAGTTCGTTGATTACGGATGGATATTTTCTGATAGTGAAAATCATGTACTCTCGAGAGCTCTTTCACTCGTGATTCGATCAATTTCCTCGCCTCGCCTCTCCTTTCCAGATATTCCGACTTCTGATGCGAAACCGTATCTTGTCGTGAGAGGATACGATCTAGATGTGTATCGATCCATGACCGTGATTTTTCAAGAAATGCGTTGATAAAAAATGCTGGAGTCAATCGGGGTGCCGTCAAAACAAGCTCGCCTTTGGAAGAAAATGAGAGGAGCATCCGCTTCATCCCCTTGCGACGAATAATTTTGTAGGGAATCTCTTTCCCCGAAGTTTCAATAATGCCAAATTTCATAGATCAGTAAGCAAAGAGCAGTGAGCAGTGAGCAGGGAACACGGAACAACCTTGATGAACCATAAAATCTTCATTATGAAACCCTCTTTCCTGTTTGTTGTTCCCCGTTCGTTGTTCCTTGACTCAGGTGGAGTTCTTTCTTGATATGGCGAAGCACTTCCTCACGACCGATTTTCATTTTGGCGCTGAAAGGGAAGATAACAATCTCCGGATATTCTTCTTGTATCGATTTCAGTATGGATCGATTCTTATTCTGATGGCCCTTATCCATCTTATTGGCGATGATGGCGACCTTCCGGTTATGTTCGAAAGCGTATTGTATCGCCTCTCGGTCGACATCTTTCAGTCCGAGCGACCCATCGACGATAAATATCGCGAGATCTACTCGCGCGACATCGTCAGAGAGAAACCAGAGGACAAGTCGCCTGATTTTCTCCCGTTGCTTCAGTGAGGCGAGGGCATATCCGTATCCCGGAAGATCGGCGAAATAAAAGGCGTCATTCACGATGAAATAATTGATTTCTGTTGTCCGACCCGGCTGAACGCTTGAGATAGCAAGCTTCTTCGCCTCAAGCAAGGCATTGATCGTGCTTGATTTCCCGACATTGGAACGACCAAAAAAAGCCACCGTCGGAAGAATGGGACGCGGCAACCCTTCGGAGCCGATCACTCCTTTCACAAATTCTTTAGAGAGTATTTTCATAGATCAGGAGATAGATAATAGATATTGGATAGTGGATACTGGATGACAGAGAGATACTGGATACTTGATAGTGGATATCAGATGAAGAAGATACACTCTACTCCCAATGGGTCGTGCCGTCAAAGGAATATTTCAAACAGCCTGCCCGAATCGCTACGAAAGCAAATTTCTTGCAAATCGTTGCGGGCGGGCGGACGCACCGCTGAAACCAGCGCCTGCCTGCCGGTAGGCAGGGAACGACCGCTCTTGAAATCGATCTCAAACACCTCAAAACCCGACCATACTCACTTCCTCCGAGAGTATCACTCCAAGCTCATCCCTGACGCGGGTCTTGATGAGGCTTGAAAGTATGACGACATCTTCCGCTTTGGCATTCCCGGTATTCACGATGTAGTTCGGATGCTCCTCGCTCACCATCGCTCCGCCGATCGTCTTTCCGCGCAAACCGACATGATCGATGAGCCAGCCGGCAGGAATCTTGCCATCCCGACAGGCGGCTCTCGCCTCGGCTTCGAACTCTTTTTGGAGTTTCTTATTTTCCACGACCGGATTCATGAAGAACGATCCCGCGCAGAGAGCCGTCTGGCTGTGTTTTTCTTCACGCTTGGCGACCGTTTCCTTCATGATGCGATTCATATCAACCACCACTCCGTCCGCAGCCAGTCCGATCACCGCGGAAAGGATGATCGTCTCCGGATGCCCCTTGAAAAAACTCTTTCGATATCCGAAGCAGCAATCCTTCGATCGCCATTCCTTTATCATGCCCGTTTTCTGATCGAATGTCTTGACCGAGACGATATGAGATCCGATATCGTTTCCGAAGGCGCCCGCATTTCCGCGTATCGCCCCACCGAAACTTCCCGGAATACCGGCGAGCGTCTCGAGTCCCGTCAATCCGTTCTCCGCCGCCGTCCGGAGAATATCCTGAAGCGGTATGCCCGCACCGGCGATTATCCTTCCTTCCGGCTTCACGGACATACCCCCATCAATAATCCGTATCACCAAACCGTCGAATCCCTTATCCGAGAAAAGTATGTTGCTTCCGCCGCCCAGAATAAAAACCGGCAGCCCCTCACGAGAAGCTGTTTCCATCGCCTCAGCGAGCTCCATCGGCCCACTCACTTCGACAAAGAGTAACGCCCTTCCGCCGATCTTGAATGTCGTATAGGGCGCGAGCGTGACATTGTGTTTGAAGTACATATTTTTTACCAAAAAATAAATTCAAAATAT
>CAZIBB010000029.1:0-12128 GCA_964537075.1 uncultured Bdellovibrionales bacterium | reverse complement strand
GTATAAAAAATGAGGCTTTGGTAAGCCTCAAATTTCATTGCTCCGGCGACAGGATTTACCCGTTCGCTTCGCTACCGAGCATGAACTTCTCATCCTGTCGCCGAGAATAGATACGAAAAGAACGCCCGATTGGACGTTCTTTTCGTATATGCTCCGCCTAATAGATAACATTAGAACTTTAATTTGTGATAACAAGGACTTAAAGTATGACCTCCTAGGTATCCACAGCATTACAAAAATTCTCTCCTCTACCCCTCTATAACTTCGTCATACAATTGCGGATTATCTTTATCGCAATACTTCTCCAGCGTGCCATACAATGGCATAATTTTTTCCTCATAACTTTCGACAACGGAAAGCAGAACTTCTCTATCAGCTTTAATTCCTCCTTTTAGATATTTATAAAGCCTGTCATTTATTTGTCTATTCGAAGGATAGTAATGATTTTGCAATTCTCGCATTTTTTGAAAGCTTGGAGTATATATTACCTGATTTCCTATAACCATCGAGAAGCTAAGCCTATACACTCTCTTCACAAATTCTCGTGCCATTCGGGATAATTTAGTGCTAGAAATTGCAACCGCATTGTCTCCAAGCTGTTTTTTTACTTCATTTACGTATTCCTTAAAATCTTTATTGAGCAGCCACGCCAGGTTAAAGCAAATTTTCGGCAACTTTTCACTTTTAAGAAGATCGTCACCTAGAAGCAAAAAGCCGTCTGTTTGACAGAAAAATCTCGCTCTTTCCCCAGATAAATCTAAGAATTCACTCTCTTTAAAAAGTTTTACTTCTACAAATACATTAACCGTCTTCGATAAAGAGTTTAAAAATATACTAGCCAATAGTTCCTGTTTCTTATTATGATCTTTTGTAACAGCAATAATATTCAAGTCTGATACACCTGGAACAAAGTCTTCACGAAAAATACTCCCGATAACATATACAGCTCGTAAATTATCTCTAAAGATATCAGATAACAAACCTTCGACTAATTTCAAAATACTTTGTATTTCAGGAGATATGAGTGTTAAATTATGTGAACTTTTTTTTGCTCGAACCAGATTATCAAGACCTAAGTACTCATTTACCAAGCCCGCTGAATTATGAATCGATGGAAGTTTATAGGATTCCACTATAACCTTAAATACACCGCTAACATTTTTTTCGGCAGCCTCTAATGCCTCTTTCATCTTCTTTGCGCCATCTGAATGCCATTGTTGTGAGTTTTTGTCAGCCTCTTCTGCAAGTCTTACCTTACCATATTCAGTTAGCTGCTCCTTAAACTTCGGATCTAGTATAAAACGTAGGTTTCTGGCACGAGAATAACTTTCTACATTAGTTAACGGATTCTTGTAATGATGATAGTGAGTTCTTTTCTTAAGATTTTTCGCAATCACGCTATCTAAATTTGACTCATCCCATTCGCTTAACAAGAGAAGAAGCTGAGGATTTCTCTTTACATTTCTGTCCTTTAATAATCCACTGAGCTTTGTGTTTCTTTCAGATTTTTTCTTTTGATATTCCTTATCTGGTGTTACAACTGCTTTAACTACCTGACAAAGCTTATCTTTTAGTTGATGTACAAGGTCTAAAAAATAACCCTGGTGGTACATTATATAATCCTCACGACTAATGAAATGCTCCCCCAAGAAAATCTCTTCAGGTAAATGAGTAACAAAAGAAGTCGACACCTTTAATTCTCGGAATATTCGTTCGATATCGTATAAATACTGCTGGGCAGTATACCAAGAATAATGACCTCTCGGAACACGCCCCATAGCATAGTTGTGTGGCTGCCTCAGATCAGCTTTGATACCAGTGATAATAAGGCCTAACTTTATCCTTTCAAACCAATTCATTGTAGATATATCAGCTATTTATTGCCCAGTACAACAAAAAATTTTGAATCAATTCATTGTGACCCCCTCTATCTCACTATCTCCGCACAACTTCAGCATAGCATCCTTGCCAACCGTGCTTTCTATAAAATTAATAAATTCATTTCTTCTAAAAGCAAAAAAGGGGTCAGGTACATTTATTTTACATTTTCAGTCCTTCCTTCATTATATTCCTTCCAAAGCATAAACCTCAAATCCTGTCGCAAGCGAAGCAGCTCACTTGCTTCGCTCGGAGCGAAAGCAAAAACCACCCGACAGGGTGGCTTTACTTTCGTTGATTCCACTTAATAGAGAACTTCAGAACCCCTTTTATTAAAGGTCAGGAAGATTTTCTTTCTCTAAAAGTTTTTGCAAATCAGTAAACGCGGATTCTAGGGAGGGTCTAAAAAGCCACTTTTCTTCTGTATCTGACTGTTCAAATAGCTTAAGAGCTAACTGTAAAGCTTCTTTAGCCTCTAATAAACGGCCCTCTTCCATCAAAAAGTTACTAGTTAAGAATAGATTAGACCAGCTTTGATTTAGAATAGAGTCTCTATATTCAGAAGCAACATCTTGAAAGAGAATATACTTTTCAAATCCCATTAGTATCTTTTCATCAATATTAAGAAAATCTCTAGGCTTTATAACTGGAGCAAATCCCATACGATAAAGAGATCTTGCGTAATCAACGATCAAATCTCTCTTAAAGCCTGCTTCTGTAAATGGTTTGAACTTTTCATTTTTATGCTTACTCAGATTATGAACAATTGGCGTATATCGCTTATAGAAAACTCTTCTCTCAAAAAAATCAGGTCCATCTGGAGAGCCATTACCAGGAATATCTTTTACCCAAAACAGAAAGACTGGTATGGGTGAACTTTTCCAATACTCCAAAAGAGTAGGAGAAATCTCAGGCTTTCTCTTATGATATTTAACCTGTACATAGAATAGTAAGTTTGTAGGGTTTTCTTCTTTAATCAACTCACAGATAAAGTCATTCCCTATATCATTACTACCATCGATAGAGTGGACAAGACAAAATTGCGATAACACATATTGTACAAACGCCTCACCAATATTTCCCTTCATCTTCTCTTTTGCGTATTTTGGGAGAGTTGTCATATGTAAGTTATCAGTATTAGCAATCGATATGTGGAATATACTCCGCGCCCATCCACTTCACTTCAATATTTAAGGGTTCAAGCTCTACTAACATCTCAGTCATTTTAGTTTTAATAGCTTGGGTTTGTGTTCCAGAAAATGCACAAAAGAAAACCTCTGCTGGCCTTAAAGCCTTAGCAACTTTAAGCATATTGTCGAAATCTTTAGGCTTAAAACCTGAACTAGATTCCTTGCATTCACCCAATATCAGCCTCCCATCCACAACACAAAGTAGATCAATATCAGTAAATGCAGCCTTTCCTCCCGGTGAAAAAACATCCAACGATGGGTAAAAAGCGAAGAAGTGTCTCGCTCTTTGAGAGAGATTGGAAAGAGCTCGTACCACTGGAACAAGTCCGTGCTTTGCTATACCAGCCTGTACCAGAGAATTCAGCCTATATGACCATCTATGCTCTGAATTTAAAGTGTAACTATAATTACACCCCTTACAGTTGAGATGCTGAGAAGCCTCATCTAATACTCGCCATTCAGCAAAACCGCAAGAGGGACATCGAAGGTAAAAGCCCATCAAGAGAATGCCTAGCTCAATTAAATCATTCATTTCTTCTCGCACCTCCTCTTCAGCCTGTACTTTCATTTCCCGACGTTTTTTTGGAGATGCCTTTTCATCCTGATACTTAGCATTTTTCTTATCTAAGCTCCTCTCGAAAATATCGTAGCTAGCCCCCGTAACAGATGGTAGATCATAACTCTTAGCAAGCCCCAACAAATATGTTGCTAAGTTTTCTGGATCTTTAATACTTACTCGACCTTTTTTTATATCACCAGCAATTTTGTTTGTGAGTGGACCTAGTAAGTTTTTGTCTTTTTCGGCACCTTTTCCAGACAAATAATTCATTATTTCTATCCAATAATCATCGGAAAGAAAACGTTCTGCATTACTAAGCCCCTGAAAATTACCCACAAAACCCATCAAGTATTTTCCACTACTTGATATTTCACTATCTCGTATATACTCAACTTCTATTTTCTTTTTCCTCGAATCATCGTTATACCAAGTACGATTTTGAAATGCCTTAGAATTTGAAAGCATCATTCCCCTAAAAATGCTTCCATCACTTATCATTTTAAATTTAACTACGTTTCTATCCTCTGCGATTGGCTCACTAAATGGCATCTGGACGAGGCAAGAAGGAAGTCCACGGTTTGTAATCCTTGATGGCGTACCTGGAAAGATGTTGTGTGCCAAGAGATTATGGCTTGGTAACTGCAACCAACTCTCTAAATTACTGTAATAGAGATCTTTATTTCCTTTATTTACGTAAAAATCAGTCATCCAATGACCACCGTTCTTTACGTGAGTCTTACCCAATGGACATTCTAGTTGCAAACTTTCTTCCTTAGAATGAAGTCTGAAATACTGCATCCCTGTTTTAAGAATGTCGAAAGTAAAGAAGTCAATATACTCCGGAAATACTTGTTTATTTTCAAGCTCTAGTATCTCAGTTCGAAGGAACCCCTGAACATCAAGCGCTTCAACAAACTTCTCAAGCGTGCTCTTCTTCACACTGTGAGACTCGACCACAACTTTTTCTGTTCCCCAGCTAGTAAAAGACTTTGAAAAACGCCTGATAAGAGTACCTAATGATTTTGAAAATCTCTCGTCTCTAGCTAAACCACTTGGAACCCATAAGCTATTAATATACGACCTCCGCCACTGGGGTTGAGTTAAAGGATTATTCCAAGAAAATACTACATCTCTTACGTTATCTCCAATACATATATGAAAAGTTTCTTCATAATTTTTTCGTTCTATCTCAGTGAGAGTACACGGAAAAGCACTTAGCTGTATGGGGAATACAATATTTCTTGCATTATTTATCTCCTCAAAAGCCTTTATAAGACTATCTAGATCCTTTACTTCTAACTTAAGTTTAACGGCCTGTTCCAATACTCTAAGAGAATAGGATTCTTCAATAATCCCAAAGTTTCTAATAATAAACCTCCTAATATCTTCGTCTTTGAGCTCTTTAATATCGAATAAGACAATCTGACTATCATTTGGCAAAGTTCGATTAATCTTTGCGATTAACTCTGGTGTAGGCAAATATTCAACTCTTGTGTCGTGAATTTCTGTATTAACATACTCACCATCTATCTCGGTCTGATCAATATGATATGGGTGAGAGACAAGGTTAATTTTACGTAATGCCGCAGTTTTTAAAGGGCCTATAAACTTAATAATATCTGGATCAAATGTCTTTAAAAAACTCATTTGGTCTGCATTAAGAGTTCCACTGTTAAGAATTAATATAGGAGAAAACCTTCCTCCCCAAAAAGATTGATTCCGACTAATGATATTATCAATAGCTTTTGCTGCATTAGCAGGATAGCGCGAAGCATTCGCTATAAGGTAAACAACTTTGATCGGTCGGTTATCAGCGTAAATTGAATAGGCCTGCATAACTCAAGATCTAGGGCTAATTAAAAGTGTTCGAGCAGAAAAGGAATCAGGCACTTTTTTCGCTTCTATTCCCATTATATTCCCCTCAAAGAAAAAATGCACCTTGATAGGGTGCATTTTCAGTACTCGCTTGGCGGGGCAACTTTGAAACGTTTGAGTGGGAGAAGGCTTTCCCTGATCCAGCAGTATCTCTATACCAAATACAAGAATTATTGGTTCTTTCTTAGGCCTTCTTTGCTCCGGCGACAGGATTCGAACCTGTGACCAATTGATTAACAGTCAACTGCTCTACCGCTGAGCTACGCCGGAATATATTGTCTAACGAACTTTCTACCCTGAAAACTCTTCAGTTGCCTTTCGCGCTTAAGCGCATCAAGGCGACTTTCCATATTTTCAGAATAGATTACAACCCATAATCCATCAAAGCGAGAGGTAAATCCCTTAAATGCGCCCTGATTATGCTGATCTAATCTAATCTGAAGATCTACTGTTTGCCCTATATAAATCTTCTGATTTCTTTCGTTGTATATAGCGTACACCGTATACATAAAGACAAGTGTCACCTGCCCTACCGCTGATCCGCCGGCTGGCGGAACGCCGGAATGATTTCTCATCAGAAAAATAATTTTGATGACTAGAGTATTATACGAAAAATACGGAAAAAGGCAAGCAAAGGCTATTTATCGAACTTCTTTGCTGATGGACAGATATTCACCAGCACACAGCTCCCGCATTTCGGGCTTCTTGCTGTGCAAATCGCGCGGCCATGGGTGATGAGATATTCGTTGATCCGAAGGTATTCCTTAGCAGGGAAAAGTTTCATCAGTTCCTGCGACATTTTCTCCGGTGTTTTGGCACGTGACCAACCGAGTCTCCCGGCGAGCCGAAAGACATGCGTGTCAACCGGCAGTCCCACATTCTTCCCGAAGGCCTTGGCGAGGACGATATAGGCCGTCTTGTGCGACACGCCCGGAAGGAGCAGAAGATCTTCGAGTCGGTCCGGAATCGATCCACCGAATTTTTCAGAAAGTATTTTTCCGATACCTTTCAGATTCTTCGCTTTGTTCCGATAGAATCCGCAGGAGAAAATTTCTTTTTCAAGCGCAGCGAGTTTCGCATCAGCATATTCCTCCGCCGTGGTATATTTTTTGAACAATACCTTCGTCGCCTTGTTCACGCGCTCGTCGGTACACTGTGCGGAGAGCATCGTTCCCACCACCAACTCCAGCGGATTCGACCATTCGACGAACGGCCCCACCGTTCGATACGCTTTCTTCAAACGTTTGAGTGCCTCTCTCGCACGACTCTTTTTTTCTTCAGAAGTTTCCATAGGATATTTTACCGTGCCAAAAGTTCAAGTGCCTTGAGGGAATAATGCTTGGTCGTATCATCCACATCGGAAGCAGCCAAGAGTTCATCCTTGCTCAACCAGCGACACCCGCCACTTTTCTCATGGTTGTCTGGCTCCGTGATACTATCCGAATTCGCAGTAGCGAAATACGCCAGACTCACATGTCGATGGTCATCATTTATCTTATGTACATTCATAAAATACGGTGGGATAAGTTCCTTGTACTCACCCTCCAAGTGACTGACTGAGAAATTCGGCTTATTTCCATTCCATAGTTTCACATCCAATCCCACTTCTTCCCGTACTTCCCGTACCGCAGCCTCCTCAGGGGTTTCATTGAGTTCGACATGTCCGCCCACCGAAAGCCACATAAAGTATTTCTCATGGAAACGCAACAGCACCTTATCAACATGAACGATATAAACATTCACTACGAAATCGACTTGCCCGTGTCCAGTATGGATATGCGCCATATATTTATTGATAATAAAAAGAAGAGGTTTCCCCCTTCTTTTTATACATGATACTTGATACTAAATACAAGATACTGCCTTAGTAATCCTTCAGTTTCTTGATATCTTCGTGCTCCCGGATCTTGTCGAGCGCCTTGGCTTCGATCTGACGGATACGTTCGCGCGTGACACCGAATTCCTGACCGACTTCTTCAAGCGTGTGCGTCACGCCGTCCTCGAGTCCAAAACGAATCTTCAGAATTTTCTGCTCGCGCGGAGAAAGTTCATTCAGAATTTCATCGATATGCTCCTTCAGAAGTTTTCGTGAAGCGGACTGGTTCGGCATCACCGTCTCCGTATCCTCGATGAAGTCACCGAGCACCGAATCATCATCAGAGTCACCGACAGAAGTTTCGAGCGATACCGTTTCCTGAGAAATCTTCTGGATGTGACGGATCTTATCTACTTCCAATCCCATTTCCGCGGCGATTTCCTCTGGCAACGGCTCGCGTCCGAGCTCCTGCACGAGACGACGGGTAATCTGCGCGTATTTATTGATCGTCTCCACCATGTGTACCGGGATGCGGATCGTACGGGACTGATCCGCGAGCGCGCGTGTGATCGCCTGACGGATCCACCATGTCGCATAGGTCGAAAATTTGTATCCTTTTCGATAATCAAATTTTTCCACCGCACGAAACAATCCGATATTCCCTTCCTGGATCAAATCAAGCAGGGAAAGATTATGGGAACGACCGACATATTTCTTCGCGATTGAAACCACGAGACGGAGGTTCGCTTCGGTCAGTTTCTGCTTCGCGGCGAGGTCGCCCTTCTCGATCAGTTTCGCATATTTCACTTCTTCCTCGCCCTTGAGGAGAGCGACACGTCCGATTTCCTTAAGGTACATCTGGACGAGATCTGACGTATCACTGCTTTCCGAGAGCGCCTGCAATTCCGCACGCTCACGAGCCTTCGCCTTCGCCGGAGTTTCAGGCTTCGCGGGCGTCGGCAATACCTCGATCTTCAACATTTCTTCCGACCCGGTGATCCTGATGCCGGAAGTCTCGAGCCGTTCGTACAAATTTTCCAAATGTTCCAAATCCTGCTCGACATCCGGGAGGATGTGAATAATTTCATCTTCCGTCACAAATCCTCTCTGCTTTCCGCGGGCAATGAGTTCATCAAAAGCAGTCTGCTTCACGAGGTCCTTCGCCTCCTTGGTTGCGAGCGCCTTACCGGTAAGAGGCACCTCCTTTTTCGGAGCTAGTTTCTTTACTGCTTTTTTCGGCGTAACTTTCTTCGTAGATTTTTTCGGCGTCGATTTCTTTACTGCTTTTTTCGGAGTAGTCTTGGTAGGTTTCTTTGCCTTTGGCATGACTTTTTTCACCGACTTTTTCGGAGTAGCCTTTTTTGATGTAGTCTTTGCAGACTTTGTGGATTTTTTTGCGGGTACTGCTTTTTTCACCACCGATTTCTTCGTTCCTTTCTTGATCATTTTCTTTTTTCCTACTGATTTAACTTTTTTCTTTCCACCAGTAGGTGGACTCAACTTCGCTTTCTTCATCAGCTTCCTCTTGTTCTTCTCAACTTTTTTCATAGAAAAGTATTTAATCGACTTAAATATATCCCCATACAACGATGACTTTCATCCACTTTCGGATGAAAGAAAAATTTTTCTCATTGTTCCTCTCCTTATGACCGAGAAAGCTCAGTGAACTCTTCCATCAAAGTTTTTTGCAAATCCTTGTCACCGGCTTTTCGAGCCGATTCCAACGCACGACTGATGGAGGTCAGGCGTTCCTTGCGAAGCTCTCCTGCGAGAGCGGCGACATATTGTCCGAGCAATTCCTTAGCGGCCGCCGACCGTTCTTCGGAAGTACCGATAAGAATGGCGGAAAGTGTTTCTTCGGCCTGAAAAGAAAGCTTGGTTCCTAAGACTTTGAGCTCGGAATTTCCGATCAAGACCATAGGATCCAATCCTTCTCTCGCTCCCTCTCTGATATGTCCGAAGAGTGGGTGCTTCGTGAGAAACTCTACCACTTTTTCCTGAGAAAGACAAGCGAATTCCTCGCGAGCGCCCGTATCGATGAGCGCCAAAGCGATGATATTTTCCCGCAATATTTCCGATCGGTTTCCAAAGGAGGTCTCGGTCGATGTCGCCGGACGATTCCCTGTCACCGATGGCGCGTACTTCCGTCGCTCTTGCATTTCTTTCTGCAGTGATGGGGAGAGAACTTTCTCATCCATGCCGATACGAAAAGCGAGGCGTGACAAGAAGTGTGTTCGCTCGATAGAGTTCTCCGCATGCGCGAGGATCGGCAGATAAAATTCCGCGATCGCTCGTTTTCCTTCTGGCGTCTGCGCGTCCTGTTTCGCGATTGCTTGCTCGAGAAAATATTCCAAGGCCGGTACATCATGTGCCACGGCATCACGGAGTATCTCCGGATTCTCCTTCGCCGCATCAGCCGCATCTTTACCGGAAGTGATCGCGACGATTGAGACGACGATTTCTTTTCCGAGCGCGAGTTCAGTACTTCTTCGCGCAGCAGTCTGTCCCGCCCCATCCATATCGAAGAAAAATTTAATCTTGTTCCCATAGCGCTTGAGAATATCCAGCTGTTCCGTCGTGAGTGCCGTTCCTGATACCGCCACCACATTCTCGATCCCCGCCTGATAGGTCGCGATCACATCCATGTTTCCTTCTACCACGACTGTCACACCCTCTTTCTTGATCGCATGCTTCGCCTGCGCGAGCCCATACAGAGCCTTGCTCTTGCGATAGACATTCGTCTCCGGCGTGTTCACATATTTCGCCTGCGATTCATCCCCACCTGGTGCGACACGCGCCGAAAATCCGATGACTCGTCCCATCGCAGTCATCACAGGGAAAGTGATGCGGTCGCGGAATCGATCATACCAGTCGCGCCCCGTATCTTTCTTAATCGTGAGACCGGCTGCTTCGATTTCTTCCGGTCGATATCCGCGGCTCACGAGAAAATCGGACAGGTGTCGCCATCCTTCCGGCGCATATCCGAGACGGAAAAGCTTGATGCTCTCATCCTTCAATCCCCGATCACGCAAGTAGCTCAAAATCTTTTCCTTGCCCACTCCATCCCATAATTGTTTCTCGTAGAATTTCGTCGCCAGTTCGAGGATTTCCGTCAGGCGTGGCTTGCTTTCTTCATTTTTTTCTCCATTCGGAGTCGCGGCGTATTCCTTGCGATACACTGAAAGATCTACGCCTGCCCGTTCTGCGAGAATACCAAGCGCATCCTTGAAATCCAAACTTTCCATTTCCATGAGAAAGGTGAACACATCTCCGCCCTTGTTGCAGCCGAAACAGTGAAAGGATTGCCTTTCCTCGCTCACCATAAACGACGGGGATTTCTCATTATGAAAAGGGCAACGCGCCTTCCAATTGAGACCCGCCTTTTCGAGCTTCACATAGCTCCCGATCACTTCGACTATATTGAGACGCGACTTCACGTCCTCCACCGCTGTATTCATAACAATCCCATCATTAGCCACTTTTTGGAATACAAAAGAATTTTTTTCCGCTGTCCGTGTTCTGACGAAAGGCGAGGAAAAAAGTTCTTTTGTATCCCAAAAATCTTACCTTTATCCCTCCTTCAGAGTACTCCATCTTACCCGCGAACTCAAAAAGAATCAATACGAAGATACCATATCCTCCAAGGAAGCTCTTTCTTTCTCGATATAATTTTCTTACACTTTCTTGATCGGTGCGATGCCGAGAGCCATTTTCTTCACGCCGGCACGCTTGAAGGCAATGGTCGCGATACTGCCCGCGAGCGAGACGATGAGTCCTCCGCCGAACTGTGCATGCTCCACCATATCTCCCGGTCTCACTTCACCCGGCTGGACGAATGGTCCTTCGATCTTCACTTCTTCTCCGTGATTTATTTTCGGCAATGTCGATGGAGCAGATTTCTTCGAAGACGTATACTGTGGACGGAAACTATTTCGTGATCGATTTCCGGAAAGTGAGAGCATCGATTGTTTCATCTGCTCGGCTTCATGAATGAGGGTATCCGGAATCTCCGAGAGAAATCTCGAGGGCGGATTGACCTGGGTCGATCCGAAGAGGAGTCTCTGTTCTGCATGGAGGAGATAACATTTTTCTTTCGCACGAGTGATCGCTACATACATGAGACGACGCTCTTCTTCCAATTCCCCCGGTGAGAGATTCGCACGCGAATGTGGAAACACGCCTTCCTCGAGACCGACGAGAAATACCACCGGGAATTCCAATCCTTTCGCACTGTGAATTGTCATGAGCTGTACGGAATCAGCACGCGTCTCGATCTCATCCGTGTCCGATGCGAGCGCCACTTCTTCGAGGAGCATCCCAAGCGCTTCTTCCGTCGGACGTCCATCATATTTCTTCGCCACTGAAAAAAATTCCTTCGCATTTTCTTCACGAGTGATACCTTCGGCTGTCCCGTCATTGAGTGAGGCGAGGTATCCACTCTCGCGTGCCACCTTCTCGACGAATCGAGAGAGATCCGTCCGCGCTCCATCGAAACCGAATCGCAGTTCCTCGCTCCAACGAAAAAAGAGGCTCGTGAATTGTTGTATCGCCGCAATCTTTCCCTCGCGAAGTCCGCTCGTACCAGGCTCCATCATGCGCGATGCCTCGATCGGATTCATCCCCTTCATCTCTGCGAACTGAAGCCATGCCGCGACCGTCGCTTCCCCGATACCCCGCTTCGGCTCATTCACGATTCTCTGAAGCGCCAGTCTATCTGTCGGATTACCGGCGAGTCGCAAGTACGCGACCACATCCTTCACTTCTTTGCGCTGATAAAATTTCAATCCGCCAATGATGCGATAGGGTATCG
>CAZIBB010000028.1:11467-12154 GCA_964537075.1 uncultured Bdellovibrionales bacterium | reverse complement strand
TAGAGCACGTCATTGGTAATGACGAGGTCATCGGTTCAATCCCGATCAACGGCTCAAGGAATCCTCATAGTTGACGAAAAGCGAATTTTCCCGTAGTATTGGGACATTCTTTTTTAGATATTAAATGAGGGACTATGGGACAGATTAAAGACACCTTGGTAAAGATGAAATGCAGCGAATGTGGTCGCATCACCCATTACACCAAGCGAAACAAGAAGAAGGTGAAAGAGAAGTTGGAAATGTCCAAGTTCTGCAAGTTTTGTCGCAAGCATACCCCAAACGCGGAGAGCAAATAGTCAATCAACAGTTAACAAAAAACAGTAAGCACGATAGAATGAATGTATCTGCTTTTTGTTAATCGTTAGCTGTTTTTTGTTTGCTTGAACGGGGGAGTAGTTTAGTGGTAGAACGGCGCTCTCCAAAAGCGCTAGCGAGGGTTCGATTCCTTCCTCCCCTGCATGCAAAGTGCAATAACCAATCATCAAGCACTAATAACCAAAAGAGACGATTTGGAAATTGGATTTTGGTGATTGGTTATTGATGCGAAGCATCGTTGGCCCCATCGTCTAACGGTTAGGACATCAGGTTCTCATCCTGGAAATAGGGGTTCGATTCCCCTTGGGGCTACACACAAGAAGAAACACTGCCAATCGGGCAGTGTTTTTTCTTGTGTATTCCAAGGGGAAT
>CAZIBB010000028.1:0-11367 GCA_964537075.1 uncultured Bdellovibrionales bacterium | reverse complement strand
CGAAGGGCGCGAGTAGAAAGCAAGCGAGCGCTGCTTTCTGTGTGTAGCGCCCCGGCTTTTCGTCGGAGCGAAAAGGATTCCCCTTGGGTTCATTAAAACCCAGGCTCTGGATGAGCTATGAAGCCTCCGTGCGGAATAGAGAGGGAGGAGGATTCCCCTTGGGGCTATTTCAAAAAAGAATCGAAGGGCGCGAGTAGAAAGCAAGCGAGCGCTGCTTTCTGTGTGTAGCGCCCCGGATTTTCGTCGGAGCGAAAAGGACTCCCCTTGGCGGTGCATGAAAACAGTCAATTTCGTTTTTCATTTAGTGATATAATAATCAGAGGAATGATATTCTTTCCGGAATCGTGTATCGCATACAGAGTAACCTTTTTTGTTCTATATTCCCTGCCTACCGGCAGGCAGGTAAATTCTCTATTCTTCATAATGTATGGCTACTCTTATTTTCGATATCGAGACGGTCGGCGAGGATTTCGCCGCGATGGACGAGACGACGAAGGAGAACCTTACGCATTGGATGAAGCGTGAGTCTTACAATGAGGATGAGTATGAGACGGCGCTTAAGGATCTGGAGGATGGTCTGGGATTTTCGCCACTCACGGGGCAGATCGTCGCGATCGGAGTGCTCGATGCGGAGCGCGCAAGAGCGGCCGTGTATTATCAGCCGGCAAATGCAAGCGATACGGACTTCGAGGAGGGGGATTGCAAATTCGAGGCGCTTTCTGAAAAGGCGATGCTGGAAAAATTTTGGCAAATAGCATTGAAGTACGATACATTCGTTACATTCAATGGACGGGGATTTGATGTGCCATTTATGTGGACGCGTTCGGCCGTGCATGGTGTAAAGCCAACGAAAAATCTTCTCTCGAACCGCTATCTCAATTATATGCCGCACAATGCGAAGCATGTCGACCTCCTCGATCAGCTCTCGTTTTATGGAGCAGTACGTCGTAAAGGAAGTCTTCATCTCTGGACACGAGCGTTCGGGATTGAGAGTCCAAAGGCACAGGGTGTGACTGGGGATGATGTTCGCGGGCTTTTCAAAGAAGGAAAATATAAAGAGATTGCCAAGTATAATGCCCGTGATTTGTGGGCGACGCTCGAGCTGTACAAACGGTATCGGGAATATTTTATTCTTCCTGATGAACGAGGATAGATAAAAAAGCACAAAACACAAAAACACAAAGACCAAACAAAACACAGTATACAAAACACAAAAAACACTTGAAATGAGGTTTGCGTTTTGGTATCTGTGTTTTGTGCTTTGTTTGGTCCGCCGGCTGGCGGATTTGTGTTCTGGGCTTTGTGTTTTCTTGATCGTCTTGTTTTTCCCTCTTTTTTTGGATACAATGCTCTCATTGTTGATCTTGTGATTCTTAGCGCGACAGTATGGCATTCAAAGAAACTTTGACGAAATTTCAGGAGGAAATCAATCCAAAGATTGTACATTATTTTGATCAGGTGATTGCTGAATCGAAAAAAGAGGATCAATTTATCGCGGATGCGCTGGAAGCAGTGAAGGACATAACTCTGTCCGGGGGGAAGCGTTTGCGGGCAGCAAACATGTACTATGGCTATCTTGCCGGTGGAGGAGAGGATCGGGAGGCGATGCTTGAGACATCCGTATCAGTTGAATTCATACATGCCTTCCTCCTCATTCATGATGATATTATGGATCGGGATGTCATTCGCCATGGTGTACCAACCATTCATGAACGCTATCGGCAGTTGGCAGAGAAAATTTTTCCGAAGACAAATGCCGTGCATTTTGGGAACTCTATCGCACTCATCGTCGGTGATATGGTAGGAGCTCTCGGCAATGACATTATTTTCCGATCCTCTTTTCCGAAAGAGCGAGTCTTTCAGGCACTTTCGCAATTACAAAAGATCATTGCCTTTACAGTTGTGGGTCAGGCAAAGGATGTCTATTTCGAGTATCGAAAAAGTGCGACACCGGAAGAAATTCTCAAAATGTATGAATATAAGACAGCCAAATATACTCTGGAGGGTCCGATTCACCTGGGGTTGCTTCTTGCCGGAGCAGGAGAAGATGTGATACAGAAATTCTCTGCCTACGCGATCCCTTTGGGTATTGCTTTTCAGATTCAAGATGATATTCTCGGTCTCTACGGAGTCTCGGAGCGCATTGGTAAGCCTTTGGGATCGGATCTGAAAGAGGGGAAAATGACGCTTCTCAATGCATTGCTTCTCGAGCGTTTGTCTGCGGGAGAGCGAGAGAACTTTGTCGCGCTTCTTGAAAAAGGGAATACTTTGGATAGTGAGGATATCAGGTATGTCCAGGATCTCATGCAAAGTACTGGTGTACTTCAGGAAGTAAAAGATCGGTCGTTTCAGCTCATTCATGAGGGGGAACTCGCTCTTCAGTCTTTGAAGGGAAACATTTCAGACGAGGCATATGATTTTTTCCTGGGCATTGCTGAATATATGATGGTACGAGAATATTGAGTATCAGAGAGCATTGAGCATGGAGCACAGAACAGAGAGTATGAAAGATTTTCAATAACACTATGAAACAGGAGAAAAACATACCGAATCATGTCGCTATTATCCCGGATGGGAATCGCCGCTGGGCGAAAGAGCGGAACCTGCCTCCATGGGAAGGGCATGCGGCGGGAGCAGCAAATACCGAATTGCTCGTTCGGAAGGCGCGCGAACTTGGTGTGAGAGAACTTTCCATTTGGGGGTCATCACGTGAGAATCTACAGAAGCGTCCTGTGGAGGAGCGTCGTGCTCTCCTTCGCATCTATGAAACACATTTTACACGATTGCTTGAAAGCGATGATATTCATACCGATAAGGTGAGGATCCGTTTCATCGGTCGTTTTGATGAGCAATTCCCTGATTCTCTCAAGCAGATCATCCATCGCCTCGAGGAAGCGACGAGGGATTATGATCGGTTTTTCCTGAATTTCTTCTTGGCGTATAGCGGCGATGACGAGATGCTTCAGGCGATACGATCGATGATTGACTCAGGTATGAAAAGCTCCGAGGTGGAAAGTAAGACTTTGCAGGAACACCTTATGACTCGGGAGCTTTCCCCGGTGGACTATCTCATCCGTACTGGCGACGAGCCGCATCTCTCCGTGGGATTCCTTATGTGGCATATTCAGAACAGCCAATTGTATTTTGCCAAGGAATATTATCCGGACTTCAGCCCTGAAGTGTTTGAGCAGGCTGTTTTTGACTTCAGTGAGCGCGAACGGCGATTCGGGAAGTAGAACGGAAATAAAGCACAACTTTCAATCCGCCAGCTGGCGGAACAAAAACCAAATAAAACACAAAATAATCAAAACACGAAACAAAAGGCGTATTCAATGCTAGTTTTGTACTTTGAATATTTATGATTTGTGGTTTGTTTGGTTTTTGTGTTCTGGGATTTGTGGTTTTTCCGGTACTGGGGTTGACATAATCTCGAACCTTCTCTACAATGGCAAGTACGTTTAAAAAACTGCATAAAGAGCCATTTTTCCAGGGATTGCCCCGACGATAGAGATTCAGGAATGAGGATTGAGTTTCCCGGTAAAATTTCTCTGTTTTTGCGTTTGTTTTTTTGAGAGGATTGAAGCAATAAATTTTGAAGAAAAAGCCGAAGAGGCTGGATTATGGCAAATAAAAAGGATGTCATTCGGATGGATGGGGAAGTAGTGGAAAGTCACCCTGGAGCCACTTTTCGAGTGAAACTTGAAGGTGGTCACGAAATATTGGCGCACATTTCAGGAAAAATGAGAGTGCACTATATTCGGTTATTGCCAGGTGATCGGGTGACGGTAGAGATGAGTCCTTATGACCTCACGAAAGGCAGGATTGTCCATCGACTCAAATAACATCATCGATAAAAAAAGCGAGCAGCGTGTATGAAAGTACGATCATCGGTAAAGAAAATTTGCGCCCATTGCAAGATCGTGAAACGACAGCGGAAGCTGTTTGTGATTTGTGTCAACCCGAAGCACAAGCAACGTCAAGGCTAAGAGAGGTATCAATGACTCACGACTTACTACTCACGACAAGTCAATGGTCAAGATTTTTTAAGCAATGGAGTTGTCAGTTGTGAGTGGTTAGTCGTAAGTATAAAAAAACTATGTTGAGAATTTCAGGCGTCAACCTTCCGGACAATAAAAGAATCGAAGCAGCACTCCCATATCTGTATGGGATAGGGCTTCCATTGAGTCAGAAGATTCTCGCCAAACTGAATATTGATCCGAATATCCGTACGAAAGATCTCGCCGAGAAAGACGCCAATCGTCTTCGTGAAGAAATCGAGAAGCTGTACCATGTCGAGGGAGAATTGCGACATGAGGTGAAGACGAATATACGACGCCTCCGGGATATCAGTTGTTATCGCGGAACGAGACATGCGAAGGGATTGCCGTCGCGAGGGCAGCGGACGAAAACCAATACTCGAACCGTGCGCGGCAACACTCGTAAGACTATGGGAAGCGGACGGAAGAAGTCTGACAGTAAGACATAAGGAATAACCAACGACCAACGACTAACGACACATTGCGAGATTAAAAAAGTCATTGTCGTCAGTTGAAAGTCGTAAGTTGTAAGTTCTGAAAAATATGACTGAAGAATTAGGCAAAACTGAAGAAGTCGTCGTTCCATCGGTTGATGGAGTGGCAGATGTTGTCGCGGGCACTCCTGCGGAAGCAGATAAGAAGCGAAAAAAATCAAAGCGTCAGGTCTTTAAAGGACGCGCGAGTATTCAGTGTACCTATAATAATACGATTGTTTCTTTGACGGACGCGAATGGCGCGGTACTCGGTTGGTCAAGTTCGGGACATCTCGGTTTCAAGGGAGCGAAGAAATCCACTCCGTATGCTGCGACTCAGGTGGTGATCGATGTGGCGGAAAAAGTGAAGAAGTTCGGTCTTCAGGAAGTGGAGGTATTCGTGAAGGGTGTCGGAAGCGGTCGTGAAGCGGCCATTCGGGCTTTGGCCAATAATGGATTCAACCTTATAAGCATCAAAGACCTCACTCCTATTCCGCACAACGGCTGTCGTCCACGTCGCCCTCGTCGCATTTAGTGAGGGAGAGGGAATTTTTATAATAACCAAGCAAATCAATCGTGTAAGTGTAATCAATATGGCGAAGATGACTGACAAATGTGTTCTGTGCCGACGCGCTGGAGAAAAACTTTTTCTCAAGGGTGATCGTTGTTCCACTCCAAAGTGCGCGATCGTTCGTCGTCCGTATGCTCCTGGTATGCATGGGCAAAAGGGATCCCGTAATCAGAGTGAATTTGCGAGACAACTTGCGATGAAACAGCGTATCAAGCGTATTTATGGAGTGCTGGAACGCCAATTTCGCCATCATTATGAAGAGGCTACCCAGGAAAAGGGTATCGCCGGAGATCTTCTGCTGGCCCGCCTGGAGCGTCGTCTGGATAATGTGATCTATCGTCTCGGGTTTGCCTCTTCACGGATGCAGGCGAGACAGCTCGTGGGACACAAATGGTTTACGGTCAATGGTCGCCGAATGAATATTTCCTCGATGGGGGTAAAAATCGGTGATGTGATAACCCTGAAAGCGAATAAGAAGGATAAAACGTATCTGAAAACTCAGAGCGAGCTTCTCAAGAACAAAACGGATGTACCCGCATGGCTTTCCATCGATACCGAAAAAATGGAAGCCAAGGTGGTTTCCCTGCCGAACCGAAGCGATGTAGGAAACAATGTGGATGCGCAGCTCGTCGTGGAATATTATTCTAAGTAATATATAAATAGTAATTTTTTCGCAGTCGTCTTTCCAGAGGGTCAGGAGGGAAAGTCGTTCTCGAGCACATAATGATTATGCATACTATCAGTCTCCCGCAAGCGCCAAAATATACCGAGATCAGCCCATCTCACGGAAAGATGGAGATCCTCGAATGTTATCCCGGGTATGGAACGACCCTGGGGAACGCCATTCGGCGCGTTCTGTTGTCCTCGCTTGAGGGTGCGGCGGTCACCTCGGTGAAAATCAAGGGCGTGACGCATGAATTTACGACGATGCCTGGCGTTATGGAAGACATAGTACAGATCATCCTTAATTTGAAGCAGGTTCGCTTTCGCATGGTAAGTGATGAGCCGATGAATATATCCTTGAAATCCAAGGGAGAGGGAAAGGTCACTGCCGGTGACTTCAAGCTGTCGACCGGATTGGAAGTCGTGAATCCGGATCAGGTTATCGCCACGCTTTCCGATAAGAAGGCTGAAATCGACATGGAAGTCGAGGTGGCCCGCGGTATCGGCTATATTCCAGTGGAGCAGCAGGCCCGTGAAAAGGAAATTGGTAGGATCGCTGTCGATGCCATTTATACCCCGGTCAAGCGCGTCAATTTCGAAGTAGAGAATATGCGTGTCGGAAAGCGGACGGATTATGACAAGATTACGATCGAGATCATGACGGATGGGACTCTCTCTCCGGATAGGGCTTTTAACAAGGCTATTGATATTCTGATGAATCAGTTTTCAGCTCTCGTTTCCGATGAGGTCATGGAAGCTCCGAAGCTCGTGAAGGGAGCAAAGAAAAAGTCGGTAAAGAAGGATGCATAAGAAAGAATTTTGAGCATATTGATATGAGACATCAGAAAATTGGCCGAAAATTTGGACGGACACGCAAGGTGCGCAAGGCAATGCTCAAGACGATGCTTGGCAGTTTGATCATGTGCGAACGTATCAGTACGACCGAGGCCAAGGCCAAGGAACTCAAGCGCCTGATCGATCCTCTCGTGAATAAGGCGAAGAAAGCTCGTCTTGACGTGGGAGTGCGTTTGTCGATGGTACGCGAATTGCATGCACTGCTCCCGAAAATGGCCGCTGACAAATTGAATAGCGATTTCAGCGATCGATTCACTGCCCGAACCAGCGGTTATACCCGCGTGGTAAAGCTTGAGGCCAGGAAGAGCGATGCGGCTGAGGTAGCGATCATCGAATTCGTTTAAAGAAAAAAATATGGCAACGACTGAACACAATGGCAAGCGGGTTATCGTACGGACATTCCATGGCTTTGATGCCCAGGGGAAGGTTTTGGGACGCTTGGCGACGGAGATTGCCATGATACTTTCCGGCAAGCGTAAGGTTGATTATGAGCCGAATTTCGATAAGGGGGATTATGTCGTCGTGACACATTCCGATGGCGTGCAGGTGACAGGACGCAAGGGTGATCAGAAAATGTATCATCACTATAGCGGATACCCGGGTGGTATCACGTCACGGACATTCAAGGAAGTGATCAAGAGGGATTCAACCAAGGCGATTTATCAGGCGGTATACAATATGCTCCCAAAGAATCTCCTGCGGGCGAAGATGCTGAAACGTCTGTATATTTATAAGGATGGTGAGCACAAGCATAAGGTTGAAGTCACTCACGAATAGATTTTTAGAAAATACTTATGGTAACGAAGAAAGTAACGAAAAAAGCTGCGGAAAAGGAAGTTGATACGAGGTATCACTATGCTGTTGGTCGTCGTAAGACCGCAGTCGCTTTGGTGCGTTTATACGAAACGAGCGGAGAGAAGATCGAACACACGGTGAACGGGAAAACCATCGATCTGTATTTCGGTACTGAGGAACAGCGCTTATCGCTCATGGCACCGCTGAAGGAAACCGGTCTCACGGAAAAGTTCCGTCTCTCGCTCATCGTCCGCGGTGGTGGGAAAAGCGGTCAGGCAGATGCCGCCAAGCTCGGTATCGCCCGTGCGTTACTGAAATTCGATCTCGCTTTGCGCAAGGCGATCAAGGCAGCCGGATACCTCACTCGCGATTCTCGTGCAGTAGAGAGGAAGAAACCGGGTCTCAAGAAAGCTCGTCGCGCTCCGCAGTGGGCGAAACGCTAGCGTTTCGTGTATTACGTATTTTGTATTGTGTATTATGTATAAAAAAACCACGAGGAATCGTGGTTTTTTCTTAGACAATCAATCTGGTGAAATTATTATTGTATGAATTCAAGGATTACGCTGAGAGCGTGACCCTCCTTTTCATCTCGAGGGGTGTTTTTTTGTGAAGCCTCGAGTTTCTTGTACAGATCCCGAACGACATATTTTGTGAGCTCCAATTCGGTAAATTCCGCCTCCGCCTCCCTGACAAGGATTTCAAGGGCCAGGAGAGGATGGTGAGGATGCTTGTATTCACGATCGTCGGAAGTGAGAGCATCATAGATATCTATGGAGCGCAGGATAGAGAGTTCAAACCCGATGCGAACGGCGGAGATTTCCGTCGGATAGCGCTCGAGCCGTATGGGTCTTTTTTCATAGTCGTGATGATGCGAGGCGATATCGGCTGAGATATACATTTTTTTTCGTCGAAGAATCGCCCGAGTCGCGCTTTCATGGCGTTCGAGTACCCTCCGGAATGTGTCGGAGGCCTCTATTCCATGCATTTCAAGTTCTCTGAGCGTTGCATCGTCGAATACTTCATGAAGTGGGACAATACTCAGTGGTTCATAATCCTTTTCTTGCCTTACTCTTGTGAAATAATCATCGAGCTTCGCCTCTTCGAGCCCGCCTTGTTCCGGATCTTGCAATGCTCCCTCATCAAAGTAAAGATCCCGACCGATCTTTTTTGCCCATATGTTCGCGTCACGAGCCCAGTCTCGACGTGAGCGATGGTCATGAAGAATTTTTTTCGGAATGGCTGTCTTGCCGATATCGTGAAAGAATGCGGCAGCAAAGAGATCCTGAAAAGCCATATGTTCGTCATGCGGATTTTCGATGGCCATTCTTTTTTTCAGATATGTCGCGGTTTCCCCGTCATCAGTCGCCATTTCGTAGATGCATTGCAGAACGCGAAGGGAGTGATTAAAGGTTTTTTGATCGTAGAATCTGAGGGTAGCGGCTATTTCCCAGTGTTCTTCCGTGAAATAGTTCTCTCGATAAATCTTACCGAGGACGTTATTGCTCTCCGGAAGCTCCTTGAGCATGTCAATTCTTTTTTGCAAATCCTCAGGATTTTTTCGGAGCTCCTGAAGGAGAATATCGAAACCGGAGCAGAGCTGCGCCTCATTGCTTTCCTGATTCCTTTCCCGCGCTTCCTCGTGTGATCCTCCGCCTCCTCCGATTCCCGGTGTTTCACTCCGAATGGAAAGGGGATTTTTCCCCTCTGCTCTTCCGAAGATTCTTTCATGATAGGACATACTATTGTTCTGTGAAAAGTCAGGGAGCCGTGCCTTCCTTGATGGGAATGATGGGAAAGGGGATGAAAGAAAGCGTTGGGCCATCTTTTTTTTCTATGATGAAGAGCTCCCCATCCGAGAAATTGTCGAGGAGTTGTATCGGAGGAAGGCTGAAATTATGGATGGTCTGTATATCTCTTCGATCACGATGATCGAGCTCGATCGTCTTGAGAGAAGTATTATGGGTGAAGATGACGTGCTCATAATCCTTGGTCCATCGGACAAAGCTGATGGGATTTGAAAATCTGGCGATTTGCATGACCTCATTTTCGGAGCGGAGGGGCTGGGTATTCCATGGACGAACGAAATAAACGAAGATTTCCCGGTCGCTTTCGAAGAGAAGCTTTTTTCCGTCATTAGAGAACTGAACGCCCTTGATCCCGTTGCCAAGCATCTGGAAATGCCGATTTTCCCCATTATTGAAGATAGAGAGCGATCCGGTCTCACGATTTCGGACGGTGATACGGTCCTTATCGTAGACGGTGAGAGTATGCGGCGCATTCGGCGCATCGATCTCTTTGTTTGTCATCTGCTCCGCATCCTCGATGGCTCCGCCCGATTTCAGGCGGAAAATAATGCCGGTCTGTTGATCGATGAAATAGATGAAATTTTGGGAAATGTCGTACCCACTCACATTCCGGATGAGAACGGTCGGCGGTATATCGAGGCTCTCCGATGACCATTCGAGAAGGGTATTTCCTGAAAGGAAGTAAAACACATTCTTTCGGCGCCCATCCCAGCGAGGGTAATGTATATTTGCGATATGGGATCGCTCCGTGAGATTTATGACGGAACCATTCTCTCTGTTGATCAGGAAGGAAACCCCTTCCCCGTTGGAATCAGTGAGGGGGACGAGGATATTCTTCGCGTTCGGAGACCATTCTAGATTTTCATCACTTGATATTTTTAGGCTTGTATCAGCGATAAAAGCAATATCCGACACGATCATGGTATCGGTATTGAGGGTCTTCACGATGGTTCCCTGGTTACGTGTTGCGAGGAGGGCGAAGAAGCTGGTATCGGGTGAAGGAAATATCTGTTCCACTGATTCCGTTTCGATAACCGGAGTCTGAGGATATTTGTTTCCGATCAAGATGATATTCCAGAATTCTGTCGATCGGCCACTTTCAATGACGGCCTTTTTCTCCCAGCTGGAGTATCCAGGAGCCGATATCCGGATAAAATGTTCCCCCGGTGTCTGGCTTCCGATATGGAATGCGTTGTTGAGTATGCTGAGGGTTTTCATGGGAACGGCTTTTCCGTCGACTTCGATGATGACGTTCTCGATCGGGGTGACTTTGAGCGTGAATGATCCTGTTTGGACGAAGAGACCGCGATTGGTGTCGAAACGGTATCCAAAGGTGAAGAAGAGTACGGTGAAAGTTGTGGCGAGGAAAAGGACGACGAGAGTCCAAAAGAATATTCGTCGGCCAGGAGAAGATGTCATAGAAGTATCATCAGAATGAATCAATACTACCTGAAAAACACTCTTTTTTCAAGGAGGAGGGCGAGTCGAATCATCCTTTTGCAGTTTTTAAGAGGAAATGGTACCGTGATGGTATCATGATAGACTCTATTTCACAGGTTTTTTCGTTTATCGGAAAATCAGCGGGGGATTTTTCTTTCCTCTTCGTTTTTTTTGCCTTGAGCCTGGGGGTGGGGTTTCTTTTCGGGCGGTGGAAACTCGTCAATATCCTTATTAATATCTATATTGCTCTTGCCTTTGTAGGGGTTCTTTCGGTCGGATTTCTCGGTTCTTCCGTCTATGGGGAGCTTATCACTTTTCTCGCAGTTTTGATTTTCCTTACAGCGACGGATGATCGCCTTTTCGATATACATATCGCGAGTGCCGGTACTGATTTTTTTTGGCGACTTTTCGTCATGAGCATTCTTGTTACGGGATTTTTCGTGAGCACCCTCTTTTCCTTTTTTCCGGAAAAAATAGTTCTTTCCTATATTTCTCCTGCCATCTATGGTCTGTTCGCCACTCCAATCGCGGAGATTGTCTGGATGACCATACCGCTTCTCGTCCTCCTTTTTATTAATAATCGCCTCAAATAAGCCTTCCAAGAATCATTCAAAGACTGAAGGAAGGTCTCGTCCTTTCTGATTTCAAGGATTCTCCGATTCCTTCCACATTCACATATCCGGAGGTCTCTTTTATCCCCTTCACAGGCTATTTTTGCCTGCTATAAT
>CAZIBB010000027.1:0-12507 GCA_964537075.1 uncultured Bdellovibrionales bacterium | reverse complement strand
GGTGGGGGTGGGGGTGGAGGTAGTGGTTACAGTGTGGTATCACGAGAAGTAGCGGTAACAGGTGGTCAAAATATAGCGGTAACAGTCGGTGCCGGTGGTGCTGGTGGGAGATATTATACTTACGCTGGTAATTCCGGAGCTTCCGGAGCTTCCGGGTCCGTTTTGGTTAGGTGGTAGAATTTGGTGTTAGGCACCCCACAAAAAGTATGGTTATTTTAATGTGAAAATATAGAGACCTTTATCTAGGTGAGATTTTGTTTTTTCAATTGTCTGGGTCCGGATATTGTGCGGGTGTGAGGAATACCCGCACAATATCAATCAAGACGAAAAGCGAGCACTCTTCCGATCGCTTGCCCGCCTCTGGAAGGAGTGACGGCAACAAAGTGAAAACTCGTGAACAATCTCTTGAGTGAAAATGATTTATCAGTAAATATTTTTTTATGAATAAACTTTTCTCGCAATTGGTACGGAGTGATATTGGCCTCGATCTCAGCACGATAACGGAGACCACTCAAGTATTTTCAGTGCGGACGATTCCCGGCGGTCCAAAAATTATCTTCGGGCTGTTATTTGGTCTTCCCGCGCTCGTACTCCTGTTTTTGGCAGTCATTTCTCCCAGCGTGGGAAGCATCATCGCGGCAATTATTTTTTGTCCGGTGCTCTTTCTCGTGGCGCTTCTCTTCGGTGTGTCTATTTCCGAGAAGCGTTTCGACAAGATGACCGGCATGTTCGTCGATACTTTGCATATTCTCGGTTACTCAACTGGGGAAACCATACCGCTCCCGACTACGGGGCGAATCATCATGAAAAGCGAAAATAGAGGAAGCTCCAAGACGGCTCCCGGGTCAACGCCTCGTTACTCTATCATGGTGGAAAATTGCCCCGGCTGTGGTTTCGCCCTGTATGATTATTTCAAAGCACTTGCTTTCGCTGAGCGCCTCTCGCTTTTTCTTTCGCTTCCGATTGAAAATACCGTACAGGAAGGAGATCGGAGGGAGAGAATACGTTTTTAAGGACACGCAGCATCCCGGCTCTTCAGTGGTACGACAAAAAAGCATCCCATTCCCTTTTTTCGTCCATACACCTCACACCTCGAATCTTCAACTATACATTCACATTCAGCGGAGTGATCGCTCTTGAGATTTTTTTTCGGATTCCTCAATCATGTATCACACATTAGTGTTCTTTTTGACGCTCCTTTCTCCTCTTTTTCCATCGTGATATAATAGATTCTATGGGACGACGAAAGAAAAATGTTTCTCCGGAAACATCAGACAACTCGGATAATGATGACACCCCGAAAGGAGAGCGGAAACACTCACTGAAGGGCGATGCCAAACGGAGTATCGCGGCTATTTTTTGCGTGGCTTTCGCCGTTCTTTTTTCTATGGGGTATTTCCAAGCGGCGGGATCTTTCGGATATTTTCTCGACAGTATGATGCGGGCGCTTTTTGGTTGGGGAAAATGGATCGTCCCACCACTCCTCGTCTTGCTCGCGATATTTTTTATGAAACGGGGAAGGGCGACTCTTTCGGACTGGGTGAAACTTTTGGGCTTTGCTCTTCTCTTTCTCTCGATACTCGGATTCTTTCATCTGTACCTCGGTGATACGCAGGAGGCGCTTCTGCGGGCAGCCTTGGACGGACGTGGTGGTGGATATCTTGGCTTCGGTCTCTCCGCCCTCCTCATCACATTCACGGGAAAAACAGCTGGCACGGTGATTCTTCTGATGCTTTTCCTTACCGGCCTTATCGCCGCTTTCAATGTCTCGCTCCATCATGCTTTCGAATATGTCAGGAGCATGGTTTCCAGAAAAAAGACAGATGGGATGCCGGCCAATATGAATGAAGGCGAGGTATCAGTGGAAGGTATAGTTTCGCCTGGACCTGAAACGGAGGAAATTTCTTTGTCGCAAGATTTTTCTTCTTCGGAAGGAATGCGACCGGAGGAATCGGCTGAAGAACAAAATATCAGCCGTATCTCGATCGATGGCGAACCAAACGAAGATACTCTCTCAAGTATCACGAAGGTTTCCTTTGATAATGAAGAGAATGATGTGGTACGCGCCGCTTCAGATGATATGCTCGAGGAGAAACCGCAGAAAAAACGTCGTGCGAATACTCTTGCATGGCAGCTTCCATCAATAGACCTTTTGGAAAAAGGCGGTGACAAGGGTCAGGGTGGCGATGTGGAGAAGAATAAGAATACCATTCAGCATACGCTCAAGTATTTCGGTATCGAAGTTGAACCGGGAGAGGTGCAAGTAGGCCCCGCCGTGACGCAGTATTCCTTCAAACCGGCTGTCGGAGTGAAGCTTTCAAAGATTACGACGCTCTCCAATGATATCTCCTTGGCCTTGGCCAAACACCCAATCCGTATCGAGGCTCCGATTCCCGGGAAATCGCTTATCGGATTCGAAGTACCGAATGCCGGAAAAGCGCTCGTGCGTTTGCGTGAAGCATTCCTTTCCAAAGAATATGCCGAGAAAAAAGCGCCGCTCTTGATAGTGGTCGGTCAGGATGTTTCGGGAAAATACATGATGGCGAATCTCGCGAAGATGCCGCACGTGCTCGTCGCCGGCTCGACCGGCTCGGGGAAAAGCGTCTGCATCAACACCATGCTCCTCTCTCTTCTCTATCAGAATTCACCGGAAGATCTGAAGCTCATTCTCGTCGATCCGAAGCGTGTCGAGCTCTCATTTTATAATGGTATTCCACACCTGAAGGGGAATGTGATTATGGACAATGCACGCGTGGTCAATGCGCTCAAGTGGTCAGTCGGTGAAATGGAGAGGCGGTATAAAATTCTCGAGCAAGCGAAAGTGCGAGACATTGAAAGTTATTATGAAAAACGTTTGCGAGGAGAGAAGCTTCTCGTTCCGAGAGAAGAGGGTGGTTTGGAGGAAGAAGACATGCCTCACCTCCCGTATATCGTGATCGTGGTGGATGAGATGGCCGATCTCATGAGTTCGCATGGGAAGGAAGTGGAACGCCTCATCGTGCGTATCGCACAGATGTCAAGGGCAATCGGTATCCACCTCATCCTTGCGACACAGCGACCGGAAGTGACCGTCATTACAGGGCTTATCAAAGCCAATGTTCCGGCTCGTATGGCCTTTACAGTACGAAGCCAAATTGATTCCCGAACGATTCTCGATACGGGCGGCGCTGAGAAACTCCTGGGGAGCGGCGATATGTTGTTCACGATGCCGGGCATGCAGCAGCCGCGTCGTCTGCAGGGAGTATTCGTTTCCGAGGGAGAGGTGCGTAAGGTCGTTGATTTCTTGAAAAAACAGAAAGAGGAATTGGGGGCGGAAGACATCGGAGAAGATTTTTCTCTCGGTGCCGAATCGGCTTCGAATGATGTGTTCGCACCGGCACCGGAAGGCGAAATGCAAGGAGATGTCGATCCGATGTATGAACAGGCCAAGCAATTGGTCATCGAAACGAGACGCGCTGCGACGACCTTTCTTCAGACGAGACTTGGTATCGGGTACTCTCGTGCGGCACGAATGATGGAGCTTCTCGAACAAAACGGCATCATCGGCCAAAGCAATGGGGCGAAGCCGCGAGAAATACTCGTCGGGAAGGATGGCGAGCGAAATGCACCTCAGTACGGTGATGATCCGATGGCGGAACAGATCTCGCGGGATAAATGGCAGTCGTAGTGGGATGAAATACAATTTCATACACTTCTCGATCATTCCCTGCTCGAATCGGGAAAAGATTCTGCGCTGCGAGAGATCTCAAAATGTATGAAATTGTATTTCTGAGAAAAATAAAACAAACATACAAAACAGGTACGCATCCTGTTTTTGTGTTGGAAAATTGACGGGACAGCAAATAGATTCTAAAGTCGTTATATATGGAAGACATCGGGTTCAAGAGGAAAAAAGTAGAGGCGATAACCCTTGGGGAGAAGATCCGCAAGCTTCGAAGTGAGTATCGGATGAGTTTTATCGAAGTGTCGCGTGCGACGAAGATTCCGGTCAAGTATCTTGAATATCTGGAAACAGCCCGGTATGACAAATTGCCGGCAGATGTCTATGTGCGGGGCTATTTGCGGAGTTATGCCAAACATTTGGGATTAGCGGAAGAAACGCTGACCAAGTTGTATGAAAAGGAGCAGCATATCGATAAGAATCTTGGCCGAGAGCGTATCGTCTTCGGAATCAATCCGCGCATACCGATCGAAGGATCGGCGCTCATCATCACTTCGAAGGAACTCATCATGAGCGCCGTCGTGCTGGTGCTCCTTATTATCGGGGCATATCTGTACCGTGAGTTCCAGTCTTTTGTGTCGGATCCGTATCTCATGGTGAGCCAACCGGTGAATGGTTCGACTGTTACCGAGGCGGAACTTACTTTGTCTGGAAAGGCCGATGCCCGAGCGGTCGTGATGGTGAACGATGCTCCGATTCCTGTGGCGGCTGATGGGAATTTTGAGGAGGAGCTTGTATTGCATCCGGGACAGAATACGATCATCGTTTCGGCGAAAAATCGGTTTGATAAGGAAAAGAGGATCACTCTTTCGATTGAGGCGGATATCGCCGGAAACGACGAATCTTTGTCCGACATGATGCCATTGGATTCGGAAAGAAAAGAAAAGGAATTCCCGATCGAACTTTCGATGCGGAACTCCCCCCAAGAGAATCAGTCGGGAGTGCGCGTGACGGTGGAAATAGATGGTGCGCTTGTTTATAGCGGTCTTTTGGAGGAAAAGAATCCGCTGTCATTCAAGGGCATAAAGCAGGTGAAAATTCGTTCAGACAACGGATTTTTGACATGGGTCAGGATCGGCGACGATATCTCGAGACCACTTTCTTCCGATACCGTACCGGCTGAAAAAGAGTTTTTCGCTCCGAATCTGTAGTATAATGGAGAGACTTGGTGGAAAAAGTTTTTGAAACGGATTCACGATATAATTTTAAAAGAATGGATTTATGGGAAAAGAAAAAATAGTGAAGACAGAGAAGGAGTCAGTAAAAGAATTCAAGGGATCGCGAAAAAGCGTTGATGCTGTGGTGCAGGAGATCCGTGAGAAATTCGGCGAGGGAATGATCATGAAGCTCGGCGACGTGAAGAGAGTGGATATCGAAGCCATCCCTACTGGTTCGATTTCGCTCGATCTCGCTCTCGGAATTGGAGGTGTCCCTCGGGGTCGCGTGGTGGAAATTTATGGGCCGGAATCATCAGGGAAGACGACGCTCACGCTCCATATCATCGCCAATGCGCAGAAAATGGGTGGCGTAGCGGCCTTTGTTGATGCCGAGCATGCGATGGATCCCGACTATGCGAAGAAAATTGGTGTCAATGTTGATGACCTCCTCATCTCTCAGCCGGATTCCGGCGAACAGGCGCTCGATATCGTGGAGACACTCGTGCGTTCCAATGCAGTTGATGTCATCGTCATCGACTCCGTCGCCGCGCTCGTTCCACGGGCGGAAATCGAGGGTGAGATGGGCGATCACCATGTCGGTCGCCAGGCGCGCCTCATGTCGCAGGCCTTGCGAAAGCTGACGGCTATCATCGCGCGGTCGAATGTGGTCGTGATTTTCATCAATCAAATCCGTATGAAGATCGGGGTGATGTTCGGCAATCCTGAGACGACGACAGGTGGGAATGCACTGAAGTTCTACTCCTCCGTACGGATCGAGATTCGTCGCGCGGCTCAGATCAAGAAAAACGAGGAAGTGGTGGGAAATCGCATCAATGTGAAAGTGGTGAAGAACAAGGTGGCTCCGCCATTCCGTCATACGGAATTCGATATTATGTACAACCAGGGGATCTCATTCGAAGGAGACTTGATTGATACGGGTATCAAATTTGAGGTATTGAAGAAATCCGGAAATTCTATTCACTATGGCGACATGAAGCTCGGCGCCGGTCGTGAAAGTGCCAAGGACTTTCTGAAAGAGAACAGCAAACTCGCGAAAGAGATTGAAAAGGAAGTTTGGAAAAAAGTCCGAGCAGAGGCGTAATGAGTAATGGTGGAGAACTGAGAGTTAAAAAAGAAAAGCAAAAACAGCGGTGAAACCGCTGTTTTTGCTTTTTCGAGGGCCTAGATTCTCAGTTTAAAAGTCTTGGATTCTTCTTATGGTGTATAATAGATATATGATATTCCGAAAGAATTTTCCACTCGTTTTTTTGTTGACTATTTCCCTTATCGGAACGGGTCTTTTGCCGTTGATGACTCATGCGGAGAGTAGCGTGGATGAAATTGAAGATAAATATGCCAAAACATTAAAGAAGCTTAAAGAGGAGGAAAAAGAGGCAGCCCTGCTTAATTCCAAGTTGACGGGTATCAATCAGAATCTGTCTGCCACGGAAAAAGCTATTATGGCAACGCAAACGGCTATTAATACGACGCGTAATAATCTCGAGCGAAAAATACTGGAAATTCAGCTTTTGGAACAGAAAATTGCAGAGCGAGAAAAATATCTGATGGAAATGCTGCGTGAGCTGTATTCATATGGTGACAATGCCACTCTCGCATATTTCTTCGCTGGACGTACGGATTTCGAGGGGTCATTTTATGCGGCTGATGGAATCCTTCCTATCGGAGAGCGTCTCGATGGAGCGGTGCAAGATATTCGTATGGACAAGGAAAATGTCGAGAGTGAAAAGGGGAAGCTGGAGATTATGGAGGAGGAGCATGAAGTGCTTTTAGTGGAGAAAAGCAAACAGAAGCAGAGCCTCATTGTGGCCAAAGTTGATACACAGGAAGATATCGAAGATCAGGCGACGATCATCAAGCGATTGAAGAAAGAATTGAGTGAATTGCAGGGCGATTTGGCGAGCTTGACGGGAAAGTCTTATAATGCGAAAGATATTCGTGAAGCGGTTGAATTTGCGAGCAAGCGCACGGGTGTCCCGGAGGGTGTTTTATATGGATTTTTAAAGAAGGAGACGAATCTCGGTGCAAATACGGGACAGTGCACCTATAAGGAGGTAGAGAGAGTTGCGGTGGCGCGGTATAAATCGCTCTTGAAGAAAAATAAAAAATGGCAAGCATCCATAGATCTGCTCTACAGAAGACAATCTATCTTTTACGATATAGCAGACAGCCTCGGGTATAGTAAGGATAAAAAAGTATCATGTAGCCCAAGTGGATATATCGGTCAGGGTGGCGCGATGGGCGTATCGCAGTTTATGTCCGATGTATGGAGAGGATACGAATCACAAATACGATCGAATACCGGACATGGAAAACCAGATCCTTGGAACCTGACTGATGGCGTGATGGCGATGGCACTCAAACTAAAGAAAGCGGGTGCGACATCTGATAAGACTACTGTCATCAGAAGTGCTTCCATAAGCTACCTTGGAGGCTTTAATAAAAATTATTACGAAGGAATCGTGTATTGGTCCAAGAATTATAAAAGCCTCTTTAACTAGCCCCGAAGATATGGTTTTTACTACTCCTAAAACGAAGTTTTAGGAGTAGTAAAAAGAGGCTGGACAAAGGTCTGCATATCTGGTAAGGTAGGAGCAACAACTGAGAAAGTCCGATGTTTCTCCCGCCCGATGCTTTGACTGAGGGATTAGGAGAAATGATATCCGCCAGGATTCGACTTTTTCTTTTGGCGGGTTTTATTTTTTTAAACCCAGGAAGTGTCATCCTGAGCGAGTCTGCGAGTCGAATGGATCTCAATCGAAAAGAAGATTAAGGTCTCTCCACTCGCAGACTCGGTCGAGATGACAAATAAGAAGAATAGTGTTTTCATAAATCGTAAATTATAATTCATAAATCATCACGATATGAGGGAGTACGAATTGTTTTATTTGGTCGGGGAGACGAAGGATGCGGAATTACCGCGTATTAAAAGCGAAGTAGAAGCCATGATTGTCGGCGAGGGAGCGACTTTCCTTGATGGAGAGACGACGGATAAGCGCAAACTTGCGTATCTTATCAAGAAAGAGGTTCGTGGTACCTATATTGCGAGGCGCTTTACGGTGCCACAGGAAGAAGAGGCCTTGGCATCGGAGTTAGCCAAGCGGGAAGACACGGTGGATTTCATTGCTCGCGTGACAAAGAAATTCAATTTGTCGAAAGATGTATTGCGCTTCCTTATCCTCCGTGCTGATGATTTGCCGGCACTTGCTCAGATTGATCGGACTGAAAAGCCGAAGGTTGTCGCCTCGGGACGTCGGGATGGTCGCGATACACGGAGCAATGAGGGACGTGATTATCGCAAAACGGCTGCTCCTCGGGTAGAGGCAGCCAAGCCGGAGGAAAAGATTCTCACGGATGCCCCGAAGCCGGAAGATGAGAAGAAGCCGGCGATGAGCAAAGAAGAGATGGATCAAAAATTGAAGGACGTGTTGGATATCTAAGGCCAGTGAACAGCGAACAATGAACAGTAAGCAAGAAACAGAGCGACTTCTAATAAGTAAGTTTACCCCGTGAAATCCCGCCTTGGCGGGTGCTCGCTAGCGAGCAGTTTCACAGGGCGAGAAAACTATGAACGTCAATAAAGTGATTCTCGTCGGACGATTGACCCGTGATCCGGAAGTGCGCAATACGCCGACCGGCCAGACGGTCGCAACCATCGGCATGGCGACCAATAATTATTGGACGGATAAGTCTGGAAACAAGCAGGAGAAGACGGAATTCCATACCGTCGTGCTCTGGGGGAAAGTCGCAGAAATTGCTGGACAGTATCTCTCCAAAGGACAGGAGGCTTTTATCGAAGGACGTTTGCAGACGAGGGAATATACTGACAAGCAAGGGACTCAGAGGAAAGTAACAGAAATTGTTGGTGAAACCATGCAGCTCGGTGCTCGTGCACAGGGTGGGGGTGCCCAAAGTCAAGGACAGGGCAGTAACTATCAACCACGGCCAGCCGCAGCCGCCGCAGCGTCGCAGCAGTCCAAATCATCGCCGATGGAGGAAGAGATTCCGACGATCAACCTTGATGATGAACCGCGTGAAGAAGTGAAACTGGATGAGGTGCCGTTCTAGCATCAGAGAACAGTGAACAAGGAACAATAAGCAAAAGAGAAGGGGAAATTTCTCCTTGTCATCCCGGGCTCGACCCGGGATCTAGAGATTACATTTTTATATTATTACTATGGACCAAGAACTCGCCAAGAAATTGGAAACAATCGATTATAAGGATGCATACTTTTTGCGCCGTTTTTTGAACTCGCAGGGAAAGATGTATCCGCCGAAGCGCTATGGCCTGAATGCCAAGCAGCAACGTGCGCTCGCGCTCGCTATCAAGCGGGCGAGGTTCATGGGGCTCGCTCCATACGTCGTCAATTGATACATCAATTAACAGCGAACAAATAACAGTGAACAAATTTTGAATTTGTTATGAGGCTATGATTGTCATCCCGACCGAGTCTTCGAGTGGAGGGATCTGAAGAAAAGTAGATTTCTCGATTCGCGGACTCACTCGAAATGACAGGAAGCTGTTTCAAAAGAATCTAGATTCTTAATTCTTGATTCCAAATTCATCTCAAAAACTATGCTTGAAATTTCTGCTATTAAAACAGGGAAAGTGATTTTGTACCTCGAAGAACCGTGGCAGGTGCTTTCCCATGAACACTCTAAAACCGGTCGTGCCGGGGCTGTTCTCCGTACCAAGTTGAAGAATCTCGTGACGGGTGCCATCATCGACAAGACTTTTCAGGGTGCTGACAAAGTAGATGAAACTGAAGTGAGCAAGTCCAAAGCGCAGTATCTCTATAAAGATGGAGACATTTATCAGTTCATGGATATGGAAAGTTATGAGCAATTCGAACTTTCAGCTGCATCATTGGGGGATATCACGAAATATCTCATGGATGGAGCGGAACTCTCCGTCATCAATTGGAATGACCGACCGCTCAATGTGGAGCTTCCCGCCAAGGTGACGCTCGCCGTCGTCGAGGCACCACCGGGTATCAAGGGCGATACCTCTTCCGGCGGTGACAAGGTGGTGACGCTTGAGACAGGACTTCAAATCACGACGCCGCTCTTCGTCAATGCCGGGGACAGGATCATCATCAATACCGAAAAAGGGACATACGTTTCGCGAGCCTAGGGAAGGAAAACAGCCTGTATGATGGCTGTTTTTTCTTTTGTTCAGACTGTTGCCATTCATCCGAAAAAAGAGTAAAATAAGGGGAGAAAGATGCATGGCTGATGCTTCTTTTTGTATATAATTTTTCAGTGTATTCGGATACATCTGAGTACCAGAGAATATGACTTTCCGGGCATTTTTGTGGAGTGTGGGAATTTTCACTATCGGAGCGGCTGCTGCTTTTTTGGCGACGCTTTTCTTGGTTGATCCTAACGAATCCGGTCTGTTTGGAAGACTCCTTTTTTTTGGAAGCATCATGATCGTTTTTTCCGGTATTGCAATCATTCTTTCCTCCGAACTGTATCGAAAGGTGCTTGGTGAAGAAAATGCGGCGCATCATGCGGGATTGCTTTTCCGGCAGGGAACGATAGTTGGTGGATATGGGATGCTTCTCCTTCTTTTTCAATATTGGAAAATTTTTTTCTGGTGGACAGCACTTCTCCTTCTCGTACTGATGCTCCTCATCGAGCTGACACTCCGGGAGTGGGAAAAGAAATCGCAATAGGCTCTAAAAGAACATTTAACGAACGAGAGAAATAACTTACTATGGCTATAGCAAAAAATACGGCGAAATATGATGCGAAATCAATCCAGGTGTTGGAGGGGCTTGATCCAGTACGTAAGCGCCCTGGCATGTATATCGGTGGCACGTCGCTTGAGGGTTTGCACCATCTCATCTGGGAAGTGGTGAATAATTCGGTCGATGAGGCTATGGCGGGGCACTGTCGCAATATTATCGTGCGCATGCTCCCTGATAATGTGATTGAAGTGGAGGATGATGGCCGCGGTATTCCTGTAGATATCCATCCACAGACGAAGAAGTCGACTTTGGAAACGGTATTGACCGTGCTTCATGCCGGAGGGAAATTCGGCGGTGAGGGATACAAAATTTCCGGCGGGTTGCATGGCGTGGGTATTTCGGTCGTGAACGCGCTCTCTGAATGGACTAAAGTGCACGTGCATCGTGATGGCAAACTCTGGATGCAGGAATTTCATCGTGGTGATCCGCAGGGAAAGGTCTCGGCTATCGGAAAATCCGATCATACCGGTACGACCGTCACATTTAAGGCTGATCCACAGATTTTTCCGGAAATCGATTATAGTTTTTCAAAAGTGCTCGAATATCTCCGTTATCAGGCCTATCTCACCAAGGGGGTCCGCATCATCCTTGAGGATCATCGTGAAGTGGCGGATCCGAAAACAGAAGGCTATAAGATCCATCGGCATGGCCTATATTTCGACTCGGGTATTATTTCTTTCGTGAAATTTCTCAATCGCAAGAAGGCCGTGAAGAACGAAACGCCGATTTACATTGAGAAGACCGTGGATGATGTGTATGTCGAAGTGTCGTTCCAGTACACGGAGAGCTATAAGGAACACCTCTTCGCCTTCGCGAACAATATTTTCAATCCGGAGGGCGGTATGCATGTAACGGGATTCAAGACATCGCTCACGCGCGTGCTCAATGACTATGCGAAGAAGGCGAACCTCATCAAGGAAAAGGAGGGGTCGTTCACTTCGGATGACCTACGGGAAGGACTGACCGCTGTGATCAGCGTGAAGCTTGCGAATCCGCAGTTCGAGGGTCAGACCAAGGCGAAGCTCGGCAATGCCGAAGTGCGTGGTATCGTTTCGACCGTGGTAGCCGAAGGGTTACAGGAATATTTAGAGACGCATCCTCAGGACGCGAAAGCGATTCTCGAGAAGTGTCTGCTCACTGTCCGGGCGCGTATCGCCGCTCGTGCCGCGAAGGACGCAGTGATCCGAAAAGGTGCACTGGAAGGCATGACACTTCCGGGAAAGCTCGCTGATTGTTCGACGCGCGATACCGCCAAGTCCGAACTCTATATCGTCGAGGGTGATTCCGCAGGTGGTTCGGCCAAACAGGGACGGAACCGTGAATTTCAGGCGATTCTTCCACTTCGAGGAAAACTGGTGAATGTGGAAAAGACGACGATCGACAAGGTCGTCAAATCCGATACGCTGAAACCGATCATCATCGCGCTTGGCGTCGGTATCGGTGAGAGCTTCGATCTCTCCCGCCTTCGATACGGAAAAATCATCATTATGGCCGATGCCGATGTTGATGGTTCACATATTCGGACGCTTCTCCTGACATTCTTTTATCGATACTACGAGGATCTCGTGACGCAGGGGCATATCTATATCGCCCAGCCTCCACTCTATCGGTTGCAGAAGGGGAAGGATATCCGATATTGTTATACCGAAGAAGAAAAACTCGTGATTATCGAAGACATGAAGGCGATTATGCTGGCGAAAGCCAAGGAAAAGGCGAGCAAGAAAAAAGCGGCCGAGGGTACGACCGAAGAGGATGAGACTCCGACGGAAGAAATGACGGATGGGGCGGAAAATGTGCTCGGTATTTCCATCCAGCGATATAAAGGTCTCGGAGAAATGAACCCGGAACAGCTCTGGGA
>CAZIBB010000026.1:0-12576 GCA_964537075.1 uncultured Bdellovibrionales bacterium | reverse complement strand
AATTATATCTGCAAAATATTTGCTTTCTATATATTCTCTCGGGCGCTCCGCGTGTACAAGAATAACGAAGTAATAAGGGTAGGATTTCTTTATTTTCTTACTAATTATTGTAAACAAATCATCTTGATGCTCTTCCCATAAAGTAACTTCGACACATTCAATATTTATTTTTTTGCTTACGTTATCTGCCCATAAAATATAAGTATCCGGTGTCTGATCTTCTTTCCTTGCCGGCGTTACCCAATAAATATTATCCGTCTTCGCCGTCATTCCTATGGCATAACGAGCTGTCTGATACATTTCTCGAGCCCTCTGAAACTCTCGTCTTTTTAGAAAAACTCCCATTCCATATTTACCGATTATCGCGTCATGCCTCTTTAGAACTTCATCTGGAGAGATAGCAACAAATGTCGGGTAAAGAAGTTCTTCAAACATAGATCAAAAAAATTAAACTAAAGAGCGGGGCGCAATGCCCCGCTCTTATTATACTCCTTATTTTTTCTCTTCGTCGGCTGGCTTGCTTGCTCCGCTGGCCGATTCATCAGACTTTACGGGGTCCTCAACTTCGGCATCCTTTGGGGTCTCCCCTTCTGGTTTAGCCTCGGCTGTTCCCTGCTCATTGTTCCCTGCTCCCTGAGACGCTGCTTGGGCAGCGGCGTACAGTTTCTCACCGATCTTTTGGGCGGCGGTGGAGAGAGCCTCGGTTGCTTTCTTGATCGCTTCGAGGTCGTCACCGTTCTTCACTTTGTTCAGTTCGACGATCGCTTCTTCGACTGGCTTCTTCTCATCAACCGTGAGTTTGTCCCCGGCGTCCTTCATCGACTTCTCGGTCGTGTAAGAGAGAGAGTCGGCCATATTGCGGGCCTCGATCAATTCCTTTTTCCGCTTGTCTTCCTCGGCGTGCATCTCGGCATCTTTCTTCATGCGCTCGATTTCGTCCTTGGAGAGACCGGTACTTGATTCGATGCGGATGGATTGAGATTTGTTCGTCGCCTTATCCTTAGCAGTGACCGAGAGTATTCCCGAGGCATCGATGTCAAAGGTGACTTCGATCTGCGGGATACCGCGTGGTGATGGTGGAATACCATCGAGGATGAATCTTCCGAGTGATTTGTTGTCCCCTGCCATTTCGCGTTCGCCTTGGAGCACATGGATTTCTACGGATGGCTGATTGTCAGCGGCAGTAGAGAATGTCTGTGAGCGGGATACCGGTACGGTGGTATTCCTATCGATGAGCGGGGTGCGTACACCTCCCATGGTCTCGATACCGAAGGTGAGCGGCGTGACATCGAGGAGGAGTACATCCTTCACGGATCCTTCGAGGACACCTCCCTGGATAGCGGCACCGGCGGCCACGACCTCATCCGGGTTCACGGAAATATTCGGTTTCTTGCCGAAGAATTTCTCGACTTCCGCGAGGACGAGCGGCATACGGGTCATACCACCGACGAGGATCACTTCATTGATATCCTTTACGGTAAGTTTCGCATCAGCGAGTGCTTTCTTCACTGGCTCGAACGATGCGGTGACGAGATCGCCGACGAGCTCTTCGAGTTTGGCACGAGTCATCTTGATGAGCATGTGCTTCGGACCATTGGCATCGGCCGTGATGAATGGTTGATTGATTTCCGTTTCATTCGCGGTTGAGAGTTCGATCTTCGCTTTTTCCGCGGCTTCCTTGATGCGTTGGAGCGAGAGCGGATCCTTGGAAAGGTCGAGTCCTTCCTGCTTCTTGAATTCATCAAGAATCCAATGGATGATGCGCTGATCGAAGTCATCACCACCGAGGTGTGTGTCACCGTTGGTCGACTTCACTTCGACGGTGTCTTCGGCGACCTCGAGAATGGAGATATCAAATGTACCGCCACCGAGATCATACACGGCGATTTTCTCATCTTTCTTCTTATTGAATCCGTAGGCGAGAGCGGCTGCAGTTGGTTCGTTGATGATGCGCCGGACATTGAAGCCAGCAATCTCTCCTGCTTCCTTGGTTGCTTTCCTTTGTGAATCATCGAAGTATGCCGGTACGGTGATGACCGCATCGGTGATTTTTTCTCCGAGCTTCTCTTCGGCATCAGCCTTTAATTTCCCGAGAATCATCGCGGAGATTTCCTGTGGCGAGTATTCCTTGCCACCCATTACGATCTTCACACCTTCACCGGATTGGATCACTTTATATGGAAGGGTCTTCATGTCGCGCTTCACTTCATCATCACCGAAGTGACGACCGATGAGGCGCTTGACGGAAAACAGCGTGTTCTCCGGATTGGTCACACCCTGACGTTTGGCGAGGAGTCCGACGAGACGCTCGCCGGTCTTCCCGATCGCTACCATGGATGGTGTCGTGCGTGCGCCTTCTTTGTTTTCGAGGATGGTCGGACTTCCACCTTCGACGATCGCCATCGCTGAGTTGGTTGTTCCTAAGTCGATACCTAATATCTTTGCCATATGTTTTTTATAAAAAATTATTTATGAATTACGATTTATGATGTATGAATGACAATGCTTTCTTTCATCCATTCTGATAATATATTTTTTAATCTTAACTTATCTTCCTCATTTAACATCCAAAAGCTTTTTATTAATTTTCTACAATTCTGATTTCCGCAAAGGCATTCAAATCGACCAATCCATTTACTATTTTCTGTCGCGGAGTAATCCATGATAACCTCATCTCCTTTTCGGATTGGCTTTATAGCAACAAAATTTTTATCTTCTACCCTACAATTTGGTTCACATGAATGATTGATGTATCTTGTGATCGGATGGAAAATCCACTCTTTTTCACTAATCTGAATAGCATTATCGTAGTACAGCCAATCTTCATAGAATTCTTTTTCATGCACGACTTTTCCTCCCGTGCTCCAATCTAATACCACTTCACCTATTGGATAATCTTGGTCTGCAAATAATCCATCTCCTTGGAATTTTTCTGAAAGTTTTTGGGCAACCATACTTTTTGCTTATGAAACTGTCACTTTTGCTGCACGGATTACCTTGTCACCCATGAGATATCCCTTCTGCATTACCTTCGCAATCTTGTGTGCCTTTATATCTTCTGTTCCCTGTTCTATGTTCCCTGTTCCATGCTCGCTGTTCGTTGCTCCTTGCTCATTGCCTATCGCCTCATGTCTCATTGGATCGAATGTATCCCCTATCTTCACGTCCATCACATTCACTCCGTATCCTGCGATCACTTCTTCGAACTGCTTCTCGATATAGGTGATGCCGGTGACCCAGGGGTCGCCTTTCTTGTCTTCCGGTACATGCGCGACCGCCATATTGAAATTGTCGAGTATCGGGACGAGATCGGAGATGATACCGGTGGTGATGAATCGCATCGTATCTTCGCGTTCACTCATCATCCGTTTCTTGTAATTCTCGAAGTCCGCTTGGAGCCTTCTGAGGTCATTCAAATATTCTTCGGATTTCTTTTCCCAATCAGTGTTCGCCGTTTCGGGCGGCATATCCTCCGCTTGCACTTCATCCTTGATGACTTTTTCCTCGAGCTCTTTTTCTTTGACTGGTACTTTCTTTTTTATCATACTTTTTTCATTAGTTATTTTTTTCTACGATGATCTCGTCATTCGAGCCTTGGCTTCTTCGAATTTTCGCTGCCGTTCTTTTTCCTTTTCTTCCTCGGTCGGTTCTTCGTTTGTGGGATCCATAATTTGTCTCAGCGGACGCACCGCTCAAAAAGCGGAGCGACCGACTGTATCAGCTTGTCATTATCGAGATAAATCCGGTTGAGGTGACGAGGACGATCATTTTCGCATTGGAGGAGTTGAGGAGCTTTTTCATGTATTCAATGAGAGATTTGTTCTTCGCATAGTCCATGCGTTTCGGACCGATGATGGCGAGTATTCCCTTGCCTTCACTACTCTCGTATGGCGCGACCACCATGGAACAGTTGGATATTTCCTTGATCGGATTCTCATCACCGATGAAGATATGCGTTTTGCCATCTTTCAATCGAATCATGATACCGTCGAGTTTCTCGTCAAGCGAATCGAGTGTCTCGACGATTCGGCAGAGTTCATCTATTTCTTGGAATTCCGGCTTCTCCATAAGTTCCTTCATTCCGAAGTCGTAGCTCTCGTCCTGGTCGATGAGTCCCGACACCGCGAGGTTTCCTGAGAGTGCGGAGAGGAGTTTGGTGGTACTTCTGCCGAGCCGCACCTGCTTCGCTTTCATGATGAGGAGTTCTTTCTGCAGTCTCCGCTGGTCCTCTCTCGAGAGGTCTCCATCCCCCATCATCTCTTCGACGTATATCCGGTAGCCGGCATCAGTCGGGATGCGTCCCGCTGAGACATGAGGCTGATAGAGGAGTCCCTCTTTCTCGAGTGCCATCATATCATTTCGCAGGGTTGCCGAGCTGACATCAATGTCGGTATGTTCGAGCAGAGCCTGTGAACCGACGGGAACCGCTGTCTGCGTATACAGTTCGACGATCGCTGAGAGAACTTGTTTTTGTCTGGTATTCATACTTTTGATAGTGAATAGAGTTTTTCATTTCAGCGGACTCCGCCAGCTGGCGGATCAAAAAGCGGAACGACCGTTAAAATGAAAAGCTTGCTACTTAGTGGACGCACCGCTATAAAATTATTATAAAAAGTTTTATTGGAAGAGTACTTCTACACCGCAGACCCAAAGTGTCTGCTTTCGGCGGATCAACCGCCGATGAAACTTTTTGTAATCGTCGCTCGCTCAAAAGTGAAAGTAAACTTTCCCTTTTCTCACTTAGCTAGATTATAAAAAATAATTTAGCACTCGTCAAGTGTGAGTGCTAAATCATATGAAAAAATGCTTATAGAAAAGAAAAAAAGGGTCCCCGAGAGGTTGCCCTTTTTGGTGGCGTTGCCACCGGATAGCCCGTAGGCTCGTTGCAAGTATGATTTCTCTGTACGCGCTATTCTCTCCTCGATTTATCATCTGAAACTCATTGGCATTTTTTGGCGCATCCCCGACACGCCATCGTATTCGGATCATGATATTTCTTCGCCTCTCGACGAGTGACTGCGGGATGATAGCCCGAGTCCTTTCTCCGAGCACAATGGATAGCGGATTCTGATTGCCCTAAGTTGATGACACCGGATTGTTTCTTTGCCGACCTCGGTTTTTTCATCATCGTATTTCCCTCCTTAATCGGCAGGATGAAGTTTCTGATTGCCACGCGGGAGGCACCGAAATGCTTCGGTCGCGAGGGATGTGGCGCGCGGAAGAGGCGGTTCCTCGCGGGGCAGATTCTCGCCGAGGCCGGCTGGATGGTCGGATGCAGAGCCGTAGAGGTATTCCATGCGGACGCCGAGACAAGCCTTCTGATATAGGCACCTCCCTTGTTCGCTCAATCGGTTTGGGTTGCATTCATAGGGCACATAGTGTCCCTGCGCGTCCGCGAGCGTCATGAGTGATCCTTTGTTTCGCATGCATGAGACGATGGAATTGCCGACTTCACTTTCTGAAGCTGGTTGGCCTTGTGTTCCAGTCGATCCGGACATGGTGTGCTCCTTTTCTAAGAAAGATCAGTTGTGAAGAAACGCTTTTATGAGAGTGTAACGAGAAAATTATCTTTTGTAAATGTGTTTATTGCCTAGCGAGTGAGTAAAGTGAAAGTAAGAACTTTCACTTTCGTCCGCCAGCTGGCGGAGAGCGACGGTAACACAGGGTAAATACCCCGTCCCGCCATGGCGGGACCGCGGAAGTGAAACGAACTTTTGTTCGTTTCAGTGTCCGGAGCTTGCTCCGGGGTAAATACCATTTATTTTTTCTCCGGAATATAATCGATTCCGCCTTCATTCCAGGGATGGCAGCGGACGATTCTTTTTATGGAGAGCCACGCGCCTTTCAGTATGCCGAAACGATCAATCGCCTGATATGAATATTCGCTGCAGCTGGGATAGAAACGGCACCATCGCTCACCAAGAATTTTCCCAAGCAGGCCATGATCGAGCGAGAGGGTCTTTTGGTATATTCTAATCAGAAGGAGAAAGGTTTTTTTCATAATTTTTTCAATGAATTTTTTTCAGCGGACTCCGCCGGCTGGCGGATCAAAAAGCGGAACGACCGCTTTCTAGATGGATGACGAGAGGCGTTTTTTTAGGTATACTGTAATTGAAACAAAAGAGCAAACAAAAAAAGAAGGTGCTATGAAAATAATTCGACACAAATCGATCACCTGGATCGATTTCGAAGATCCGAAAGAAGACGATATCCTCTATCTGCAGGAGAATTTCAACGTTCATCCATTGGCCATCGAGGAATTCGTCACCCCGACCTATCAGGCCAAGGTGGTACAGTACGACAACTGCCTCTTCCTCTCCGTGCATACTCCCCTCTTCGATGTGGAACATCGAACGACCTATCCGGGCGAACTCGATATTATCCTGACGAAAGATCATCTCATCACCGGACATAAGCAGTCTATTTATCAGCTTGAGAGGCTCTTTGAGGAGCTCCGTAAGAGCGAGGGCAAGCGTCGCCTGCATCTGGAACAGACTCCCGCGCATCTCCTCTATGCTATCCTCGAAGTCCTCCTGAATTCCTGTTTTCCACGATTGAATCATGTCAGCGAGAAGCTCGAATTCATCGAGAGCCAGGTGTTCGCCGAGAAGGAGAAAGAAATGGTGTATGAGATATCGGTGGCCAAGCGGGACATTCTCAATTTCCGTCGGACGCTCAAGCCGCAGCGATCCATACTCGAATCGCTCATCGCGCATGATCACCCCTTCATCGCTGATGATCTAAAGGTTTATTTTCAGGATCTCATCGGGACGAATATCCGCATCTGGAACATCTTGGAAAGCAATAAGGAAACTATCGAAGCGCTTGAGGCGACGAACAATTCTCTTCTCTCGAACAAGCTCGATATCACCATGAAAGTGCTGACAATTTTCTCAGCCGTTCTCCTCCCGATGTCGGTGTATACGAATATGCTTGCGATGAGCGCCTCTATTCCTTTCGGTAATCATCCGAATGCATTTTGGATTCATACGTTCATCATGCTCGTCATCGCCGGCATCACGATCATTCTCTTCCGATGGAAAAAATGGTTCTAAGAGTCAGGGAACAGCGAGCAAGGAACAATGAACAAAAAAAAACCAGATCCGATGGTTTTCGGTACTGGTTTTTTTGTTGGTGGCTCCTCGCACCGGTCAGATCGTTTTGGCGACGCCGACATGGAGCGACTCTATCGCTGCGAGAAATTCCCTCTGCATACCGGCCAGGGTGATTTCCAGGAGTTTCGTCTGGAGATTCATGAGGGTGGATTGTTGTTGGACGAGCTCGGCGAGCAATTTCACGACCACCGAGGTCTGTTTCGCCTGCGCGCTTTTCGCCATATCGGCGATTCCCGCCAGAATATCGGCGATTTCCGCCTGAACACGAGCGATCTCCTTAGCCGGGTCTTTGCTATCCGTGGCTTTCATGATGCCCTCCTCTTTTTTGAAAATAGGTGTTTCGGTTGTGAAAGAATTGGCTATTTGTACCATTTTTGAAAAACCCTGTCAACGTGGACGGACTCGCCTTTTCGCGTATAATGAGAGGGTCTTCAGATTTGTACTATGGCCGATACTTCTCATCTCAGGGTTCCCCCGCACAATATCGACGCCGAGCAGTCCGTGCTCGGTTCTTTAATGTTGGACAAGGATGCAATCATCAAGGTGGCCGATACTCTGCGAACCGGTGATTTCTACAAGCCGGATCACAATGATATCTATGATGCCATTCTCGCCCTCTATGAAAAAAGGGAGCCTATCGATGCCCTCTCACTTTCCAATATTCTCGAGGAGCGTGGCAAACTTGATCGCGTCGGTGGGTCATCCTATATCACTTCACTCGTCAATTCCGTACCGACCGCTTCCAATGTAACGCATTATGCGAAACTCGTTCAGAAGAAAGCGCTTCTTCGTCGCCTCATTTCAACGGCGACCGATATCGCCGAGATGGGATATGACGAATCGGAAGACGTGCACAAAGTATTGGATGATGCGGAACAGAGACTCTTCGCCGTTTCCCAGAAATATATCAAGCAGGATTTCGTCCCAATCCGATCAATTCTCGAATCCGCTTTCGACCGCATCGACGAATTACACAAGAATGACGGCGCGATGCGTGGCATTCCAAGCGGATACCCCGATCTCGATCATCTTTTGGCCGGATTCCAAAAATCCGATCTGATCATCCTCGGCGCGCGTCCGTCCGTCGGTAAGACGACTTTCGCTCTCGATATCGCGCGTCAGATCGGAACGCTCGCGAAAATCCCTGTTGGTATCTTCTCTCTCGAAATGGGCGCCGATCAATTGATCGACCGCATGATCGCGGCACAGGCCGGTGTCGATCTCTGGCGACTCCGCACGGGCAAACTTTCAAGCGAGGGCGAACACAATGATTTCCAGCGTATCGGCGAGGCGATCGGCGTACTCTCAGAAGCCCCTATTTTCATCGACGATTCCGGATCGCTCAATATCATGGAAATGCGTACTATGGCGCGTCGCCTGCAGGCCGAGCACAATCTTGGTATGATCATCATCGATTATCTCCAGCTGATGGAAGGACGGGCACGTGGTAGCGAAAATCGCACTCAAGAAATTTCGGAAATTTCCCGCGGCCTGAAGCAACTCGCCCGCGAACTCAATATCCCGATCATCGCACTGTCGCAACTCTCTCGCGGACTCGAGTCTCGCCCGGATCAGCGACCGAAACTCTCCGATCTCCGCGAATCCGGTTCCATCGAACAGGACGCTGATGTGGTGATGTTCCTCTACAGGGAGGATCGTGTGAAGCCGGATACGCCGAACAAAGGTATCGTCGATGTCATCGTCGCCAAGCATCGTAATGGACCGGTAGGACAGGTCTCGCTGTATTTCCAGGAAAACTCCACGACCTTCAAGAGCCTCGAACGAGCGAAAACAGATTATTCACCAGAATAATCTGAAAAATTACAAAACACAGATGCACAAAAATCCAAACAAATCACAAAACACAGTGACACAAAACATACATGAGAGAAATTTTTCTTTGTGCTTTTTTAGCTTGTGTTTTGTTTGGCTTTTTGTGTTTTGATTTTTTGTGCTTTTCACTATGCGTTACCCGAAACCTTTTCAAGATCTCATCGCTCATTTTTCTGCGCTTCCGTCGATCGGACCGAAGATGGCGGAGCGATTGACGCTCTATCTCTTCAAGCGGGACGAGACGGAAATCCAGGCTTTCGCTTACGCGCTCGAATCCCTCCATTCCCTCCGATTCTGTTCGCGCTGTTTTCATATTGCCGAGGACGAACTCTGTTCCATCTGTGCTGATGAAAAACGGAATCATCAAATTGTCTGCGTCGTCGAGGAGCCTCTTGATGTCATCGCGATCGAACGAACGGGGAATTATGATGGTTCCTATCACGTGCTCGGCGGGCTCGTCGAGCAAGACGGCAACGATAAGCGTCTGACTATCCCTGAGCTCCTCCGGCGCGTGGAAACCGAAGGGGTGACGGAAGTCATCCTCGCGATGAATCCGACGACGGAAGGCGATTCTACGGCGTATTATCTCAAAACCAAGCTGCTTTCGACGGGCGTGAAGATCAGTCGTATCGCAAGGGGCCTGGCCACCGGTGGTGATATCGAATATGCCGATGAAGTGACATTGACAGCGTCACTTGCTAATAGGTCACAAATGTGATATAATATGAAAAGAGTGTCACTGGTATCAAAGGGGTAACCAATCGAGAAAGTTCTTTTGATTTTTCCAAAAAATGGAGGAGAAAATGGTGCAATATGTCGATCCGACAATCTGTGGCAACTGGAATCCCCCAACTCCTGAGGAAATCGCTCGCGCTCGGGCAATCATCGCGGAAAAGCATCGCCCGGAGAACATCGTATTGGCATCTGATGTGCCAGCGGCGTATCGCCCCTGGATTTCCAAGGAAGAAGTTTCCAAAAAAGATCCAGATGAAGGAGAAAACCTGACTTGACCGGCAAGAGGGGAGAATCATTCCCTCGCCGGTTTTTTTTGCCTGCGCTTTGTATCGAGGTCTCCGCGCGACAAGAATCGCTAGAAATTCGTGACACCCCAAAGGAGAGAATGCTCCATAAGGAGGGAGTGAAACGCCTCATGGAGAATTCCATACGGTGTGTCACTGAATTTCTCGATTGTTGTCGCAGGAGAGAATTTCTTTTGTTACCTTTTCTTTGCGGACAAAGAAAAGTAAGGAGAAAGGATTGGCTTGAAAGAATATTCAAAACCTCCCCCTACCCCCTCCTTGGAAATGAGGGGAGGAAAAAAGTGAGAAAACAAAATCCCGCCGAGGCGGGATTAAAATTCTTTTGAGTTTATGCGGAAATCTTGGTGATCTCGACTTCGGTATAGTGCTGACGATGGCCGTAGCGGGTGAGCTCGCGCTTCTTCGCCTTGTGCTTCACGCCGGTTACTTTGTCATGACGATCCTGAGCGACAATCTTTCCGGAAACTTTGGCTTTTTCGAGAACAGGGGTGCCATAGGCGACCGCTTTTCCATCCCATGTGAGGAGGGTTTCAAAATACAAAACCGCATCGACAACGCCATCGAGTTTTTCAAATTTATACTTCTTCCCCTCTTCAACGAGGTATTGTTTTCCACCGGTTCGGATAATAGCGATCATACGCCAAAAATAAGTCATTTATATACCCAGCCATTCTACGGGATTTCCCTCGAACTGTCAAACAGTAGAATCTAAAACACAGCTTTCAAAGCACAAAAACCCTGCCTACCGGCAGGCAGGCAAACAAAACACAGTTCACAATTTTCAATCCGCCAACTGGCGGAACAAACTTCCTCATTTTAGGTTTTGGGATTTTATTGCAATACCGCCTTGATGCGGCGGATACCAGCGGAAGAGGCCTCTTCCTTGATGATCTTGAATTTCCCGAACGCGGAGATATCCTTCGTCGTGGTCACATGCGGACCGCCGCAGAGCTCTTGCGAATAGATGGTGCCATCCGAAGACTGCACGCGATAGACAGTCACTTTTTCCGGGTATTTCTCCCAGAAGCTTCCTTCAACACCAGCATCTTTCGCTGTTTTTTTGTCCATGATTTCAGTATTGATGACCGCCCCTTTTTCGATCGCTTCGTTTACATAATGTTCGACGCGGTCGAGTATTTCGCGAGAGACTTTTTCCTGATGAGTGAAATCGAAACGAGTGCGTTCTTCGGTGATATTGGATCCGGCTTGATGCACTCCCTCGCCCAGTTCCTTACGAAGACCGGCGAGCATGAGATGGGTCGCCGTATGGAGAGCGGTTACCTTGGCACCATGATCTGCGAGGCCACCCTTGAATTTTCCTGCGCTTGCGGTGCGAGACAGATCGCGATGTTTTTCTAGAAGAATTTTTAATTTGTTTTCATCATAAGTAATACCACGCTGATGGAGCTCTTCGAATGTTAATTCTGTTGGGAATCCATACGTTTGATAGAGGTCAAAAATCATGCTTGCAACCTCTTCATTCGGGAATACCGCTCGACCGTAGAGATGATTTTCTGTGTTTGCGAGAAACTTTTCCAGTTGTCGTAATCCATTCTCCAATGTTTTTCGGAATTTCTCTTCTTCCTTGGAAAGTTCAGAGAGAATGACATCCTTCTTTTCGAGGAGTGTCGGGTAGGTATCGGAATAGGTGCTGATAGTAGCCTCACCGAGAGATTTTGTGAAGTCTGATGTAATATTCAGATTGAGACCGAACCTGACGGCACGACGGATAAGCCTTCGAACGAAATACCCCTGATCCTTGTTGGATGGGTAGATACCATCACCGATGAGGAAGGTTGCGGCACGGAGATGATCCAGGATGACGCGCATCGCAAAGGTTGATTTTTCGTCGTCTCCGTATGAAATCCCACTTATCGTTTCGAGTGTCGTTCGGGCGATGTCGAACATATCGAGACGAAGGATATCGGGGGTATCATTGGCTGCGGCCAGGAGTCGTTCGAGTCCCCCGCCGAAGTCGACATTTTTCTGGCTCAGTTCCTCGAACCCCATTTTGGTTTTCTTGTATTGCATGAAAACATTGTTTCCGATCTCCATGAAACGGCCACAATCGCAATTCACATGACAGAAAGCATTTGAAAACGGCGTATCCGGAATGCACCGGTCACCCAAGTCCGGACGAAAATCAAAAAACATCTCGGTATCAGGTCCTCCTGGTTCCCCTTCAGGCATATTTCCCGGAACTCCCGTTCGTGACCACCAATTCTTCTTTTCGTCGTAATAGAAAATACGCCCACCCTGCATGCCGTCACGTTCCGGGAAATCAACGATCAACGCATCGATGCCGGCACCGGCGAAGTTTTTTTGCCAGAGTTCGGCTGCCTCGGTATCGCGAGGTACGCCGAGAGCATCATTGCCGCGAAAGCAAGTGAAATACAGGCGATCCGTATCGAGGCCGATTTCTTTCGTGAGGAATTCCCACATGAAGGAAATCTGTTCGTCTTTGAAATAATCTCCAAATGACCAGTTTCCGAGCATTTCAAAGAATGTGGTATGCCGATTATCACCGACTTCCTCGATATCACCCGAACGGAAACATTTCTGTGAGTCGACGATACGCCGTCCGAGAG
>CAZIBB010000025.1:0-13365 GCA_964537075.1 uncultured Bdellovibrionales bacterium | reverse complement strand
GAAATAAAGAGAGCGTGGCGATGTATTGCGTGAACCCAGATTGCTTTGCTGTTGAAAAGGAACGGATTATTCACGCGGTCGGTCGCAAGGGATTCGATATCGATGGACTTGGTGAGAAAATTATTGAACAACTGATAAATGAAGGGCTCATATCTGACGTGGCAGATATTTTCGAATTGACGATTGGCGACCTTTTGCCGCTTGAGCGGTTCGCGGAGAAAAAGGCGGACAAAATCATCCTTGCCATCGAGCAGTCGAAGAAGGTGCGATTCGATAAATTCTTGTTCGCATTAGGGATCTGGCATCTCGGGGAAGAGACAGCGGATTTGATTATGCGAAACATAATCAAAGGAATCAAGAATCAAGAATCAGGAATTAAGAATCCGAGAGATATTGGAGAATTTTTTTCAAAAAGAACAACTGAAGAGTGGGTGTCGATCAAGGGCATCGGGGAGAAGAGTGCGGAGAGTATATCGGAGTGGTTCCTGGATGAGAAACATCAGATGATGCTTCATCGTATGTCAGAGCTTGGGGTGGAAATAACACTCCCGGAAAGAGTCCGAGACGAGAGCCTCCTGCCTTTCGCTGGAAAGACATTCGTTCTGACCGGAGAGCTCGCCTCCTTTACACGGGACGCTGCAAAAAGTATGATTAAGGAACGTGGCGGGAGCGTCGCGGGGGGAGTGAGCAGGAAGACGGATTATGTGGTGGCCGGCGAGAATCCGGGAAGCAAATTCAACAAGGCGAAGGAGCTCGGAGTCGCCGTGCTAGATGAAGAAGGATTTAAAAATTTGATAAAAATATAAATTTTTAAAAACACAAAACTTAAACCACAAAAAGCCAAACAAAACACAAAACATAATTCATCAAAGCACAAGAATCTGTTTGAATGTTTGGAGATTGTGTTTTGAATCATGTGCTTTGTTTGGTCTCTGTGTTTTGAAAATTGTGATTTGATAAGATTATGCTTTCTGTCGATGAAGTGAAAAATATAGCGAAGTTGGCACGGATCGGACTCTCCGATGAGGACGTCCCGAAATATCAGAAAGATCTTTCGGCGATTTTGGATTTTTTCAAGGAGCTTTCGGCGGTGCCGACGGAGGGGGTGCTTCCGATGGGGAATATCACCCTGAAGTCGGATGCTTTCCGTGAGGATACGGTGCAGTCCGGAAGTAAAGTCGAACGAGATGCGCTCATGGCGAACGTGCCGATGACGAAGGATGGGTTCGTGAAAGTGAAATCGGTATTTTAAATCAATGAACAATGAACAGGTAACAATGAACAGAAAAATCCTTTGGAAATTATTTGTTCACTGCTCCTTGTTCCCTGCTATCTGATAAGTATGATTCGAGAATTGCATGAAAAATTATTGGCGAAGGAGATTACGGCCGTTGCTTTGGCCGAAGAATATTTCGCGCGCATTGATGAAAAGAATGGCGAGTTAAACGCCTATCTGACCGTAACGAAAGAACAGGCATTGTGTGATGCCGCCTTCGTTGATGCAAAGATAGCCAAGGGCGAGCCTATCGGCATACTCGCGGGCATACCGGGAGCTATTAAGGACAATATCTGTATGGCGGGAGTACGCACGACTGCCGCCTCGAAGATTTTGGATAATTTCATCGCTCCGTATGACGCAACCGTGATTGATCGCCTGAAAAAGGAAAATGCGATTTTTCTCGGAAAAACGAATCTTGATGAATTTGCCATGGGTGCGTCGACCGAAAATAGCGGATATGGTTCTACGAAAAATCCGATCGATCCGACCCGCGTTCCGGGAGGATCATCGGGTGGCTCCGCTGCGGCCGTCGCGGGGGATATGGCGGTCTGGGCGCTCGGGACTGATACTGGCGGATCTATCCGCCAGCCAGCGTCGTTTTGCGGTCTCGTGGGACTCAAGCCGACGTATGGTCGCGTATCACGTTATGGCGCGATGGCGATGGCATCGAGTCTCGATCAGATCGGGCCGCTCACGAAGACCGTGGAGGACGCGGCGATCGTACTCTCGGCTCTTTCCGGTTTCGATATTCATGATGCGACGACCGGTGAGAGTGAGGCGAAGGACTATACGGAATTTCTCGATGGAAATATGAAAGGATTGCGTATCGGTATTCCGGAAGAATATTTCTCGGCGGAGCTCGATGCGGCCGTGCGTACTGTCGCGGAAAAGGCGATCGAACAATTTCGATCACTCGGAGCGGAGATCATTCCGATATCGCTTCCACGATCGAAATATGCTCTCGCGGTGTACTATCTCGTGATGCCGTGCGAAGTGAGTTCGAATCTCGCCCGCTATGACGGTATCCGGTTCGGCCTGTCAGTGAATGATGAAAAAGCAACGATACCCAGTGTGGGTGGACTGCTTGAAACCTATCTCGATACGAGACATTACGGATTCGGACCGGAAGTGAAGCGACGCATCATGCTCGGCACCTATGCACTGTCGGCTGGATATTACGATGCGTATTATAAGAAGGCGCAGCAGGTGAGGAGACTCATTCGGGAAGATTTCGAAAAGGCATTTGATCGGGTTGATCTCATCTTTTCTCCGACGACACCGGAAGTCGCATTCAAATTCGGGGAGAAATCAGATAATCCTCTCTCAATGTATCTCTCGGATGTCTATACGGTAACGGCGAATCTCACTGGAGTGCCAGCTCTTTCATTTCCGATAGGGACGATCGAGGAAAAAGGGAAATCGCTTCCGATAGGAGGACAATTCATGGGGAAATGGTATGATGAAGAAAATGTTCTGCGCGCCGCGGATGCGTTTGAAAAAGCGCGTACTAACTCTGAAGTTTTTTGAAAAAGTCCATGGAAACCTTCCGGAATACCAAAATAGCTTTTTTCCTCGCCTTTCGTCGGAACACGGACAGCGGAAAAAATCTTTTTGCCATCTCGGAAGGAAATAAAAAAGTGACTTTTTCAAAAAGTTTTAAGCTCCTCAATATAAAATAATGGATCCGAATTACGGTATCGATTTGACAGGGCTTTGGAATGTCTTTTTCGATTTGCCGGCATGGTGGCATTCTTTCGAGCAGCTTGCTATCGTCCGGACAATCAAATTTCTCCTGTTCGTGTATGTGCTGGTACTCTTCATCGATATCGTCATTCTCCTATCATTCCGTGGTGTGACACGGGATTTGCGGATGAACCTGTTCGGAACGGATCAGCGGCCTATCTTCCTCAGCCGACCGCGCAAGGCGGAGCGTCAGTGGGAAAAACTGTATGCGAGGCTTCGGAGCGAAAATGTCTCCCAATACAAGGTGGCCATTCTCGAGGCGGATGCTTTGGCAGACAAGATCATGGCGTCGTCGAAGTGGTCGGGAACGAATCTCGGCGAGCGGATCGCTTCGGTACATCCGGGACAAGTGGAATCTCTCGATGCACTCCGCGAGGCGCATGCCGTGAGGAATCAGATCGTGAATAAAGAGGGATTCGAGGTGAGTCGCGAAGAGGCGGAACGGGTGCTTGGGCTGTATGCTCAGTTCCTGGAAGAGATGGAATTACTGTAAACATAAATTAAAGGTACCAAAATAATATGAGTATGGATAAGAGAGATTTCGAGCGATTACTTGAGGAGTATAAGGCGCTTCGCATAAAAGAACAGGGAAAGCATGAGGATATTCGAAAAGAATTTGAGCGGGAATTTGAGCGAATGGAGGATAAAATAAAGGATGCCTTGAAGGAATTACCGGTAAAAGAGGCGTAACATTCCTTCTTCTCTCTTTGTTTGACAGGTGACCGGGAAACTGGTATGTTTTCTATACAGCCCTCGGGGCTTTTTTTAAACCGGAAAAATCCATACAAGTCGTCTATGGGCACTATTCTTTCATTTCTGCGTGAAGCGAAGGCTGAACTGATAAAGGTGAGCTGGCCCGATCGGAAGACGGTTTTTCAGTATACGGTGATCGTGATCATGCTCTCCCTCGTCGTGGCTGTTTTTCTTGGAGCGCTTGATTCACTGTTTAGTTTCCTTGTGAAGACCTATCTCATCCAGTTATAAAATATATAATATCGCAATAATCGTATGGCCAAGCAAAGTCAGCATCATGGGCGCGCATGGTATGTGCTCCACACGTATTCCGGATATGAGGACAATGTGTCTCGCAATCTGAAGCAGCGTATCGAATCGATGGATATGCAGGATCTCATCTTCGATGTGATGGTTCCGAAGGAGAAGAAAATAAAGATCAAGGGAGGGAAACGCGTGACGGTGGAGGAGCGTATCTATCCCGGATATGTGCTCGTCGATATGGTGGTAACCGATGCCTCATGGTATGTGGTTCGCAATACGCCGAATGTGACGGGATTCATCGGTCTCGGTACGACCCCGACACCGGTCGATCCGCGTGAAATCGATGGCTTGAAGAAACGGATGGGTACCGATGAGCCGAAGTATAAGATTGACGTGAAAATTGGCGATGCCGTATCGATTATGGATGGTCCGTTCAAGGAATTCGAAGGAAAGATCCAGGAAGTGGATGATGAAAAGGGGAAGGTGAAGGTGCTCGTATCGCTCTTCGGACGCGAGACGCCAGTAGAGCTCGACTTCCTTCAGATTCGGAAAGTGTAATCAGTAGAAGATCCAATGACCAAATACCAATGACCAAATAATTATCAATGACCAAGTACCAATGACCAAGAGTGCTTCTATCTGGTTTTGAGAATTGGAAAATGATTCTTTTTGTATCTTGGATTTTGGTGATTGGTGATTATGAAAATATTATGGCTAAGGCAATCAAGACAGTTATCAAATTGCAGATTCAGGGAGGCAAGGCGAATCCGGCTCCTCCGGTCGGACCGGCTCTCGGCCAGCACGGGCTGAACATTCAGGATTTCTGCGCTCGGTTCAACGAGCAGACAAGGGATCGTATGGGTGATGTCATCCCGGCGGAAATTACGGTGTTCGAGGATCGGACCTTTTCGTTCATCCTGAAGACGCCGCCAGCCGCGGAGCTCCTGAAAAAAGCGGCGAAGGTAGCGAAGGGCGCCGCGAATCCGCTCAAGGACAAGGTTGGTACGGTGACGAAGGCGCAGATAAAAGAAATTGCCGAGGCCAAGATGGAGGATCTCAATGCGAATGATGTGGAGGCTGCGATGAATATCGTCATGGGCACCGCTCGTTCGATGGGTATTAAGATTACTGAGTAATTGAATATTAGTGAGTTAACGTGTTAACGCGTTAACGAGTTGGAAGGGATAATAACCCGTTAACTCGTGAACCCGTTAACTGAGCAATAAATAATTTTTTTAAGTTTGCGGGAGGATTCCTCGATGAATTCGCTTGTACCGCGAAAAAACTATGAAACACGGGAAAAACTATCGCGCTATCGCTCTCAAGCTGGATGAGAACAAGCTGTATACCTTTGAAGAGGCTGTGGCCATCATGAAGGCGAATGTGAAAGTGAAATTTGATGAGTCCGTAGAGATTCATGTCCGCTTGAATACGAATCCGAAGAAAAATGACGAGCAGGTTCGTGCAACCGTCATCCTTCCTTATGGGACGGGACGATCGAAGAAGGTGGCCGTGGTGACGACGACCAAGGACAAGGAAGCCCGGGATGCCGGTGCCGATATCGTCGGCGGGGATGATGTGATCGCCGATATCAAGGCAGGGAAAATCGTCCCGGGTGTTGACTTCGATGCACTCATCGCGACTCCGGAAATGATGCCGAAGCTTGCTCCGGTCGCGAAGATCCTCGGACCGAAGGGTATGATGCCGAGTCCGAAGACCGAAACCGTTACTCCGAAAATCGCTGAAACTGTAGAGGCGATGAAGAAGGGAAAGAAAGTGAGCTATAAGAACGATGATAGTGCGAACTTGCACCAGTCGATTGGCAAACTTTCTTTCACTGCCGAGCAATTGAAGGCGAACTTCGATACGCTCGTCGAATCCGTTCAGAAAGCCAAACCGGAAAATTACAAAGGAAAAATGGTTGAGGGTATGACTGTTTGCTCCACCATGGGGCCAAGCATGAAGCTTTCAATATAGTCCTGAACAGATGACCAAAAAATAAAGGACCGTCCTTTTTAAAAGGACGGTCCTTTATTTTTAGCACTTTACTTTTTTGTTGAATCGTGGCTTTGTCAATGGGAAAAAAAGGTGATAAAATAGTAGAACTTGCTTGGAGGTTTTAATCTTTGAATGTACGAATATGATTTTGTCTGATCGTGATATTTTGAAGGAATTGAAGTCGGGAGAAATTGTTATCAAGCCTTTCAGGAAGGAGTGTGTTCAGCCGGCGAGCTATGATGTGCATCTCGGGCGTACATTTCTCGTATTTAATGTGAATCAAAATTTCGTCATCGATCCGAAGGTTCCTTCGAAAGATCTGATGAAAGAAATCGAAATCAAGACTGATGAGCCGTTTATTTTGCATCCGGGTGAATTCGCCCTCGGAATGCTCGTTGAGGAGACGGGTGTGTCGGACAAGCTCGTCGGTCGTCTCGAGGGGAAGAGTTCTCTTGGGCGGCTCGGGCTCATCATTCATACGACGGCCGGATTTCTTGATGCGGGAAATTGTCTTCGGATGACACTCGAACTCTTCAACGCCGGACGTATTCCAATCAAACTCTACTACAAGATGCCGATCGGTCAGATGGCTTTCGAATATCTTTCTTCGCCGTGTCTCCGCCCGTACGGATCCAAGGGACTGAACAGCAAATATAAGGGCGATACCAAGCCGGTCGCTTCGAAAATGCACCTCAATTTCGGAAAGAAGTAATTTTATGTTATCCTGATTGCGTTTTTTTCAATCAGGAGCAAAGTTATGAAACAATATCAAGATCTCCTCTCTCATATCATGGGAAATGGTGAAGATAAGACGGATCGGACCGGAACGGGGACGCGGGCGGTGTTCGGGTACCAAATGCGTTTTGATCTCTCGAAAGGATTTCCACTTCTCACGACGAAAAAAATGGGCCTCAAGGCGATCATTCATGAACTGTTGTGGTTTCTCAAGGGAGATTCCAATTTGCAGTACTTGGCCAAGAATGACGTGCATATTTGGGATGAATGGCCCTATAAAGCATATCTCATAAAAATGGGATTGCCGGTGCCGGCGACTGGATCAGAGGAATGGAATCTCGGTCTCAAGGAATTCGTAGAAAAGATAAAGACCGATGATGCCTTTGCGAAAGAACACGGTGAGCTCGGTCCGATTTACGGGTATCAGTGGCGGAATTGGCCGACACCGAACGGGGGTCATGTTGATCAGATCGCTTCGGTTATCGAGCAAATCAAGAAAAGTCCTGATTCTCGGCGGCTTATCGTCTCAGCATGGAATGTGGCGGATATCGATGAGATGGCGAAGGCCGGTCTCCCTCCATGTCATTGCCTCTTTCAATTTTTCGTGGTGAACGGGAAGATCTCCTGCCAGCTGTACCAGCGGAGTTGCGATACGTTTCTCGGCGTGCCGTTTAATATCGCTTCGTATTCGCTTCTGCTCATGATGGTGGCGCAGGTGACGGGATATGAGCCGGGCGAATTCGTCTGGACGGGTGGTGATGTCCATTTGTACAGCAATCACTTCGATCAGGTGCGCGAGCAGCTCAGTCGGAAACCGATGCCGCTTCCGAAGATGAAGCTGAATCCGGAGGTGAAAAATATTTTCGATTTCACGTTCGAGGATTTCACGCTCGAAGGATATGAGTCTCATCCTGCCATCAAAGCGCCAATCGCTGTTTGATATCTTCCTCGTGGCGCCAACCGGCATCACGAGGATTTTTTTGAAAAAATATATGAGTCATCAACCAAAAATCAGCATGATATCGGCGATTGCACGGAAAGATCGGGCAATCGGTTTTCAGAATGCGCTCCTGTGGCATATTCCGGAGGATTTCAAGCATTTCAAGGAAATCACTTCCGGGCATGCGGTCATCATGGGAGAAAGAACGTATAAATCGATCGGACGGCCATTGCCGAATCGGGTGAATATCATCTTATCCCTTGACCCGGATTTCTCTCCGGAAGGCTGCATTGTGGTGGGATCGATTGATGATGCTCTCGTCAAGGCGCGGGAAACCGAACAGGAGGAAATTTTCATCATCGGTGGAGCGAGTATTTATCAGCAATTTCTTCCGTATGCGGATCGTCTCTACCTCACCTTGGTCGAGGGGGAATTCGAAGCGGATACCTTCTTTCCGGACTACAGTGAGTTCACGAGGGAGATTTCGCGTGAGGAACGTGATAACAAGACATTTCGCTTCGCTTTTGTTATTCTAGAGAAGGATAATTCTAAGGAATAAAGTCATGTCGAAAAAAATAATTCTTGGGACGGCAGGAGAGATCGCATCGGGGAAAGATTCGGTAGGTGATTATCTCGCCTTGAAGCACGGTGCGCTCAAGTTGCGATTTTCTCAGCCGCTTCGGGATATCCTTGATCGCATCCATCTCGATCAGGACCGCGAGCATATGGCGAAACTTTCGCTCTATCTCCGCAAGGCTTTCGGGGAAGACGTCCTTTCGAAAGTCATTCTCACCGAGGCGGAAGAGAGTGACAGAGAATTTGTCGTTGTCGATGGAATTCGCCGTTTTCCCGATATGGTGCATATGGAAACGGATCCGAATTTTTATTTCTGCTATATCGAGGCGACTCCTGAAATCCGATATGAACGCCTGACGAAGCGAAGACAAAATGTTGACGATGCCACGAAGACGGCGGTGCAGTTTGAGAAGGATGCCAAGCTTGAAACGGAAATCGGCATCGCCGAGCTGAAGGATCGAGCTGAATTTATCATCAATAATGACGGGACGCTCGAGGAACTGTATGCGCAGATCGATACGATGGTGGAGGCGCTTCGGAAAAAGGCTGGTGCATAATTCTCGCGATAGATGAAAGGACATATGGAGACAAAGGGGAAAATGGTCACGATTTATGGCGTCAATGGTATCGGCAAGACGACGCAGGTCGAACTCCTGGTACGATATTTGCAATCGCAGGGAAAACAGGCGAGTCGCTTGAAATATCCCGTGTATGATTTGGAACCGGAGGGGCCGTTTATTTACAAATATCTCCGTGATTCGGAATTCCGCAATGAGCATGAACTTTCAACGGATGAATTACAGGTGAAATATGCCGAAAATCGCCGGAGATATGAGCCAGAACTTCGCAAGAGACTTGATGTCGGAGAATGGATTGTCGCAGAAGATTATACCGGAACCGGTATCGCCTGGGGGCTTACCTGGGGTGCCAATCTCGAATATCTTGAGGATATCAATAAGGATCTGCATCAGCCCGATTTGAGCATCCTCATGCATGGGGAGCGCTTCGATACAGCGATCGAAGTGGGGCATCGCAATGAGACGAATGCCGACCGTATCAAAATATGTCGGAACTTTCATTTGCTTTTGGGCGAGCGATACCGGTGGAAACCAGTGAATGCGAATCAGGATATTGAGAGTGTAGCGCGGGATATTGAGAAATTAGTGGATGAACTATCAGTAAAGCGAGTATGATGATGCTTCAATGCAAGAAACTTTCTCCTGATGCGAGAATTCCGTTTAGGGCGCATCATGATGACGCTGGTTTGGATTTGTATGCGAATGAGAATTATGAATTGAGGCCAGGCGAAGTGCGTGGTATTCCGACGGGTATCGCCATGGCCATCCCCAGCGGTTTCGTGGGGCTTATTTGGGGAAAGTCCGGACTGGCAGTGAAAGCAGGGATCGATACCCTTGGCGGAGTGATCGATGCTCAGTATCGGGGAGAAATCATCGTTATCGTGGCAAATCTCGGGAGTGATTCATATCGGGTAGAGAAAGGATCGAAGATTGCGCAGATACTCATTCAAAAGGTAGAATTGTTTGAAGTGGAAGAGACAGGCGAACTTGATGAAACTCTTCGTGGTGTCGGTGCCTTCGGAAGTACGGGTATTCATTGATTTTTTCAATAAGCGGACGCACCGCTCAAAAAGCGGAACGACCGCTTATTCACCTCTCGTTTCTCACCTCTCACCTCTAATCTCTCATCTCTTCCTCAATTATGAAATATAATGTGACTATCGGCATGGAAGTGCATGCCGAGCTCAAAACCGAATCGAAAATGTTTTGCGCCTGCAAGAATGGTTTGGGTATGGAAAAGGAACCGAATGTACATATTTGTCCGGTGTGTACCGGTCAGCCAGGCGCTCTTCCGGTACCGAACAGAATAGCTATCGAGTCGGTGCAGCGCGTCGGCCTCGCCCTCAATTGCGAGCTCGCCCATCACGCGAAGTTCGATCGTAAAAATTATTTTTATCCGGATTTGCCGAAGGGGTATCAGATTTCTCAGTATGATGAGCCGTTTTGCGGAATGGGATCAATTGAAGTTGATGGAAAGAACTTCCGTGTCACGCGTATTCACCTTGAGGAAGATACCGGGAAGCTCGTACATCCGAATGACGCGGATTATACGCTCGTCGATTATAATCGTTCAAGTGTGCCTTTGATGGAACTCGTGACCGAGGCGGATTTCTCGACGGGCAGGGAGGCGCGGGCATTCTGTCAGAAACTTCGTCAAACTTTGAGATATTTGGATGTGTCCAATGCCGACATGGAAAAAGGGCAGATGCGTTGCGAGGTGAATATTTCTTTGTATCCTGATGGGGCAGATCGTCTCAGCGGGACGAAGGTGGAGGTGAAGAATCTCAATTCATTCAAGACGGTGGAACGGGCGGTTGATTTCGAGATCAGACGGCAGACGGAAGTATTGGAATCGGGCGGCAAGCTTGTTCAGGAGACTCGCGGTTGGGATGAAAATCGCGGTGAGACGGTATCTCAACGGAAGAAAGAATCCGCACACGATTATCGCTATTTCCCCGAGCCGGATATCCCGCCATTTGATTTTTCAGAAGAATATTTTCATGCATTGCGATTGACGCTTCCGGAGCTGCCGGATGCCAAACAGGCACGTTTTCAGGAAGAATACCATCTGCCCGAAGCGGATGCGTTGGTATTGACTGAAGACCGTGAATTTTCTGTGTACTTCGAACGGGTGGCGAGTGAGCTTATTGAAAAGAAAGCAAGTCAAGAGCTCTTGGGGGATGAACAGAAGGCCTTCAAACTCTCAGCCAATTATCTGATTACCGAAGTACGAAAACATCTCGCCTCGGAGAATAAGACGGCCAAGGACATTCCCTTTACTGCCGAGAACTATGCGGAATTCATCGGATTGATTGTCGATGGGAAGATCAATTCAAGTGCCGCTCAGACTGTGCTCGCCGAGATGTATCGGGGCGGTGATAATGATCCGACACATATCGTGGAACGTCTCAATCTGGGGCAGGTGAGCGATTCCGGTGCCCTGGAAGCGATCGTGGATGAGGTCCTCTCAGTCAATGAAAAGTCAATTGTCGATTATCGTGCCGGGAAACAAAATGCTCTGCAATTTCTCATGGGGCAGGTGATGAAAGAAACCAAGGGTAAGGCGAATCCGCAGATGATAGTCGAGATCTTGAAACAGAGGCTTCAATGAGGGGTCTTTTCAATGATACTGATTTAGGAATACTCATTTGGTGGGTTGGTTCATTGAAGGATATTGAGTGACAATAGCCATTCCTTCTGTCGCGTTTTCAATCCAATGAATTCGAGCGCCTTGTTTCTCCCATCGGCAGATGAAGGAGATTTGTCGCTTGGCATAATGCCATATTTCGAAGAAGAGTTTTTCTCTCATCTCGTTTTCGGAAATTTTCTCTTGGAGGAATCGCGCGATGTATCGGTACTCGAGGCCGAAACCCTCAAATCTTTTCCATGAGATACCTGATGTCCTCAATTCTTTCACTTCCTCGATCATCCCAACGTCAAATCTTTTTTCGAGGCGAGTCTGAATTCTTTCGCGGAGAAGTTCTTTCTCTGGGTTTAAGGCAATGATAAGGGAATTGTATTTTGTATTTTGTATTTTGTATTTTGTATCGGGGACGGAACCCATTGTATCACATATTTCGAGGGCGCGGATGAGGCGATACTTATTTTTTGAATCGATAGTGCTTGCTCGCTTTGGATCTTTTTCTTTGAGCATTTCAAAGAGCTCTGCCGGAGATTTTTTTTCGAGCTTGGCACGCAGGAGTTTATCCGGCTTCACTTCCGGAAGCGTTTGTCCGGTGAGGAGCGTCTGTATCCAAAAATGCGTCCCACCGCAGATGATTGACAGCTTCCCTCGTTTCTCGATATGAGCGATCGCTTTCTTCGCATCGCGGAGGAAATGCGAGATATTGTATTCCCGCCTCGGCGATGCGACATCGATGAGATGATGGATGATGCCTTCGGAGAGATAAGTGTCATCCCGACCAAGTCTTCGCGTGGAGGGATCTTGACCTTGGTGAGATCCTTCGACTGTATTCCGACTAAAGTCGTCATTTCGCTCAGGATGACTCGTGTTTGGATCACGAGTCACTTTTCCGGTACCAATATCCATCCCTCGGTACACTTGCCGGCTATCGGCCGAGATAACCTCACCGTCATATTTCTTCGCCAGGGCAATAGCTAAATCCGACTTTCCGGAAGCCGTCGGTCCTATGATCGCGATGAGATTGTAGGGGGATTGTTTCATAAGCAAAAAGTATCGCATGAACTATTATTTTTGAAAAGGGACAATATTTTTATGTAATTCTTTGATACCAAATGAGAGAATATGAAAAGTTTTTTCAGTCTATCTAAAATGAAATACTTTCGATGCCTTTGACGGCACGCAGCGAAGCGATGGTGGCGTCGTCAGAGGCAATGGAGAAGGCAGTGGCGATTTTCTTGCCATAGAGGGAAACGAATACTTGGTTCGGACCGATCGGGCAGGTTTTAAGTGTTCGGGTAAGTTCCTCGAGAAACTGTGCTGGCGCATCGCTTCGAATAATCACGATGATGGGGCGTGATAATTCCTCTTCGGGTGTCGTGGTTTTCTTCTGATTGTTTTCTTTGTCGACTTTTTCGCGAGTGGCTTCGATACGACGGAAGAGGTCTATCTCATCTTGCGAGAGTTTTTTGCCATCCTCGATCGAGAGTCGGAGCAATCCATCTTTGCGAGTCACTTTTACTGAGACGAAGACGATCTGGTCTTCGATCCAAAGAGCCTCGGTCGCTTCGGCCAGCCGTGGAAAAACGACGAGCTCGACCCTCGCCGAAAGGTCTTCGAGTCCGAGAAAGAACATCATCCCTCCTTGTTTGGTGGTCACTTTGCGGACATTGGTAATGACGCCGCCGACCCTTACGATGGCATTGTCTTTCTGTTTTTCGAGATCGATGAGAGGAATCGCATTTTTTTTGAGATAATCTTTGTATTCGTTGACCGGATGATCGGTAACGTAGAGACCGAGAAGTTCTTTTTCCCAGGCGAGTTTTTCTTTTTTGCTCGCGGGCGCGGCGCTGGTGAGGCGGAGTGTCGAGACAACGAC
>CAZIBB010000024.1:0-13430 GCA_964537075.1 uncultured Bdellovibrionales bacterium | reverse complement strand
CGGCGCGAGGATCACGCGCAAACCGTTTTTCAGGGTGATTTTTTCGTATTTCATATTGGGGTAGTATTAAGTATTTCGTATAGAGTAGTAAGTATGAAAAAGACGAACTAAGATTTTTTTTGAGTCAACTCTCGCAAAATTACTTCACTCGCAGCTATATCTTCTCTTAATCGAAGAGTGTCCATCTGCATTATCAAACGGAGTACTGTCAAAACAATAAGCACAAAGACCGCTAGCGAAAACCCAACACTATGCACACCGAAAGGATTTATAATAAGCAACGCAATTAATCCTCCAATACTCAATCGAATAAACAAACCACTATAATATTCCCTGTCCCGATTCACTTTCAAAAATTCATTCTCCTCAATAAATTTATCGACACGATATCCAACATGAGGTTTCTTTTCAATGTTCTTAGGATCCCCATTAGCTAAAGACACTATAAATTTATAAAAATTTTTAACCTTCCCCACCTTCTCTCTTTTAAAGAAAAAAAGCACGCAATACGCCCATATAGTATCCATCAACAGAAAGTATCTCCCACAAAAATATGCCAGCGAAACTATGAGCACACTCCTCATAATCTCACTAAGAAACGCCATTTCAATAAATAAATGACTAATATTTATTACATCTAAAATGCTCAGCAAAAAAACAAAATTCAGTCCGGCTAGCAATGATAGCACTTCCGAAAAAAACTTTGGTACTTGGAGCTGATCAAAATATTCCTTCATAATAATTTATTTCAAATTCTCATAAAATACTTTCAGGGCCAGCTTTATTTCAAAAGTAAGGAATCCTACGGCAAATGTCGTCATTTGTCGAATTACTCTTTTAGTGATTCAGCGGTTTTTTGTCGAAAAATCCCATATCGAGAGCGAGTTCATCGAAGGACATTTTCTCTCGTTCTTCTCCGCGCCGCGCCGATGCCGAGATTGATTCGTCGAATGTATTGAAAAGCTTTTTTATCGCCACATCCGCACCGAGAGGGAGACCTCGCAATTCCTCATCGAGGAGTTCCTGTCTCCCCTTTGCGAAAATCGGCTGAAACTTCGACCAGGCGATCATTCGGTTCCGATACCCTTCTTTCACTTCATTGGAAAGCTCTTCCTGATTTCTCAGGGATCGCATAATATCGAGATTCTCCTCGCGAAAGAGCGCATCACCCTCGCGAAGGAAATTCTCCGCGCCGTCCATCCCAGCGGTTCCGATATCCGCCAATGCCAGTGCTCTCGCAACGAGCGATGATTGTTCGGTAATATTCGGTTGGATGACGGTCTTCTTTTCCATACTGAATCCGGGGACCGTTCCTCGAATCGCTTCGGCCACAATTTCGAAGTCTTCTTCGGAGAAATTCTGACTCTCAGATCCGCCCATTTCCTGATCCAAGAAAGCGATCGCCTCACTCGCACTTGCCTCCTCATTTTTCCCAATGAAACGTTGCCGCAGTGTCTTTCCCTGAACCTCTTGTTCCTTCCATTCCTGAACGACATCATGAAATGCCGCCGCCAACCTCCCGAGCGCGATATCCTTTTCGCTGACGACATGCACCGTGACCCGCTGTATGGCACGCAAGACACTCTCCGTCCTTCGGATAACATCTTCGGTATGCTGTATGTTATGGAAATCCAGATTGTCTTCCTTTTCTGGAGGAGCGAGTTCGAACCGCTCACGGATAAGATTCTGTGCCCCTTGTATGCCTCCCTGAACAAGTCGTTCTTGAAATGGAATAGGAGCCTGAGGAGCTCTCTCGGTCTTAAATAAATCAAACATATTCTCAATTTACTTCTTATTTCAAATTCTCCGAAAAATATTTCTGCAATTCACTCACCGCGATGCGCTCTTGCTGCATGGTATCGCGATCGCGAATGGTGACAGTATTTGCAAGCGACGCATCATCACCTGCTCCGATAGTATCAAAGTCAATCGTCACGCAATACGGTGTACCGATTTCGTCCTGACGACGATAGCGCTTGCCGACATTGCCGTTATCATCGAATTCGCAGCGGAATAATTTCTTCAGTTCATCGAAAATCCCCTTCGCTTTTTCCACGAGCTCCGGCTTGTTCTTCATGAGCGGAAATACCGCCACCTGCACCGGCGCGAGCTTCTTTGGAAATTTCATCACGATACGAATATCGCTTTGTCCGTCCTTACCGATCTCCTCTTCGGTATACGCATCCGTCAGTACCGCAAGGAATGTCCGTCCTACACCGACCGAAGTCTCCACAATCCAGGGCACATATTTCTCATTGGTCTGCGGATCGCGATAGGAGAGATCGACACCCGAGAATTTCGAATGCTGAGTGAGATCATAGTCGGAGCGATTATGAACTCCTTCGAGCTCCTTGAAGCCGAACGGGAACTTATATTCGATATCCCAGGCCGCCTTGGCATAAAAGACGAGATTCTCATGCTCATGCCAGCGGAGATTTTCTTTTTTGATACCGAGATCGATATAATACTGGAAACGTTTCTTTCGCCATTCCTCATATGTTTCGGCGGCAGCATCCGGATGCACAAAATACTGCATTTCCATCTGCTCAAATTCACGCGTACGGAAAATATACTGGCGCGCGGTAATCTCGTTCCGGAATGCCTTGCCGATCTGCGCGATACCAAACGGTACCCGGACGCGCGATGAATCGAGCACATTCTTGAAATTCGTATAAATACCCTGACAGGTCTCCCCACGGAGATAGGTCGGCCCGTCCGCATCGTTACGCGAGGACGCGTCCGAAGCGTTTCGGGCGGGCTCTTTCGTCCAATCCCCCGTAAAATTTCCGAGATTCGATTTCACGAGCAGATTGAAATTCTTTGCTTCAGTGAAATTCTTCTTGCCACATTTCGGGCACACGATTTTCGTTTTATGTTCCGTGAGTAATGTATTGATTTCCTCCTCGGTCATTTTCTCATCAGCGAATACACCTGCTTCCTCGAGGAGGTGATCCACTCGTATACGTGAATGACACTCCCGGCACTCCGCCAGTGGGTCGCTGAATCCACCGACATGCCCCGATGCTTCCCAGACTTTCGGATGCATGAATACCGCGCTGTCGAGACCGACGATATTGTCATGATCCCGCACCATCGCCTGCCACCAGGCATCACGGATATTCTTGGCGAGTTCCACACCGTACGGGCCAAAATCATATACTGCCGCGAATCCGCCATAAATCTCCGACGACGGATACACGAACCCGCGACGCTTGCAGAGCGACACTATTTTTTCCATGACATCGTTTTTCTCTTCAGTCATACCTTATATTATTGTGGAGGATATTGACAAAATGCTTCAGTTTCCGTATACTATCATACATCTTTAACAACTTCATCATACAGGCAAACGCCTGTATTTTCAACCGAGGAGACTCCCCATGCATACCACGGAAGAAATCAAAAACAGATTCAGCAGCATGCTGGCAAAATTACGCTGTCATATCCCATTCACGTCGGCATTCAATCAGATCGTCTTGGAACTTCTTCCCGATGATGAGAAATCCAGCAAAAAACTTTCGGGGATTCTCGAATGTAACGATCATAAGTCGGCAATCATTTTTCTGGAACAAGTGCTTCATCTCTTGGAGCGAACGATTTCCGCCGAAAATATCATCAGACAACCTTACCTCACAACGTTTGAAGCGGCGTATCGTCTGATAGCCATAAGGGAAATCCAATCCCTCTGCCAAGAATACATCGGTGATGACAAATAATTTCACGCCTCTCATCCCGCTACCGCGAGCAGTACTCCTGCCCGCGGTTTTTTTATTTCATTTTCTCAAACTTTCCATGAGTCGCGCATAAAAACGGAGGTTGTGAACGGAAGCAAGGCGTCCCGCGAGCGGATCAGCCACTTTAAAAAGATGTTTCAAGTATGCCTTCGTATACTTCACGCACAATTCGCAATCACAGCTCGGATCGACCGGCGTGAAATCCTCTTTGAACTGCTCATTCACGATATTTATCGTTTCGTAAAATGATTCATCTTCTTTATTTTGTGTTTTTGTATTTTGAGATTTGTTTGGTTTTTGTATTTTGAGATTTGTGTTTTGTAGATTATTTTTCCACAAAAATAATCTACCATGCCTTCCTTCTCGCGTCGGTATCACGCAATCAAACATATCCCAGCCAAGAGCATGACACCGGACGATATCCGATGGTGTGCCGATACCAAGTGCAAATCGAATACTCTCTTCCGGAATAAACGATGCTGTTTTTTCAAGTATTTCTTCGAGAAAATTTCCTTCATCATCGACATGTCGTCCTCCGAAGCCATAGCCGTCGAAACCGATTTCCACGAGCCCCTCGGCGCATTTTTTCCGCAAATCGACGATCATTCCGCCTTGCACAACGCTAAAGAGAAGTGGCTGCTTCTGTCCGCCTAGTTCCCGTTCGATAATTTGTTTCTCATATTCGATTTTACAACGCTTCGCCCATCGCAATGTCCGTTCGACAGCCAAGTGTATTTCTTCCTCAGTCGCATCATTAGGACGCGGATCATCAAGACAGACCATCATATCGACGCCGAGATCAAATTGGATTTGAATGGCACGCTCCGGTGTCAGCAAATGCTTCGATCCATCAAAGATAGATTTAAATTCTGCACCTTCTTCGGTGATTTTCCCCATCCTGGGATCCTTATGAATCAGCGAATATACCTGATATCCGCCGGAATCGGACAGTATCGGACCATCCCAGTTCATGAATCGGTGTATCCCTCCGGAATTTTTAATTAGTGTTTCACCTGGTTGAAGAAAGAGATGGTATGTATTCACAACCAGCGCTTCTATTCCATTTTGCTTAATCTCATCCGATGTCACTCCTCGTATCACCGCTCGAGTTGCATCCGGCATGAAAAACGGAGTGCGCAGTACCCCGTTTCTCGTCGTGAGCGACCCCTGTCGCCCGGCTCCCGTTTTTTTCTCAATTTGAAACATACAAGAGAGGCTGTTTAATATATCACTCTCAAAAAAATGTTCAGATTTCGAGCGAAAACTCTGAGAAAGTGAGAAGGAATACTGTAGCTATTCCGCCGAGCTTTTCAGGGTTTACAGCCGAAATTCTGAATATTTTATGAGAGAGCAGTATTCTTATTTTTTATATATGCGGTGAGATATTAAGCAGACTCTCTATTTTCTTACTTGATATCCGTCCGATGTCATTTTCGTATCTTCAGTGAGTGCTGTCGTCTTCTCTCCCTGTTCATTCTTTATCTCTTTGCCCGTAAAGGCATCTTCCGCCAAAAATACCGCCCTATTCATGAGTCGCACCTCCTTATCGACATCGCTTGGCCCGGGAATAATCGCCACCTGTACCGTCACTTCCCTGCCAGCCTCTTGCGACCCCGCCCTGAAATTTCCAATTTCCCATACCAGCTCATTCGTCCGGTTATTGAAGTTCACGGTCTCGGAATCCGGTGAAATTTTCCCGGTAAACCGCACTCCTGACGGGAGCGATGCCACTACCTTGGCCTTCGATATGTCATTGAATGAACTCGTCAGCCTGAAAGTAAGAGCGTATGTTGTCTGCATTCCAACCTTCGGAGGCAGCGGTCCGCCGGTTTCCACCGAAGCGTCATAATACCGCCCTTTGACCGCGAAATCAATAGCGGCATTGAGACGGACATCAAGCGCGTTTGAGGCAATGATCTTGTTCGATCCTGGGATCGTCGGGATATCGGGACTATCTAATTTCGCTATCGTACGAATGCCGAAATGTTTTCCGGTGATATTCGACAATTCATTCATGACCGGGATTGAAAAAGTAATTTCTCCCGACTCTCCAGGATCAAGGACGGAAAGCTCCGGAATATCCGATGCTCTCCAGATCAGCCGGTTTCTCTCCGCATCGAAATATCCCGATCGCATCTGTATGCGTGAAAAATCAAGCACTGATGTATCGAAATCAACAGTGAGAAGCGCGTCTCGAAAACCGATATTCCCGTCATTCTTGTAGGCGATGCGATACGAGAGCATTGACCCAAGCGTGGTCGTCACATCACGAGAGTCATTGACCGATTGCGTGATCGAGAGCGGTGAGGCGGTGATCTTCGTTGATTGCTCGATCGTGTTATGGGAAAGGAAATCGCCATTCCCCTGAAAATACCCGATGGAAATCCGGATCGGTTTCACTTCGTCCCTCTCTCCAGAAAGGATCCCACTGATATGGATTTTTCCTCTCGTTTTTCCTTGGAAGTTCCCTATATACCAAAGAGCATTTCCTTCCGAGGGAGCAGGGTCGGATGAAACAAACTGAAAGGCATCCGAATATTCCGCCTTGATGCGTATATTGGAAAAATCCTCATTCCCCTGATTCTCATAGTCGATCAGGTATTCCACGGTATCACCTGTCGCGGCCATTCGAGGCGAGCTCATCTCGAGTCCGATGGGCGAGGTACTGATCTCTATCCCGTAGCGCGTATCATACAAGAAGATCTCACTCATCTGGTTCGGTGAATAACGCAGGGTCGCATCAAGATACAAAAGTTCTCCCTTTGCTCCAAAAAATTTTCCGGTCACGCTCACACGGGCGGTCGATCGGGAGGAAATATCTCCCACTGGAATGATGATTCGAGTATCCGCCACATTCCAGCCTTCCTTCGCATCCGGACGAAAATTCTTCGGATATGAGAGGACTATCTCCGCATTATGAAGCGCTACCCAATTGTTATTCGCATATTGCAAGGAAAAGGTGACTGACTCGGCACTCGCCACATTTTTCGGACCTTCGATCGCAAGCGACACCTTAGTGTCAGCGAACAGCATCTTCCGGACAAAAAAAGCGCCAAGGACGAGGAAAATAACCGCTCCGACGCCAAGAGCAACAAGCATCCATTTCCGTTTCGTGTGAAGCGAAGCGTCAACCGCCTGAACCGAAGGAACAACTTTCTCCCTCCAATCCTGCGACTGGAAATCCTTCCCTCCGCCGAGAGCCTGGTTCCCGTACTGGGTATCAATCTTTCTCTTGCTGAAATCCCGTTCGTATAAATCTTCATTCAAATCTTGGAGTCCCATATTTTTGTATTATCTCGTTGTTTGTTGCCCTTAGTGTAGCAAATTTTAATCGCCTCTTCTATAGCTTCTCTTTTATCATTTATTAGACCTGTTGCTTATCTTTTCTTCCTGATTGCAAACAGCCTGCCTGAAACGCTGCGCGTATCGCTGCGGGCGGACGGACTCCGCCATCCGTCAACTGACGGAGGCGGATCAAGAAGCGCCTGCCTGCTCGCCTCGATTCGAGTCGAAGCGGGCCGGTAGGCAGGGAACGACCGTTATTTGTATCAGTCTCCATTTGGAAGCAAGGCTTCCAAATTTCGCTATCGTACGATCCAGTCGATGAAGCGGGATGTCGCGAGCGACAAATCCTGCAATTCCCTTTTCCCCGGCGCGATCTTCGAGATATTTTCCAGCCTATTCGAAAAAAGGATGCGGAGAAGCTTTACCGTGGAAACGCTCATCGGTATCGCTTGCGGGATATTCTGCGCCGCAATCGAAGTGATCACACCCCCCGCTGCCGGACTGAAAAATAATTTATCATCTTCTTTCAATCGCTCTCCCGTCGCGGCACAGACACTCACTTCGATCTGATACCCGAGCAGAGCGAACAGGTGAAAGAGAAAGGTATGGAGGAGCATCGTTATTTTTTCCTGCTTTTTCTTCGCGACGAGTCCCTCGGCCGTACGGAGAAATCGTTCGAGAAGAGAAAAGAGCTCTTCATCTTTTTCCTCCAATCCAACGAGTCGTTCAAAAACATTGAGCGCCGAGAGAATCTCAAAAACTGTCACTTCGTCCCGGCGGATAGCAAGGAGTGACTCTTCAGCGATGGCTCCGGAAATTTTCCCCTGCCCACGTCCACGCTGTACCGAGAGCGAAACGATATTCATGGTTTCCAATTGACTCGCCAATTTGGCCTCGAGCTTGCGCACCCCGCGCGCCACCAATTTCAATTTCCCCGCCTCTTTCGTATACACCGTATACAGCCGGTCGGTCTCTCCGATCTCCTTCTTCTTCAGGATGATGGCGGTATAGCGATACTCCATTGAGTCAATTAAAAAATTGCGAGTTAACGGGTTAACGAATTTATACACGTTTCAATTGGAATTCAAATGTCTCACCGTCGAGGTCGAAAGTACCTTCGTATTCCGCATCGTCCAGTTTTTCATTCTTCACTTCGGTAGCGAGAATTTCTTTAGCGATCATCTCACCGAACATTTCAAAGGCCTTCTCCAATCCCTGATACCCGAGTATGATTCTATCCTCCACATTAAATCCCGCTTTCTTCCGACCTTCCTGGATGGCACGGATGATTTCTCGTGCTTCACCCTCCAATATCAAATCATCATTAAGTGATATATCAACCCTTAGAATCTCAACAGCTTCATCAATAACAATTTCCTTAACATTCAACTCTTCTTTAAGAATTTCCTTTAACTCTTCAGAAATATCTTTCTGTATCCAGGCTTTAGAAAGAGGCTGTCGCACCTTCACTCCCATATCAGCCCGACCCTTCAATCCCACTGTGGTGAGTAGTCTTACTCTCATCATCTCCTCATTTAATTTCTCATCAATTAATTTCTCATCGGCCACTGGCCACAGAGCGAGATGAACGGACTCGAGATCCTTCGACTCGCCGACTCGCTCAGGATGACAGGCAGAGCCTGTCAAATTCCGATACATTTCCTCAGCGAGGAACGGTGTGAACGGCGCCATTAATTTTGAAAGCGTCAACAGAACATCATAGAGCGTCTGATAGGCGTCATTCTTGTCGTCGTCATTCTCATTCTTCCAAAACCGCTTGCGGCTCCGGCGGATGTACCAATTCGAGAGGTTGTCGATGAAGCTCTCAATTTTCTGTGTCGGTGCATACACATCGTACTTCGCGAGCGATTCATCAACCGACTGTATGAGAAGCTGCAGCTCAGACATAATCCATCGATCCAAAAGATTCTTTGATGGAGCAGCGTTCGCCTTCGGCTCCCAGTTATCGATTTCAGCGTACTGCACGAAGAACGAATACGAATTCCACAGCATGCGAAATACGCGGTTCTGCACATCACGCATTCCCTTCAGATCAAATCGTTTCGTCATCCCTGGTTGATTGAGCGAGAAGAGCATCCACCGGAGCGGATCGGCACCAAATTCATCAAACATCTGAAACGGATCAATGACATTCCCCTTGGATTTCGACATTTTCTTCCCCTGCGCATCCATGATATGCCCGAGGCAAATTACATTCCCGAACGCATTGCCGGTCGAAACCTTCCCTGCTTTATTGAGGAGCGTCCCGATCGCATGGAGCGTATAGAACCAGCCACGCGTCTGATCGATCGCTTCACAAATATAGTCTGCCGGGAAATATTTTCCTGCTTCGATATTATTCTTACCCTCCTCCGTCACGGCATTCGGATAACTCCATTGCGCGAGCGGCATCGCCCCCGAATCAAACCATACATCGAGTACCTCCGGTGTCCGCGTCATCGTCTCACTGCATTCGCAAACAAACGTTACATCATCGATATATGGCTTGTGTACATCCTCCAATTTCTGTCCGGAAAGTTTTTCCATTTCAGCGATTGAGGAAATCACCTTGATTCGCCCACATCCTCGCTCCCCTGTTTTTTGTTCATTGTTCGCTGTTCCTTGACCATTACATTCCCAGATTGGGAGCGGCGTCCCCCAATAGCGTTCACGAGAAATTGCCCAATCCTTTGCGCCACGGAGCCATTCGCCGAAACGCCCTTCCTTGATGTGCTCCGGAACCCATGCCACGGCCTCATTGTTTTTCACGAGCTCATCACGCAATTCGCTCATCCGGATAAACCACGACGGCTTGGCGAAATAGATAAGCGGCGTATCGCAGCGCCAGCAGAACGGATATTCATGTGAATACAACTCATCTTTGAAAAAGAGTCCGCGATCTTTCAAATCCGCGATGATGAGATCGTCCACCGCGTACCGATTCTTGTCATTGAGCTTCTTCACAGCTATTCCTTCGCCTGGAAGTCCAAATCCACCAACCATCTTGCCGCTCGGCTCCACGGTCAGTACCGTCGGCAAATCATTTTCCCTCGCCACATTCGCATCATCTTCACCGAATGCCGGTGCGATATGCACGATGCCCGTCCCGGAATCCGTTGTCACGAAATCCCCTGCAATCACCCGATAGCATTTATCAACATTTTCTGCTGTGGTTTTATAAAGAGGCTCATATTGTAAACCAAGAAGATTTTTTCCTACAGTTGTTATCTCTTTCGCCCATGGGATTTCACTATATTCCGTATCTTTTGGATTCAATCCTGTATACAGCAAGGCATTAATGAATGTCATCCCTGCATATTCGCCTTTTTGCATTGTTCGAATAGCATAATTAACTTCTGGATTTATAGCCAAAGCAACATTCCCCGGTAAAGTCCATGGAGTCGTCGTCCATGCAAGAAAATAAGTATTTTCATCTGTCGTAAAATCGCCAATCTTCTGACCGGCTTTCGCCTTAAACTTCACATACACCGAATTGTCTTTCACTTCCTTATACTCTTGTGCCACTTCATGCGATGACAATGCCGTTCCGCAGCGATAGCAATATGGCACTACCTTATGCCCCTTGTAGACGAATGATTCGCCTTTTGCATTCTTCAACTCCGCAATCTGCGCAAATTGCCACCAGACCGATTCGATATAACTGTTCTCATAGGTCACATACGGATGTTCCATATCCACCCAGTACCCCATGCGCTTCGTCAATTTCTCCCACAGATCACGGTATTCCCAGACCGATTCTTTACATTTTTTATTGAATTCAATCACACTCGCCCGCACATCACCCGGGACAATATTTTCAATTTCTTGTTTCGATTTCAATCCCAATGCCTTCTCCACCTGAAGCTCGACCGGGAGTCCGTGTGTATCCCAGCCTGCCTTGCGTGCCACCCGATACCCCTTCATCGTCTTGTACCGTGGAATAATATCTTTGAATGACCGCGCCAAAACATGATGAAGCCCCGGTTTGCCATTGGCTGTCGGCGGTCCTTCATAGAAAATAAAGTCTCCGGCGGTCGACTCCTTCGTCACCGACTTCTCGAAAATCTTGTTCTCATCCCAATACTTGAGAATCTCTTCTTCCATCTTCGGGAAACTCATCTTCGGATCTACTTTTTTGAATGTCATAATTTTCTTCATTAAAACAAAAAAACCCTAACACAAAACCGTGCTAAGGACGTCAATGACGTGGTACCACCTTAATTTAGTAATTAGTAATTAGTAATTAGTAATTAGGTTTAAATCCCCAAGTTACCAGTTGCCAGTTACTAATCACCCTTCGTTCTCGCTATTACGGGCTTACCCGTCGGGGTCTAATTTCCTTTCAGATTTCTTCCCGAGGCTTGCCCCGTGACTCCGAAGGAGTTTTACGGAGCTCCAGAGTGATTACTCCATCAAAGCCTTTCAAAATTGTATGCTTACAATACCAAAAATAATAGTCCTTGTCTATGTACGGGGATCTTTGAGTGGCCACTCATATATTCCAGCCGCTTTTCGTTCTATCTCACCCGCTTTCCGAAGATACTGTTCATTCCCGACCGGAATCAATGGATAATGCCTCGACTGATCGAGTTCCGAAGCGATATCCCAGAGATCATTTTCCCTTGTAATCCATTCCATTCCGAAACGCTTGAGCGAAAATGGGCGCGAATAACTCCGAAGCGTCTTCTTGCCATCAGAAAGAAGAAAATATTCATGAAAATAGGAGAGGGCGAGTTCACGAACCGTGCGATATATCGGATCACGGAAACGAAGCACCGAATGATTTGTCTTGCTGATAGCGCCCCAATAGCCGTTTCGTTTATAGAGTGCCACCACATGATCATCATCGGGCTTCAATGCTTTCAGGTCGAGCAGAAGCGGCCGTTCCTCGTGGAGCCAGAGGGCGAGCGCCGCGAGGGAAGCTCCCTCGATACAGTGCGCTTTCTTCTCCCGCAATACGACCCGCGGCGAAAAACAGGTGTGCCCGTTCTTTTCATTATTCCGAGGAAGATTGTCGAGAAAATCCTGTATTTTTTCTGGCGTTGAGAGTGTTTGAAGCAATAAAAACTCCCCTTCGTTCAAACCCCATTCATCTGCAGCATTTTTTGTTTTCATCAATATTTCATTTTTATCATTTCTCCCCGAGCTGGGCTCCAACCGGTCGCTGCTTCTCCGACCGTCTCACCCATGATGAGTCCATGGAGTTGCTCGAGCGTATCACCATGCGAGACGAGCACCACTTTTTTTCCGGGATAATGTTCCTTCATATCCGCGAGGAATTCCGCACAGCGATCACGCTGCGAAATGAAGCTTTCCACACCGTCCGCTCCATCCGTTTCAATCCGAGTATCCGGCGTCGGATATTTCTCAAAAAATTTCTGTATCGACTGTCCCTCCCACTGCCCAAAATCGGTTTCCCTGAGGCGTACATCATACAACACCTCGCTGATATCATTTCTTCCGGCAATAATAGCCGCGGTTTCCTTTGCCCGAAGCAAAGGCGAGGAAAGAATCGCATCGATACGTCCATCGGAAGCGATAGTGTCGGCGACAGCCTTGATCTGCTCTCTTCCCCGAGCCGTGAGTGCATACGCTTCATCGCCAGCGAGAGAATCCAGGATCTGTCGAACATTATGTTCCGCCTCACCATGGCGAACCAGATATATCGTCAATTGTGGTGAAAATGTTTCCACATTTTTTCTCTTACTCCTGTCGGAAAATTAACTGAAAAGTTTGACGATATCTATGCCGGCCGCGACGATGATGATAAGCACCAGCGGTCCCATGAATTTCAGGAAAAAAGAAAAAACTTCCACATCCAATGATCTCTTTTTCTTTTTCATACTCTCTTTTTGTTTTTATCGCCTATAACAAATGTCTACATCTTCTCCGGCGCATTCACCCCGAGGAGCGAAAGTGTTTCCCTAAGCACGGTCTTCGTCGCGGTGATAAGGGCAAGTCGCGCCCCTGAACGTTCCATATTTTCAACGTCTATCACGACACATTCATTATAGAAGGAATGAAATCTCTCTGCCAGACGGATAGCATACTGCGGGAGGCGATGCACAGAATATTCGGTAGCAATGAGGGCGAGAAGCTCAGGGAATTTCTCAATCTCACGAAGAAGAGCTCGTTCGCTTTCCGTCGTCAATAATACCAAATGCTCCATATTTGCAAAAAGACCTTCTTCACTCGCCTTTCGTAAGATGCTCGCAATTCTTGCATGAGCATACTGCACGTAAAATACCGGGTTCTTCTGCGATCGTTCTTCCGCGAGGCCGAGATCGAAATTCATATGAGAATCGGCGGCGTACATAAGGAAGAAGAAACGACAGACATCTTTCCCAACTTTTTCTACAAGTTCATCGATAGAAACGACATTCCCTGCGCGCTTGCTCATTCGGACTTCTT
>CAZIBB010000023.1:0-13784 GCA_964537075.1 uncultured Bdellovibrionales bacterium | reverse complement strand
GTCTAATTCCCCGCCGCTTGCGGCGAGTATCAAAGATAAATATGTCAGAGATACCTCGTCGGCTTGCCGCGAGGAGTATTCATTAGTCAGAAGTCAGAAAATGGGTCAGGTACCTTTTTCTCATATAAATCCACAAACCTCATCATCCCCATCACCCATGCCACTCTAGAGGAGGCAAAGAAAGTGACTACGAATTCTCATCCACAACTATAAGCGACCGCTGACGACTGTGGATTCATACGGCGTGAATGTGATGGATGTGAAAGCAAGCGATATGGTAGTATAAACATACGGAACTCCTCTAATTTTTCTTAAAAAACAGTATGGAATTTTTTCGAACAATCAGGAAAAGTGTCTACGACCGGGCTTTCTATGTTACCGCCAAAACGGAAAATTTCGCGGTGGCACTCAAATATTATTCCCTCTTTATCGTCTGCATGGCGATACTCGTCTCGATACCTCTCGCTGTGTCATTCGGAGCATGGTCAAGTCAGGTCAAGACAACGGGGGATATCCGCACCAAGGCACTCGCCATCTACCCGGATGAGCTCGTGCTCACTTTTCAGGATGGTCAGATGACTTCCAATGTCAAAGAGCCGTACGCCATCCCGATGCCGAAAGAATTTAATATCAAAGAACTAAAGAATATCATCGTCATCAACACGAACGGATCCATCACACCGGATGATTTCAATAAGTATGATACATCCGCCATTCTCGGAAAGGATGCCGTCTGGATATATGATAGGGAAAAAGACAAGATCGAAATCCAGCAGTTTTCAAAATTCAACAAGGGAACCTTCGTCCTGAACAAACAAAAGGTGACTGGATGGGTGGATTCCACCCTGAGCATCGGAAAGGTTGTCGTGACGGCACTGTTTGTCTTTCTGCCATTCATTCTGTTCGCGCTGTTCTGGTTCGGATATCTCACATATCTCCTCTTCGGGGCGATCATCATTTGGATTGTCGCCAAGCTCCGCAAGACCGACCTTAGCTACGGACAGGCTTACAAGCTCGGCCTCTCTCTCATCACCCTCCCGATCCTGTACACCATACTGACGACGTGGCTGCTTCCGATGTTCAAATTCCCATTCGGTTTCACGATCATCCTCGCCGCCATAGCGTATGCCAACTTCGGTTCGACACAGACGAGTATGAAAACTCCGGAAGCAACAATCAAAGACGCTCCATCTCCCGACACGACGAATGTCTCAGGGGAATAGACACATATTAGAATGGACAGAAAATAAAAACAGGATGGCATGCCGTGTGGCGCGCCATCCTTTTTCTTTTTACTCTGCCAAATGAATGTTCTTCACATGAATTCGCTCGCCCGTCCCAGAATCTGCCCCGAGCCGATATCGATGACGACATCCTGGCCAAATCGTACGGCATCGTACGTCGCATTTGGAACGCCTCGCCAGAGATGATAGTAGTCGTTGTATTGCCACCACTTCTGTCCGCAAAAACAGGCATGTACCTTGGCATTGCAACTGCCACCCGGCGGAATGAACGGTTTCCCGTCATAGCTTTCGCTGATGTGCTTACACTTTTCGCAAGACATATCATTTACCTCCCTCATTCGATGAGAACGGCCGAGTCACGCAGGTTCTGCATGAAATGCGAGTCAGCATTCTTGTATGAGGCTGATATTTTGACTTGCAATTCCTCGAGAAGCGGCGATGCATTCCACCCGACGGGCAAACAGATGATATCGAGTGCCTTTCTCGGAATATTCATACCATCGGTCTTCAGGATATCGTCACGCGATACGCCGAGAACCTTGAGCGCGGCTTCTGACCGGACTTCTCTCGGTGAGAAATAATTCCAGAAATTGCCGTCACAGGAAGCATCCCGATACACCACGGGAGCGATGTGACCTATTCCCGCAGTATCGCATTCGTCACGAAACTGGTCGAATAGTTCGGGGGAGACTTCGATAAGCAGATCGATGTCATTCCCGCCGTCCTTCCTGGAACGAGCGCTCCCGAAAACGTAGATATCTCCAGACACCAGTGAACGAGCTTTGATCACCCGTGCCAGCGCAATCGCATGTTCGCATCTATATTGCATGACTGATACTCCTCTTTGATAAAGAATTGGTAACTCATATTTAGCAGTAAAAAGACTTATTGTCAATACACCGTCGCGCAAGGAAAGGTAATTTAATGAACATTTTTTAAAATTTTGATATACTCTATTCATTGTTCAAAAAATGAATATGAGACATATCCTTTCATCTAAATCTAAAAAAATCACACAGAAATACCTTCACCAATTTCTTTCCCGATGGAAAAAGATTTCTTCCGACGCATGTTTGAAATTCTCTCAACTACGTCATTGGACACGGAAGCACCGAAATAGAATCGTATTCACGGGAATTATTCTGATCGTAGTGGTTGCTCCTACTATCACTTCCGGAGTCTGGTGGTTTGTTCAAACCAAACAACAATCTATCGCGGGAGCGGAATCTGTCTTTCATTTCGGTGCCATAGGCGACTTCGAGTATGGCACACGGATCAATGTCGGAAACAAACTCACCAAGCAAGCGCGGGAAGAGCTCAAAAAAGTGATCTCGTTCTATAACGACGAGTATCGTCCGACATTCGCCATAGAACTCGGAGACATGATAGAGAGCTCGGGACTCAGTCCTGAAAAAGCAAAAAAACAATTTCGCGATATCGATGCCGTATTCCAAACGGTAAATGCGCGCAGGGAATATGTCCTCGGAAATCATGATCTCCGATCACTCTCCAAGGCGGAAGTACGGGAAATTCTCAGTCTCGATGATAATCACCGCTATTTTGATGAAGGGGATTGGCGCTTCGTCATCATGGATACCAATTTCGACGAAGAAACCGACAGAGGATCGAATCATACCGCTGCCGGGTATGTCTCTGAAAACGAATTTCGCTGGCTCGAAACGGCACTGGCGACTGATCGCCCGACCATCGTCTTCAGTCATCACCCGGTCGCTCCCGGTAGGAAAAATCTTTCGGATTACGAAAAAGTACGATCTTTCTTCGAACGTTATCCGAACATCATCCTCTCAATTTCCGGACACTATCCAGGCTTTCGATTTACAAAAGAAGACGGGATTCATTACCTCGTCGTCGACAATCTCGCCAATGTGGATTCACTCGGGAGTTTCGCTACGCTCGATACCACTTACAATCCGCTTACCAAAGAAGCGCGTGTCCTTATAGAACATTACGGACCGACGCGTCGCACCGTCGAAGCAAGAAAGATTATCTCCACCGATCGGAAATGGTGGGTCGATACACTCGATCGATTTGATCTCTTGCCATAGTCAAAAAAGAAAAAGGGCAGTGCTGATCATTTATCAGCACTGCCCCGTATTGCGATAGGAAATTTCAGAACCCCATTCGTGGTTGACTGCTTCCGATCGGACAGATGTCCTCCGGAATGATATGCCGACGTTTCGCCAATGCGGCCGATCCGAAGGCGCTTGTCAGGGCAAGCCGTATGTCACGAGGCACCATTTCGGAAAGCTTTTCGATGACCCTGTCATCCGGTTGAGGATCGAAACCAGAACGAGGATATCTGGCCGTGATGCCAGCATATATTTCTCTCGCAATCATCGTCAGTTCATCCCGAGTCGGTTCTCGAATGAAAAAATGAATCATCCTGTTCCGAATGGAGGACGGTATGTATTGTTCTTCATTGGCGGTGGCGAACCATGTCACCTTGCTCGTATCGATCGGTATGCCGATGTACTCGTCCCGAAACGCACGCGCCGTTTCTTCCTCGAGAAGTGAATAAAGGGCACCGATCGGATTGTATTTCATGTCATTGCCCGCCTTGTCGAGCTCATCGATGAACATGCAGGGATTCGATTCCTGATACTCGATAAGCCTCTGCGCGACCTTACCCATGCCGGATTCGCTCCACATCGGAGACGCCCCACCGAGCAACCAGCCGGCAGTCGCGGAACTCATTGGAAAGAACTCAAATCCGACTCCGAGAGCTTTCGAGATCTCGCTCGCATAATGCGTTTTCCCGATCCCCGGTTTTCCCAAAAGGAGTATCGGGGGGATATGTATCGCACCACGCTCACGAAGGGAGAGAGCGACAGCCTTCCGGATTTCAAGTGAAACGTCATGAAAATTCGGGCACAACCGATCGATTTCATCGATACAGTCAGGACTGATGGGGGAGACGAGATTCCGATCTCCTCCTGCGGCAATCATCTTCTTGCAATACGAATAAAGATTCTTTCGGCCGGTACATTCCAGTGACCTCATGGTGAGCCTGACATCATTCACGTCATAGAGAGTGAAACGACCGGTGATACTTATCCTACCCTGCGCGCTCATGGGACTACCCTCCTTTGCTCAGACAGGTTATTCGAAAATACCTGCCGCTATTCTGTTCCATATCGCCTCAATCGTCAAATAGCGTTTCCAGATGAAAACCTAGAGGCATATTTTGGAAAAGTTTCCCAGAAAGCCGCGGTCATGGAAACAGACCGTGAAATTTGCTATACTGATGAAGTATTCTTCTTGATATCGTACGAAAACATTATCCATATGATAGAAAAATTCCCTGAATCTCTGACGGAAAAAAGCGCGGCCGAGGCGATAGGAAGAGAAACGGCGGAAGGGTTGATCGCGCGCGTGGAGGAATCTCTCGAAAGCGGTTTCTTTGACAAGAAAGAGCGTGAAGATGCTGAGAGAATGCTCCGCACAGCACAAATGCTGACCCAAAGCTCTGTAGTAAGAAAGGAAATAGACCGGATTTTTGTGGATATCGAAAACATTTACGGTGAAGCCTAAGATAAAAAAGCTCCAAAAAAACAAAAATATGAGCCATACCGAAAACCGTTCCGTTGGGGAAAAAAATGAGGCGGATCACGAATCGAAAGCGGCGGAACAGCAGGCGAAAAATCTCCATAAACACCTGCGGCACCGCAAAAAATATAATCGCTTCTTGCGAGTCTTGGGGCCAGGACTGATCACTGGCGCGGCCGATGATGATCCGTCGGGCATCGCTACGTATTCACAGGCGGGAGCGGGATTTGGACTTGGTCTCCTCTGGGCATTCCCGCTTGTGTTCCCGCTTCTTCTCGCCGTGCAAGAAAGCTGTGCCCGTATCGGGGCAATCACCGGCAAGGGACTCTCGGCCGTCATCAAGGAAAACTACAACAGAAAGCTCCTCTATATGTCAGTCGGACTCGTCGTCGTGGCAAATACCATCAATATCGGCGCTGACCTCGGTGCGATGGCTGCAGCCACACAGCTCTTCGTACCTGTTCCTTTTGCACTCCTCGCTGTTTTTTATGCGATCATCATCATACTGCTCGTTGTTTTCATAAGCTACAGAACATACGCCAAGATACTGAAATGGCTCGCGCTCACCCTGCTCGCATATCCGATCACCGCCCTCCTTGTCGGTCAAAATTGGGGGGAAATATTCCGTCATACTTTTAATCTCAAACCACGAATCAATTCCGAAACGTTGCAAATCTTTGTTGGTATACTCGGGACGACCATTTCTCCCTATCTTTTCTTTTGGGATACTTCCGAAACAGTCGAGGAACAAATCGCTCAGCACAACAAATCACAAATCGGGGAAGAGCCGGCGCCGACAAAAAAATTTCTCCATAACTTGCGAATCGACAATTTCATCGGCATGACCTTCGCCAGTGTCACGGCTTGGTTTATCGTCATTGCCTGCGCGTCCACACTCTATGCGAGCGGCATCAAGGAAATCAACACTGCCGCCGATGCCGCGCGCGCCCTCGAACCGTTGGTACAGAGTTTTCCCAATGCCGGCTTCGTCGCGAAATTCATCTTCTCAATAGGGATTGTCGGACTCGGTCTCTTGGCGGTGCCCATACTGGCTGGATCTTCCTCGTATGCCTTAAGCGAAACCTTTGGCTGGAAAGAAGGCCTCTATCGAAAGTTCCGTCATGCGAGAGGTTTTTATATTATTATTATCCTGGCAACCATTGCTGGACTCAGTATGAACTTTCTCGGCATAGACCCTATCAAGGCCCTTATATACACCGCCATTTTCAACGGTATCGCTTCGGTCCCGCTTCTGTTTATGATCGCCAGGGTGGGAAACAACAAGCATATCATGGGGGAATATAAAAACGGACATCTTTCGAATACCTTTGTCAGGCTCACATTCGTCATTATGATGGTAGCGGTATTGGCATTATTCTATTCGTTTATCAATTAACAAAAAAATACTCGTTGGGGTTGACATTTTCAAGGAAAATTGCAATATTTTATACGTAAATTGGTAACTTAAAAACAACTCGACACGGAGGGGTGTCTCATGTCAAAGCGAATCTTTGATTTCATAGGAGCGCTCGTGTTGCTTCTATTCTTCTTTCCATTGATGATCGTCATCGCGGTCAGCATTAAACTCTCTTCTCCTGGCTCAATTATCTTCGTCCAAAATCGGGTCGGGCGGCATGGCAAAATTTTCATCATCTACAAGTTCCGAACATTCCACAAGAATGAGCCGGACTGCTGTGTTGAGTCGATCGTTCTCCGGAAGAAAGACTCACGTATCACTCCAATCGGCAGATTCCTGCGCTCAAGCTATCTCGATGAACTCCCTCAACTCTGGAATGTACTTCGGAGTGATATGAGCCTCGTCGGACCGAGACCGAAGACACTGGGAATTATCAATGAAATGACAAGAAAAAATCCCTTTTCCGAGAAACGACACCAGGTACATCCGGGACTCACAGGTACTGCCCAAATCAAGGGACGGACCACGCAAAGAAATGATATTCCTGAGTCGATTTATCTCGACCTGGAATACGTAGCTCAACCCTGGAGCCTCTGGCGCGATCTGAAAATACTCCTTCAGACCGTCGGTGTCGTCCTTCAGCGCAAGGGAGTATGATGTCAAACAACTTTTCGACCGCCAACTTTCCGGCGGTTTTTTTTCTTCAAAAAAGAAGCACTGTCAAAAATGTCACTTTTACCATAGAATATATACTATAATGAGTACACTCCATTCCGTCGAAAAAGAAATCAAGGGTGAAATCATGTCGACTGACATTTTTGTCAGAATTGAGAGCGATACACACTCAGAAGAAGCACTCCAATCTGATCTCGATCGGTGTTTCGATATGTTTTGTGATTTCGAAGCGCGTTTCAGCCGGTTCAAACAGACAAGCGAACTTTCCGTATTCAACGATAATCATACGAAAAAAGAGCACGTCTCTGAAGAATTTTTTCATCTCCTCGAAAAGTCGGGGGAATATCATCTGTTCACCGAGGGACTTTTTAATCCGACCATTCTCCCGGCACTCGAGAAGGAAGGGTATGTCAAAAGCCGCCACGAGGGATTCATTTCCCCTGATACTCTCCATACAAATGATTCGCCGATACTGTCGCTTGACAATATCGAAATGGACCGGGATACGCTGACGATCGACACTCACGGCGCGAGACTCGATTTCGGAGGTATCGGCAAGGGATATATCGTCGATCGTATTGCGCTCTTCCTGCGCAGTCAGGGGTACTATAATTTTTTCATCGATGCAGGTGGCGATCTCTATGCCGCAGGAAAAAACCAGGAAAAACAATATCCGTATTGGGCGGTAGACATCGAAAATCCGAAATATCCCGATCATCCGTCCGCGACCCTCATGCTTTCCGATAAGGCCGCGACCACATCCGGCATCAATCGGCGTCACTGGATCAATGGAATGAATATGAAACATCACATCATCGATCCCCGTACCGGAAAAAGCGCCAAGACCGATCTCGTGACCGTCACGGTAGTCGCCCATGAGACGGCGCTGGCCGATGTCCTCGCGAAATCGATACTCATACTCGGGCGCGATGCAGGGGAGGAATTCGCACGAAGAAAGAATATCGCTGCGCTCCTCGCCGATGCCGATGGAAAAGCGACGACCACGCCCGAACTTGATAAATATCTCTGGAAAGACTAGATCGAAAATACAGCGGTGAAACCCCTGTATAAAAATAAAAGCTGCAATAAAGAAAATAACGTCTGCGTAATCCGAACAGGGGTTTCACCGCTGTTTGTGTAAGCGATGCAACTACTGAAAACAATATCCCTATGGAATCAAAAAAACATCATATCAAGGTCTGTATCAATGTGAATTGCTGTCGCAATGGCTCCGAAAAAGTCTATGAGGCGCTCGTCGCGGGGAATGTCGCCGACTGCGAGATCGAAAAGACCGGCGACTGCTTCCGCTTCTGCAAACAGGGACCCAATGTCGCCGTCGATGGCCACGTCCTGCATTTCGTCAAACCGGATAACGCCGCACGACGGGTCAGAAACGAGATAAACAATCCGTCGGTCAAAAAAGATGCCATCGGCACGCGGTCGATCGACGAACTCGACGATTTTCTGGAATCACTCTGAGCGAGGCTTTGCGGCTTGCTTTTTCGAATGCAAAGTGCTAACTTTGGGCTACTATGGAACCGACATCAGAGAAAGGGAGGTTCGTTTTGCCTTCCTTTTTTTCTTTCTCCGAATGGAAAAAGGGTATTACCGAGCCAAAAATTCGACGCATTGAGCTCGCATTGATTTTTTGTATCAGCTGTATTCTCGGTGTCGCCCTGAAAGAAATCGCGACCAGATCGATCACTATCGGCTACGATGATTACACCGTAGAGACGCCGGAAAACAGGATCGATTTCAACGGAGTCGAACAGGAGATACTTTCAAAGGGAGGCTCATCGCTCGGAAGAGAGAATGCTTCGGAAGAATCCTGCTCGCAATGATGCATGTGATGGATATATCGCACGACTTCAAATCTAATCCACTCTGAAAAGCTATGATCGCTCTCTTTGAAGAAAAGAAGAAAATACAGAACCTCATATCGCTCTGCGTCATCCTCGCCGGACTCATCGTCGGCAGTCTCTTTATTGATGTCGTCCAGCTCATCACGGGATCGGGATTTTCCAGGCACACCGTAGACGATAACGATGTCCTCGAAATCGGAAATAAGACATGGGTCGCCTATGCCGATCCGAAAGTGGGACTGACGGTACTGACCGATTCCTCCTGTGCCGACTGCGATCCGAATCAGGCTCTTACCTGGATACGGCGTGTCGTACCGACGACCATCGCACATACAGTCGAATATTCCTCCGAGGAAGGGCAGCGGCTCGTCGCCGATCATCAGATTACCGCACTTCCGGCATTTCTCTTTTCGGATCCTATTCAGGAAACAATTTTCTACGGACAGGCCACCACCCTCTTCACCGAAACGGGAAATCGGTACCTACTCGATATGACCAAAATCGGTGAAACCCCGGGGAAATTTCTCAGGCTTCCCGGAGTGACGGACGAGGATATCGTTCTCGGTTCGGCCACGGCGCCGATCACGGTCATAGAGTATTCTGATTTTCAGTGCCCCTATTCCAAATTGTTTCATAGCGCCATCCAAAAAATACTGAAAGAATATCCGGACGATATCCGCTTCGTCTACAAGCACCTCCCGCTTTCATTCCATCCGCAAGCTGAAAATGCGGCACTCGCGGCCGAATGTGCCAATGAAGCGGGGAAATTTCCGATCTATAGCGATATGCTTTTCGCCAAACAAGACGAGTGGAGCAAAACATCCGGTACGATAAAGTTTAAGGACTATGCGCGGATACTCGGTATCGACAGCAGGAAATTCAATGTCTGCCTCGATACGAAGAAATACAGCGAGAAAATAAAATCGGACAGCGAGGAGGCTGCAAATTTCGGTATCTCCGGAACCCCGGGGACATTTCTCAATGACCAATTTATCAATGGCGCCGTGAGCTATGATGAATTGAAATCCATCATCGACAAAAAACTTGAGCGGTAGAATAACGGTCGCTCCGCTTTTGGAGCGGTGCGTCCGCTGTTCTACATCAAAAAAACTCCTTTTTCGGAGTTTTTTCAGAAATATAGATTGTGAGCCATCTCGCGGGATTGAACCGCGGACCTGCGCGTTACGAGTGCGCCGCTCTACCAACTGAGCTAAGATGGCTATTGCACAAATGGGATTCTACGTCATTCAAGAAAAAAAATCAATCCAAGCAAAAGTATCGTGCTATACTGAAACTATGAATGATGAACTCAATGGTCGCATTATCGAGCTGAATGATAAACTCCTGCGCTTGCAGGACTATCTTTGACTTGCCAAAAAAAGAAGCGCGCATCAATGAACTCACCATCGAATCGGAAAAACCAGACATCTGGAATAACCCCGAGTACGCATCGAAAATCCTCAAAGAATTGGAAACGCTCAAAAGCGAGCGGAATCGTTTTCAGAAACTCCTTCAGGGAAGCAAAGACCTCAGCGAACTCATGACGCTTGACCCCGATAGCGAAGAAGAAAAGGAGATTGAGAATCAATACTTCATTTTTGCCAAAGAAGCGGGGGACTGGGAATTTCAGACCTTGCTCGGAGGGAAATACGATGAGAATAATGCCCTCCTCTCCATCCGTCCGGGCGCAGGAGGCACCGAGGCGCAGGATTGGGCTGCCATGCTCCTGCGTATGTATCTCCGCTACGCTGAGCGCGCGGGATATGCCGCTAAAGTGCTCGACTCAGCCCAAGGAAACGAGGCAGGGATAAAAAATGCCACCATCGAGATCGCGGGGCGGTATGCATACGGATACCTGCGTGGCGAGGCCGGCGTGCATCGGCTTGTGAGACTCTCTCCCTTCAATGCGAACAACCTCAGACAGACATCCTTCGCATCCGTCGAAGTCCTCCCGGTCATCGAAGATACCGATACGACGATCATCATCAGACCCGAGGATTTGCGTGTCGATACCTATCGATCGCAGGGGGCAGGGGGGCAGAACGTCAACAAGACGGAAAGTGCGGTGCGCCTCACACATCTCGAAAGCGGGATCGTCGTCGCGTGTCAGAGCGAGCGTTCCCAACTCCAGAACAAAACGGAAGCGATGAAAATGCTCCGATCGAAACTCTATGAAAGGGAAGAAGCGAAAAAGCTGGCGGAGAAAACGACGCTCAAGGGCGAACAGCGACAGGTTGATTTCGGCAGTCAAATCCGTTCATACGTTCTCCACCCTTATAAGATGGTGAAGGATCATCGGACCGAGGTGGAAACAAGCGATCCTGAAGCCGTTCTGAACGGGGAGCTTGATACCTTTATCAAAAGCGAGTTACAATACCTCTGTACAATGGAAAAGTGCTAAAAAAATCAAAAGAAAAAGTATGATAAAAGAAACGACTCTGGAGGAGACAAGTAAAGACGCTTTGCTCATACACAGCGCCATCATCCGATTCGAAGACGTATCGAAGTCGTTCGGCGCGCAGACCATTCTCGAACACGCTGATTTTTCGATCACTCCGGGGGAATTCCTTTCCATTGTCGGCCCGAGCGGTGCAGGAAAATCAACCATACTCAAACTTATCTATGCCGAAGAAGAACCGAGCGAGGGTACCATTTATTTCGATGGACGATCCCTTCATGATATCAAACGAAAGCACCTTCCATATTATCGTCGGAACATCGGAACCATTTTTCAGGACTTCAAACTCTTTCCACGGAAAACCGTCTACGAAAATGTGGCATATGCCCTCGAGGTAGACGGATGTCCTTCTCTCGAAATCGCAGAATCCGTACCGCATATCCTCGATATCGTCGGACTTGCCGACAAGGGGCACCGTTTTCCACATGAACTCTCTGGCGGCGAACAGCAGCGAGTATCGATCGCCCGCGCCCTCATCATCCGGCCAAAAATACTCATCGCCGACGAACCGACAGGCAATCTCGATCCGCTCTCGGCCGAAGATATCACTCAGCTGCTTCTTGAAATCAATTCCTACGGAACGACCGTGATTCTCGCCACACACAATAAGACGGTCGTCGATTCTCTCGGGCGCAGGGTCATCACCCTCGACAATGGAAGGATCGTTCGCGATGAGGACAAAGGGATATATCACCTGACACGACACAAAATCAATTAAACAGAAATCCTATGAAACAAGTTTCCCTTAAATTATGGCGCACCTGGAAAGAAGGCATCCGATATTTCACTCGGAACGGCTGGCTGACGTTCTCGGCGATCGCTATCCTCTCGCTCTCGCTTTTCGTCGGAGCCTTTTCTATTATCGCCGCAATTTCAATGAACTCCGCCCTCACACTCAAGAAAGAGAGTCTCAGTATCGCCGTTTCTTTCAATACCGAAACATCGGAAACCCGTATTCAGGAAATCAGGCAAGAGCTTGAAAAATACAAGGAAATTTCCTCCGTCCAATATGTCTCGAAGGATGATGCCCTCAACGAATTATTGGCGAGAAACGGAAATGATGACATCATCAGACGCGCCGTGGACACTATCGGAGAAAATCCGCTTTTGCCAACTTTAGTCATCCGCGCCAAGAATCTGGACGATTACGCACTCATCGCGAACCAACTCAAAAATTCGACATACCAAAGCGATATCAATCGCATCAACTATGAACGAAACAAGAAGATTATCGATCGTCTCTCGTCAGCTTCGCGGACCATCGATCTTGTCGGTATCTCCATAAGCAGCATTCTCATCGTCATTGCCTTCATCATCACCTTTTACGCCATCCTCATCACCATACGTTCCAATCATCAGGAATTTGAGATCATGCGTCTCGTCGGCGCATCGAACCTTTATGTCCGTATGCCCGTCATATTTCAAGGAGTGCTCTATGGGGTTATCGCCGCAATCATCACCATGGTGGCTCTCTTCATCTCCTTTAGATTCCTCGCGCCATATACGACAGAGTTATTCCTTGAAGGAACCGTCATTACTTTTTATACGGCACATCTCCTTCCTATCATTGCCGGACTCCTCGGATCCGGTATTGCGATCGGCGTCGTCTCGTCCGAAGTCGCCATCCGCGACACACTGAAGATATAGAAAACTTTTCAGAGCCTGTCTCAGATATACTGGTAGATTGACAGAACAAGAGGCTTGACGAAATAGCTGCTTTTTGGTATTCTTTCCATTCTCGTTCCTTCCCATCCATCAAAAAAGGAGTTGCTATCATGTTGAAATTCATGGCGCTCCTGTGGGCGCTCTGGCGATATCGAACGAAACGCGCCTTGTTTAAGTATATGCGAACAAAGGTATTCAAACCTACAAGTCCTGCTTACCTCACATTCATACGCGCCTATGAGGAGATAGAACGGGACTTCAGAGACGTGAAACGTGAAAGCGGCAAAACATATATGACTCATATCCATGCCGTAGCTGTCGTCGTCATCGTCCATCTGAAAAGTAGGGATCTGAATGAAATCCTCGCTGCTCTCTTTCATGATGCGATCGAACACTTTCCGGAGAAATGGACGTATCTGCTGATAAGTCGCGATTATAATGTGGTACTCGCGCGATGGGTACTGCATTTGACGAAAATTTCAGTCGCATACTTCACATCGGAATTCGATCGGGACTTCGCATATCATGGATCCTTCGACAGAGCGGAACACGAAGTTGCGAGAGTGAAGATTGCCGATCGCACTCATAACAATCTCACACTCTACCATTGCCCGCTCGAAAAACAGCTCCGAAAGATCACGGAGACCACCGATTTTTACATCGACTGGGCGAAAGATCGGAACATCATGTATCACGAACTCTCCATCGCGACCAAAATCGCCAATATCAGAGCGTTTTTTTCTTCCGCTTGATTCCGTATAATCTCGGACCAAGCGGTTTTTTCTTGATTAAAATCCATTTTTCAGGTACTCTATTTTTGTTAGCGAACTGGCATTAAACTCTCTGATTGTCATCCCGGGCTTGACCCGGGATCCAGGTTTTTTGTTTCATGTTCA
>CAZIBB010000022.1:13362-15315 GCA_964537075.1 uncultured Bdellovibrionales bacterium | reverse complement strand
CCGGCAGATATCCACGGTGAATGGCATGGTTGTACGGTATCAAGGATTGGCAAAGGATTTTTATGAGTAGCGTCCATTGTTACCGAGTCTCTCACTTTTTCCTCTTGGTGGCGTGGAATTTTTTGTGGGTTTCCTTCAGATATTCATTGGAGACATGGGTATAGATCTGAGTGGTCGTGATGGAAGAATGCCCGAGCATCGTCTGGACACTTCTGATATCGGCACCATTCTGGAGGAGGTCGGTCGCGAAACTATGACGGAGCGTATGCGGATGAACGTCTTTCACGATACCGGCCTTGGTCGCATAATATTTGACGAGTCGTTGAATGCTTCGCGGGGTCAGTCGGAGCGTTTTTCGCCCACTTCTCTCGGGAAACTTCGGGAAGGAGACGAAGAGTGCGGGATCGATATCATCCCGGTGGGAGAGATATGCCTCAAGTGAATCACGAGCTTCAGGAGAGAGGAAGACGATGCGGAGTTTGGAACCTTTGCCTCGGACGCTGAACTCTTCTTTTTTCAGATTGACATGATCGCGATTGAGATTCGTCAATTCAGAGACACGGAGTCCCGCTGAAAAAAGAAGCTCGAGAATGGCATGATCTCTGAGGGACTTCCGGTCGCTGCCGCCTGTCGCAGCAATCAATCGCAGAACCTCATCGTATTCGAGGTAATCGATCTGGCGCATGGGGGATTTTCCGACTTCAATTTTCTCCGCTGAGACGCATTCGATATCGTCTTTGGCGAGAAATTTGAGGAAGGAGCGGAGGACGACCACATGAAAGGCTTGGGTCACTTTTTTTAGGGTTTCACCTCGGCCGTTTTCCGACCGATTGAGGAAAATCCGGTATTCGCGTATTTTTTCGAGTGTAATATCATCGGGTTTTCCGGCGCCGGACCAAGAGAGGAACTTTTGGAGGGAGCGGTGATAATTGGAAAGAGTACGCGGAGCGCGGTCAAGCTCAATCTCGAGGTGTTCGAGATATCGTTGTATGAGTTTTTGGAGAGGGGTATCCATGCCTTTCATTGTACAGTATGTATTTTGAGAGAGATAGGAGAAAAGAGATAAGAAGATATTTGATATTTGATATTAGATATTGAATGTGGGATTTCTATTATCCAGTATCAAGTATATATTATCATTTTTTCCCTTATTTTAGCCATAAATAGCACTTTTTGATTGACAGTTTCTGGCGTCTGCGCTAGAATACCCTTTGTAAAAATTAAGGGAAAAGCCGATGACGCGACTGTGGCAGAATTCCTGCTCCCTCGTCTACCGCTTGGACCAATTGAAGGGCTCCCACCTATTATCAAGCAATTTCTTAGGTTTTTGCATGACAGAAAGGAAGACCTCTCTATCAGACTTCGGGCATTCCATACCCGAATTCATTATTTTCAGACCCTTTTCGCTCGTTTTGCGAAGGAAGGCCAGATTGGCCGATATCTTCTCCGTACCTTCCGTACCTCGGCTGCTTTTTCGGTGGTGGCTTCGAGTGCACTTCTCGTATCCGTCACGAATTTTTCGGAGGAGAGCCGACAAGGAGGAACGCTTTTCGGGTATTTCGGATCTCCGCAGAAAGTCGCTCTCGCTTCGACCGAGAAACGCCTTGCATCCCGTTTGCCGCGAATCGATAATTTGTCGCTTGCCCCGTTGGCGAGCGCTCCTTCGGGTGTTGACACGAACCGAGAGGATATAGGAACTATTCTCGACGATACGAAGAATGGGAATCTTTCACTGGAAAGCCAGGTGGTCATTTCAAACTATCAGTCCGGTGCGAATGCGGCGAAGGATCCGGAAGAAGGAGATGGCGTGAAGATCTATACGGTCGCTTCCGGCGATACCGTGAGTGGGATTGCCACACAGCATGGCATCACGATCAATACGATTCTTTGGGCCAATGATCTCGACAATGTCGACTCTATCAAGCCGGGGGATCAGATATTCATCCTGCCGGT
>CAZIBB010000022.1:11844-13262 GCA_964537075.1 uncultured Bdellovibrionales bacterium | reverse complement strand
TATGGGTATTGCACCTGGTATGTCGCGCAAAGGCGCTATGTTCCTTGGAGTGGAAATGCCGGTACCTGGCTCTATAATGCGAAAGCTATGGGATACAAGACGGGTCGCACTCCGGCGGTGGGGGCTATCGTCGTGACGACGGAGAATCGCTACTACGGACATGTCGCTCTCGTCGAGAAAGTGGAAAAGGGACAGATACTCGTCTCTGAAATGAACTATCGCGGCTGGGCGATAACGGATAAGCGGTATCTTTCGACTTCGAGTCGGGTGATCAAAGGATATATCTACTAGGAGAGTAGAGAGGTGAGAAGATAGACACAAGTAACAAGAGACAAAGAATACGAACAGCGGACGCACCGTCCGCAGGCGGAACGACCGTTGTTTGTGAATATGGAGTAAAAATAAGAAAAAGGCTGGATTATATTCCAGTCTTTTTTGTATAAAAAAGCCGGCCTGAGAGGGACCGGCAGGAGGTGTTCACTTGTTGTGAACCGTAAGGAAAGGGACTCAGAGTTCGTTTGATATCTCATGTCGGGGATGAAACTGTATAATTTTGAGCGAAAATTCTGAAAAGTGAGGAGACATATCGAGATACGCTGACGAGCTTTTCGGGATTTGCAGCCAAAATTATACAGTTTCAGCCGACAAGCAAGAGAAAATATTCAGTATTGAACTCTTGCGATGAGATATTAAACGGACTCCTAAAGGAGTCCGGCCTGGCTGAAGAGGGTCAGGCTGATCACCGGCATGAGGGCCAAGAGAAAAGCAAAAGCCATTTCTTGTCCGCTTGCATCAGCGGCGCATTTCGGGCATGAGTCGCCCACGCACTCTGCTTCTGGAGCGGTCTCGGCAGAGGCCACTTCATCTTGTATGACGATTTCAGTCATATGTTTGTTTTTGCTTACTGATTAACATCAAATAAAGAAAACGGGTGCGCACACGAAGTGCTTCACCCGTTACTTATTGACCTTATAAGTATACTCCAAAAAAGAGGTTTTGTCAAAGGGGGTCGGAGCAGGTATGATGAGAAAGGAGTGGTTGAGTGTAACTCTGGATTGTCATTCCCGAGAAGTCGGGAATCCAGGTTCCACAGAGCCTTCTGGATCCCCGGGTCAAGCCCGAGGATGACATAGATGATGCTTCTGCCAGATATCAATAATAGAGATTATGTCCCAGAAAATATATAGTACGCTTTCGAAAAAAGTGGAGACTCTCGAAACGAATCTTTCCGGGAAAATTGATTTCTTCGTGTGCGGGCCGACGGTATATGATGCGCCGCACCTCGGTCATGCGAAGACCTATATTCAGTTCGATATGATCGTGAAATATCTGCGGTGGCGGGGCTTCGAGGTGTTCTATCTTCAGAATATCACTGATATTGATGACAAGATCATCGCCCGGGCGGATGAACAGGGAAT